>QHYJ01000239.1 GCA_003223255.1 Acidobacteriota bacterium | reverse complement strand
CGGTGAAGGCGGTTTGGCACATTGTGAAGGAATCCGCCAAGCGCATCGGCGTGGCGAAGTTGGCGCCACACGATCTGCGACGGACCTGTGCTCGGCTCTGCCATGCTTCGGGAGGCGAGTTGGAGCAGATCCAATTGCTCTTGGGGCATATCTCAGTTCAAACGACCGAACGTTATCTTGGCTGCAAGCAGCGGATTCGATCAGCGGTCAATGACCATATCGGTATCGAGCCGAATCCTTGAGATTGCGGAAGGGTGGCCGACGATCCGGGGCGGATCAAGAACACTACTCGTTTTGGGCCTGCATACTGCCTAATCCGCCCAGCATCCAGCGGCGGTTGCCAGAAACGTTGCACCAATGCGACAAACAGAGTAAAAAGAGCCCGATCCAGCATTCCCGATCAGCGAGGTTTCTTTCGTTCGGAGGAGCTATGGACGCGAAGAAAGGCATTCCGGAGAATTCGTCTATCGTAATGCCGCGTTTATTTTGTCGAGATGCGGCAGCCGAAATGGAATTCTGTAGCCACACCTTTGGCGCACTCGAACTGAACCGCCGTCCCGGTCCTGATGGAAAGGTGGCGCATGGACTGATGGCCATCAGCGGTGAAATGATTATGATCGAAGCGGAATGGCCGGGTTTCCCCGCGCGCGCGCCGCAGCTTGATGGCAGCTCGTCGGTTGGAATCTTTGTTTACGTCGACGATGTGGATCAAGTCGTGGAGCGGGCAGTCGGCACAGGCGCAAAGATTCTGTACCCAGTTCAGAACCAGTTCTGGGGAGACCGAATGGGATGGATCATGGACCCACAGGGACATACGTGGACAGTTGCTTCACGTATTGAGGAAACCACCAAGGAACAACGCGACCAGCGATGGGCAACGAACTTGGAAAAATCGTGAACGTTCTATTTCTACGGCGTGTAGCTGTCGGGTTCCACGGCGCCTCTTCTCGATTCGTCTATGAGTCTAGAAGCCATCTCATAAATGCTTGGACATCGCGGAAAGGACGGCACTTACAGGATGAAACCAGTCAAACTCAGCCAAATCATCACTTTCCGCCTGATTCCACTGCAGCCCGTTTGTGGTTTTCCTGCCACAAAACCATTTATGAGATAACTTCTAGTCTCGGGAATCCTCTGCTACACCGGCGTTGTTGTGGCTATAGCGTTGCTGGGGTTAGTTAATCGTGCGATATCGCTGGGGGACAAGAGAATTAATCAACTAAGTTGCGCAAACTTCGCTGTTCCGGTCGAGTGACGAAGAACCCTTCCGTAATGAGGTAAGATAACGCTTGCCGACAATTCGGGGATTGGCAAGTGGCATCAGAAAAAGTGATTGGCATGGCGGTATCCCTAGGCGGCTGATACTGAGGCTGTACCCCATCTCAAAACGACTGTTGTACAAGACCTTCTGGGGCACTATACTCCTGCCCAAATCCACGTTAACCGGAGGGCTCATGCCGTTTCGCACCCTATCGGTGTTTTTTGCACTCACGAGTGCGACCCTTGGTGTACTTCTTGTTCGTGCTCAGAACACTCAGGCTCCACAATCGACGGCGGCTAGCACGCCCAGCCCATCGCCTCCCATATCCCTGATTCTCCAGGAAGACGATGGCGAGCACAGGTTGCGCCGCCCTGGAGGACCCGCCGGTTCAGCTTCCGTTCCCGGATTCATCATCAAAATCGACAAGCAGAATGGAAACGCCGAAGACTTTTACGTTGGATACGAAATTCTAAATCCCGGTGCGATGATTCCGTTCCACAAACACCACAACTCCGAAGAGGTGGTCATCTTTGAAGAAGGCGGTGCAACGGTAACCGTTGGCGACAAGCGAGCCGTGGCAGGTCCACACTCGATCGTTTTCATCCCGCGAGAAACGTGGGTGGGGATAACCAATACGGGAGACAAGCCCATCCGCGGGTATTACCTGTTCTCGCGTCAAGGTTTTGAAAATTTCCTTCGCGCCCGGAGCGTCCGTCCAGGAGAGCCGCTGACGCCATTGACCCCCGAAGAAGTACGTCGCGCGGCGGAAGATGGGCACGTCATACCGTGGGATACCTCAAAAGGGCCGTACCCACCGGGCGTACCACACCCCTGACGTAAACTGGAACAATAGCAGCGCGCATTTGTGCGCTCTGACGATCGTCTTCCTGCGGCCGGATGACGGCGGACTTGCAAGCAATTCACATGCCCCATTCTAGGAAATTGGAGATTTCACTGGCTCACCCTCCGATTTCGGGGGGATCACGGGCAAGCGGGAAGTAATCCCAAGGTAAGGCTAGCCGACTAATCGTCCAATCGCGCTGATTTCTCAGGGGCTATACAGTTCGCAAGCTACTCCTGCCGCAGGGCAACCATTGGATCGACGCGGGTGGCGCGGCGGGCCGGGATGTAGCTGGCCAGAACGCCGATGAGGAACATCAGTGCAATCGCGAACGCCAGCGCGACCGGGTCGGCTGGTTGCAAGCCGAAGAGCAGGCTGGAAATCCACTTGCTGGCGGCGAAAACCAGCGGCACTCCAATGGCGGCTCCAATCAGCACGAGCAGCAACGATTCGCGAAGAATGAGCCATAGGATGCCGCTGCGCTGCGCACCCAGAGCGATGCGGATGCCGATTTCGTTGGTGCGGCCAGACGTCGCGTAGGCTATGACTCCGTAGAGTCCGATGCAAACGAGGATGACGGCCAGCATGCCGAATGCGCCGGAGAGATCGGCGATCATGCGATCAGTGACAAGCGAATCAGCGAGACGCTGGTCTATGGTCTCCATGGCGACGGTAGGCAGATTAGGGGCCGCTTGCTTCACCACATTGCGAATCGCGGACGAGACCGAGGAAGGATCGCGAGCCGTGCGAACGATGATCGCAGCCCCCGCTGTCCAGTCGTTGCCGATAGGGTTGAAATAAGGAACGTAAAAGCGCGGAAATGGCTTCTCTCTCGCGCCGTGCTGTTTCGAATCCTGAACCACCCCGACGATGATAAAGGGAGCTTGGCCCGATGTGGTCTGGACAAACACCCGCTGACCAATTGGATTGGAGCGCGGAAAGAATTTGCGGGCCATAGTCTCGTTGATCACGCCAACGCGCTGTCCATTGCCGCTATCGCCGTCGGTGATTTCGCGGCCTTCGAGAATGCGGATTCCGGTGGTTGAGAAGAAATGGGGGCCGACCATGTCCCAGCGCGCATCCGCATTGTTACCCGGCAATGGCTTCTGCCCTTCGATGGCGACGGGCGAATTGGAATCCCGGCTACTCATCAGGGGATTATCGATTAGAGTCGCGCCACCGATGCCGGGCATGGCATCAATTCTAAGCAGAATGCTCCGATCGAGTGCAGGGATCTCGGTAGGGCGGTAGCCGTAAGAGAGTGGGTCCACAAAGAATTCCAGCAAATGGTCGCGGTCGTAACCGAGCTGCGTCTCTGACAAATTGCGAAAGCTGCGCACGAATAGCCCAGCCACAACGAGAAGCAGCAGCGACAGGGAGACCTGCGCGACGACGAGAATCTTGCCCGTGGACACCCGGCCCGGTCGAGCAGTGGCGCCTGCTACGCCGCGGGACGTGCCCTTCAGATCCACCCGCGTCGCCTGAAAGGCGGGAGTAAGGCCAAAGAGAATTCCAGTCAGCAATGTGACACCAAAGGTGAACGCAAGAACGGCAGGGTTCGGATGAACGTCGAGGCGAACCTGATTTGACGTGGTTGAGACCATGCGCAACAGAGCAGCATCGGCCCATTGGGCCAGGAGCAGGCCAACTGCACCGCCAATGGCGGCGAGCAGGATGCTTTCGGTGAGCACCTGTCGAAACAGGCGTGACCCGCTGGCGCCCAAAGCTACGCGTATGGAAATTTCTTTCTGACGCGCGGCGGAGCGGGCCAGGAGAATGTTGGCGATGTTCGCGCCGGTGATCAGAAGAATCAGGCCCACGACAACCATCAGGATTAGCAGCGGCTTGCCAAAATCGCCGCGGAGAGTAGAGGCGCCGTGGCTGCCGGGTGTGACGGCAAGGTGCTGATTCAGGAATTGTCGTTTCTCTTCCTCAGACATCCCGCCGGCTTGCGTTTCAATCATCTGGTGGAACTCGACTTCGATGCTGGCTTTGGCTTGAGCCAAAGTGACTCCTGGCTTCAGGCGGCCGATTGCTTGCAACCATTCGGTTTTGCGGAATGGGCTCGTCTCCTCTGAGAGGTAATCTTGCCCAGGGAAAACTTCGCTCTGCATCGTGAGCGGCACCCAGATGTCAGGATTGGCACCCACGGTCTCGCCGTGAAATTGTAGCGGAGCGACTCCGACGACCTCGTATGAGGTGTTCAGGATGCGAATTCTGCGGCCGATCACGTCGCGGGCGCCGCCGAAGCGATCTTGCCAAAACGCATAGCTGATCACGGCAATGGGATTCGCGTCGTGCAGCTTGTCGACTTCAGGTCCGAACGCGCGGCCGAGAATGGGAGTCACGCCGAGAACAGAGAAGTAGGAACCGCTGATCATGCTGATACGCGCGGGAGCGCCGTTCGCGGCGGAATCGGCGGTTTGGAGTTCGACAGAGATGCGGGCGGTGAAGTTAGAAGCCGCGAGCACGCCGGAAAACGCCTGATTGTTCTGCTCCAATTGCTGAAATTCGGGATAGGTAACGAAATCCCGGTTGCCATCGGCGAAGCCGATTTCGAGACCTTGCTCGTCGGGATTTGTGAGAAAGACGAGCTGTTGCGGGTCCTTGACGGGAAGATTGCTGAGCAGCACGGAATTGATGACCGAGAAGATGGCGGTGTTGGCGCCGATGCCGAGCGCAAGAGTGAGGATGGCGACCGCCGCGAATCCGGGAGATTTGCGCAGCATGCGGAGGGCGAAGCGCAGATCCCTTGCCGCGATCCCGATTGAAGATATACCTCTTTCTTCGCGGCATTCTTCCGTTGCGCGAACGACACTGCCAAATTGCAATCGTGCCTGTCGCTTCGCTTCCCTGTCCGATTGGTTACGCTGATTCTTCCGCGCTTGCATATCGATATGAAACTGTAGTTCTTCTTGCAGCTCTTCATCCATCCGGCGACGAAAAAACAATGCGCGCAGTCGCAGACCGCAGTCCTTCCACCACATATCACGCCATCCTTAACACCCTCGCAATGGCATCGGTAAGCTTGCTCCAGTTCACCGCCTCGATTTCGAGCTGTTTTCGGCCAGAAGCAGTGAGCGAGTAGAAGCGCGCTCGTCGGCCCAGCTCCGAGACACCCCACTCGGCTTTGATCCAACCACGGTGTTCAAGCCGATGGAGCGCGGGATAAAGGGACCCCTGGTTCACCCGCAAAACGTCCTGTGAAATCTGCTGAATGCGCTCAGAAATTGCCCACCCGTGCATCGCGCCAGAACGGAGCGCACGCAGGATCAGCAAATCAAGCGTGCCCTGGAGAAGATCGAGTCGGGATGAATCCATTGATGTCGACGCCCGACAACAAGTTATGCTCTCTTGGTGTCGAATGTCAACAGCAATCGCAGCGTTGGCGACTTGAGAGCGCTCAACTGGGGCAATTGAGCGAGTAACGGGCCAGTCTGAAGTAATCGGCCAATTTCCGGTCTTGCGACCATCCGGTAGTCATCGCCTAGCGGCTTGAATTGAGATGCCGAGCGGCCACTTGTACGGATCCGTTGTGAACACATTTGACGAGAAGAGCGGCAAGCAAACGCCGTGAGTTCGGAGGCGTCCCGATGACCGCTCTGAGCGTGCCTTGCAGGATAGTCCTCAGTGGCTGAGTTTTCGGTAGGCATACGCGTTTTGTCCATTAAGCCAGCACAACTTGCTTGTCAGTGCGATCTCCTGCCTCGCTCCATGGCGACAGGCCGGTCGGGAAGCGCCCACGCATAAAGCGTTCCGCCACTCGCAACAAGGACGTATTGCCGGCCGTCAAGTTCATACGTAATGGGAGAATTTCCTACGCGTCCGATGCGCGAATGCCACAACGTTGTGCCATCGCGCGTCCGGAGGGCAAGAACGCTGCCAACAGAGTCCCCTGTGAATGTCAATCCCGAGTCCGTAGTCAAAACACCTGCGCCCGAAGCTCCCCCGCCCAGGTCGTGGGTCCAACGGATTTTCCCGGTTTGATAATCGATCGCTCGAAGTGTCCCTTTGCCGAAGAGTCCGTAATCTGCGCCCGCCCAACCATACTCGCCATGCTCGGGCTTGGAAAAATAGATACCGTAGCTATCCTGCGCGCTGACGATGAACAGACCGGTTTGAGCGTCAAAACTAGGCGAGCGATAGTTAGTCGCACCACCTTCGTCCGGGGCAATTAGACGTCCATCGCGGGCCGGCTCCTTCGCAGGATTGGGAATCGGACGCCCATCCTGGTCCACGCCCGTGGACCAGTTGACGGCAGCGAAGGGTGTGGTAAGCAGGCTTTTTCCAGTAGTGCGGTCCAACACAAAGAAATAACCGTTCCGCGATGCTTGCAGCAGCATCTTGCGAGGAGTGCCTTTGAACTTTCCGTCCACCAAAACTGGAACCTCTACGGCATCCCAATCATGCGTATCGTGGGGCGAAGGTTGGAACCCCCAAACAAGTTTGCCGTTGTCGGGATTGAGCGCTACGATACTGCACGTCCAAGGATTGTCGCCGGGCCGCGCCGCTGCGGCCAGCACTGGCGTGGGATTGCCTGTTCCCACATAGAAGAGATTTAGCTGGGGGTCATACGTTCCCGTGATCCACATGTTTCCGCCAGTGGCCCCGCCGCTAAAGGCTTCGGGTGCTTCTCGCGGAAGCGTACTGTAAAAGGTCCACTGCGTATCACCCGTTTCCGGATCAATCGATTTCAGCATGCCGGGAAGATTGTCGAAGTCGCCGGAAGTGCCCACGAGCAGGTGGTCGCGGATGACCAGCGGTGCCATTGTCGTCCAATAACCCTTCTTTACGTCGGCGATCACGATGTCCCAACGAATTTTGCCGTTTCTAGCATCAAGGGAGATAAGATGTGCATCAGGGGTCGTGAAATACACTGAGTCCTTGTGCATGGCAGCACCTCGATGGCCGATGTGCAGACCCTGGTTCGGCGGATAGGTGTAGTGCCACAATGGATGTGCCGACCTGGCATCGAGCGCCCAGACGTTGTCCGGCGTCGTCACGTACAAAATGCCATTGACAAGGATCGGAGTGGACTTGACCTGCGCGGTCTGTCCGGTTTCGAAGGCCCAGGCGAGCGTAAGCTGGTGGATGTTCGCCGGAGTAATTTGCGTCAGTCGGCTATGGTGCTGACCCGAGTATGTGCCGTGATAGGTCGGCCAACTCTTGCCTGGAGGTTGCAGGAGTGTACCGGGATCCAGTCCCTGAGCAAGTGCCGCGCCCTGGAGCGCAAGCATCACCAAAATCAAACCCGCAGCAGGGCGCAACGCATGGTATCTAACCGTCATCTTCCAATTGCCTCCTGGGAAACCGCCTCGAACACCTGCTCCTTACTGCAAGGTTTGCAGGTAGGCCAGGACGTCGTGCATGGTTTCATCGGTGTATTTTCCGAGTTGCACGACGTGCGCTTGCAGCGGATCTTCGACCGTGAACTTCACCCGGCTCTTGAACCAAGACCGGTACCAGCCCGACGAATCAGTTAGCCCAACAACGAATTCGTCGCTATATGCCAATTTGCCCCGCACCGTTTCGCCAGAAGGCGGTGTTACCGTGACCGTTGCTGCGGCCGCAACAGGACCAGCGCCGCGGCCCCCGCCGGGGTAGAGCATGCGGTGAAGCAGCGCCAGTCCCCGAAGCCGGCTCGCTACGCCGGCGAGGTCTGCGCTCGGAGAGTGGCATTTCGAGCACCCACCGGCCCCGTTGAAATACTCCTTCCCGTGTTCGGCACTGCCAGTTTGCAAATCTTCCATCTGAACGGCACGCCGCCGCCCTTCCTTGGAGGTTATCTTGATCTTCTGATCGTGAATAAATGCCACGATGGCAGCTAGATCCGCATCGTTGAGGTTGAAAAGCGGCATTCCTTTATCAATCCGTCCGGCGCGCACAACCGGGCCGATTTCGTTTCCACGGATGTCTTTCGCGACGAGTTCGGAGCTCGTGAGGTCCGGACCGGCCTCACCACCGGCAGCGTC
>QHYJ01000240.1:9969-23943 GCA_003223255.1 Acidobacteriota bacterium | reverse complement strand
ACGGCCGGCGACCCCGCTAACTACAACAATACCTACGATCACGCCAGCATCCTGCGCACCATCGGTGAGGCGCTTGGACTGACGAACTTCTCCGGCCTGGGCGGAGCCGATTCACGCGTGCCCATGGCGGACTTCTTCCCATAGCGCCTTGAGGAGAAGCCACGAGTCTACGGGAAAGTTCTTTTTCGGACTGTTACTCCGGCTCGACGGCTGGAGTCATTTTTTCGCGTTCGATGCTGCGCAGTCTCTTGCCCAGCGGCGAGTTGCGCGCAATAAAACGCATGCATGCGCAAAAGCCCTTGCGTTCTCCCGGGGCTTGGCAGGCGTAGCGGTAAGCTGCATGTAAGGTGGCGCGATGGCCACACATGCACAATTCCCGCGAAGGCTCAGGCATGCGCTTGCGGCCATTGCTCTCTCCAGCGGTCCTCGACTTCTTGTTTTCCGACTTGCTCTCGCTCACCGGACTCCTCCGCTCTCGCTGTTCGGAGAGCCTCGAACCATTTTGCAAGACTTTCTTGTATTACCGCGGCCGATATGTCTGTGGCGTTGTTGAGATTATCGCCTGTAATGGTGATGCATTTCAATGGTTTGCCGCTACACGCGAGCATTGGAAGGCTGTATGCAAATTGCATTTGCCGGCGAGATGGCGAAGCGCCGTGCCGGCTCAATCCGATGGATCGAAAGAAGCTGCCGGTTGTGCGGCGGGCAGTTCGGTTTCCGCGCCGGGCCGTGTCACATAAACCGCCTGCAGCAAGCTCGAGAGCAACAGTATGGCGGCGAGATAGTACGGCGCACCTGGAAGATGGATCCTCGTGGCAGGGGCGATCGCCAGCGCAAAGACTTGCGTGAACAAAACCGGTCCAGCCATTCCGGTGACCGCGCGCAGAGAATTGATCGCTCCTTGCAGTTTCCCTTGCGAAGAATGATCCACTCTGCGCGACATCAGCGATTGCACCGCGGGAGCGGCGATGCCCCACAAAGCGATGAAAGGAATGACGGCGTACAACACCCATCCACGGGTTGCCAGCGCGAATCCCGCAAAGCCCAGAGTGCCGCAAAGCAGTCCAAAGAGAACGCTGCGGCGCTCTCCAAAACGCTTCACGAACGGGCCCACCAAGACTCCAGAAATCAGAGACGCGCAGACTCCGACGACCGCAAGAGAAAGGCCAACGTCGCCCTTGCTCCAGTCATAGCGCTTCATGGTGTACAGCGCCCACATCGAGGGAAGGGAGGTGTGTGCCAAGTAGTAGAGCGTAACAACAACCGATAAACCAGCGAGTTGCGCGTGCGAGCGAAGCAGGGTCAGCGACCGCAGCGGATTGGCCATATGCCAGGCCGATTTGGCTCGCCGTTCCGGCGGCAACGACTCCGGCAGAACGAAGAAACCATACAGAGAGTTGACCAGGCTAAGGCCCGCGGCGACCCAGAAAGGAGCACGAATATGGAAGTTGCCAAGATAGCCGCCAACCGCGGGGCCAATGACGAAGCCAAGCCCTAAAGCAGCGCTGACATACCCGAAGGGCTTGGCGCGCTTTTCCGGAGGCGTGACGTCGGTGACGTAGGCAAACGCGGTCGAGATGTTGGAGGCCGTGATTCCGGAAATGATGCGCCCAACAAAGAGCCAGCTAAGCGTCGGAGCCAGGGCCATCACAATGTAATCGATGCCCAGGCCAAAGCAGGAAAGCAGAATGATGGGACGGCGGCCAAAGCGGTCGGACCACGCGCCGAGAATCGGCGAAAACAAGAATTGCATCGCGTTCCAGGCGAACAAGAGATAGCCGGTGATGGCGGAGGCGCGCCCAAAGTCTCCGCCTTCGAATTGGCGGATCAGGTCGGGAAGAACCGGCGCGATGATGCCGAAGGCCAGAAAATCAAACGCCACCATGACCAGGATAAAAACAAATGCGGCGTTGCCTGGACCGGAAGAGGAAGGCGGCGCGGGTGTGGTCTGTTCAGCCATCAGGAGTTCAGCCGCCTAGACCTCGAGAATCACGGGAAGGATGAGCGGCCGTTTGGAAGTTTGTTTGTTGATGTACCGCTTCAAATCGACGCGGATTTTTTCTTTGATGACGCCCCAGTCGGAGTTTTCTTCGGCATTTGATTCCGCCACGGTTTTCATCAAGACTTCGCGCGCGCCGAGCAGGAGTTCCTGGCCGTTTTCGCTCATCAGGCCGCGGGTCACAATTTCCGGTTGGGATTCGAGCTTCCCGGTGTGCTTGTCGATGGCAATGATCGGCACCACCACGCCATCTTCGGAAAGGTGTTTCCTGTCGCGGATCACTACTTCTTCGATTTCTTCCAAGGAACCGGAGTCCACCAGCACGCGGCCGGCGGTCACGGGGTCGCGCCGGTGTGCTCGATCCTCCGTAAATTCGACCGCTTGGCCGTCTTCCAGCAGAAAAATTTCTTCCGAGACTACGCCAAGTTGGTGCGCCAGCGCGGCGTGGCGGAAAAGATGCCGGTACTCGCCGTGGACCGGAATAAAGTATTTCGGTTTCACCAGTTGGAGAATTAGTTTTTGCTCTTCTTGGCTGGCGTGGCCGGAAACGTGAATCAGGCCCCCGGAATTTTCGTAGTACACCAGCGCGCGACGGCGGAACATGTGATCGAGCATGCGAAAGATGGGTTTTTCGTTGCCGGGAATGATGCGCGCGGAAAGAATGACGGTGTCGTTTTCGTCCACAGAAACGTGGCGGTGATTGTCGACGGCGATGCGCGAAAGCGAGGACATGGGCTCGGCTTGGCTGCCGCTGGCCAGAATGACGAGGCGCTTGGGATCGAAGCCGCGGATGTCCTGGGGGCGCACGACCATCCCGTCGGGAATGTGAAGAAGGTCAAGCGAGTGCGCAATTTCGACGTTGTCGATCATGCTGCGCCCGACGAAAGCCACTTTGCGGTTGACGCGCACGGCGATGTCGATCACCTGCTGAATGCGGTGAATCGACGAGGCAAAGCAGGACAAGATCACCCGGCGCGGCGCTGAGCGGCAAAGATCCACGATGCGTGGCACGATGGCGCGCTCCGAGGGAGTGAAACCTGGGCGCTCGACGTTGGTCGAATCGCTAAAAAGCGCCAGCACGCCTTCTCTTCCGTACTTTGCCAGTGCATGCAAATCGAAGGAGGCGTTGTCCACGGGCGTCTGATCGATTTTGAAATCTCCGGTGTGAATGATGACGCCGACCGGGGTGCGGATCGCGAGTGCCACACAATCCAGGGTGCTATGCGTGACGGAAATAAACTCGATTTCGTAAGGAGCGATTTCAATCGTGCGGCCTGGGATGACTTCGCGCAACGTGGTGGAATCCAGCAGGCCCGCCTCTTCCAGGCGCTTCTTTACCAGAGCCAGGGTGAAGCGCGTTCCGTAGACCGGCACGTTCAAGTCGCGAAGGATGTACGGCAGCGCCCCGATATGGTCCTCGTGACCGTGGGTCAGCACAATCGCTCGGACTTTCGCGCGATTTTGCTTCAGATAAGAAATGTCAGGAATGACAAGGTCGACTCCCAAAAGCTGTCGCCGAGCCGCAACACCATCATGTTCATGCCGAACTCGCCGAGTCCGCCGAGAGGAATGGCAGTCAGGGTGTGCGTGGTTTTATGTGCGGCTCTACTTGGGGTCTTGCTCAACGAGACATCGACTCCACAACCTAAACGAGCATCCTATCACACGCTGGGGACGCATGCCGGAAACGCTTGCTCGTATGAAGCAAGAAGAGGCTCTTTTGCGTCAGTGGTGGGAATCGCCAGTGAACAGATGGGCGATGGAGACGAGAATCACGGCGCCAAGTGTGGCAGCAGCGAGGGAATACCAGAAGCCGCCACCAAAGATTTCAAGTTTCGTGAAAACCCAGCCGCCAATGAAGGAACCGACTAAGCCGAGAACGATGTCCGCGATGCAGCCGAAGCCGCGGCCGCGCGCGATCTTCCCCGCGAGCCAGCCGGCGATGAGGCCAAGAAGAAGCCAGGAAACAATGCCGTGCGATTCGAACCAAACCCCGTAAACTCTCTGCGCAAGTAGACCAACGAGCATGAAGCCTCCCTGGGGAAGGAAGATTGTATCTGACTTTGTGGCTGAGGCAAGGAACGCCGAGGATTGATTGGGTCGCAGTCCTTCGATTCGCTGCGCTCGCCCCCAAAGAAGAACGGGGCAAGCGGGACTCGCACCCCTATCGCGTGCTCGGTTGCTGTTGCGTCATGCAGTGGATCGTGCCGAGGCCGAGGGCCAGATCACGGCAAGGAATCCCCACGACCTCACGGTCGGGGAACAATCGCGCCATCGTGTTCAGGGCCACGCGGTCGTTCGCATCCGTAAAAGTTGGCACTAGCACGAGTTTGTTGGCGATATAGAAATTCGCGTAGCTGGCGGGAAGCCGGAAGCCATCAAAATAGACTGGCGCGGGCATGGGCAGCGTTTCCACCCGCAAAGGCTCGCCGTCTTGATCCTTCATGGTCTGCAGCAACGCGAGATTTTCCTGGAGCGGGGCGTAGTTCGCGTCGTTCGGATCCGGTTCGACGATAGCTACGACCGTCGAAGGGTTGACGAAGCGCGTGAGATCGTCCACATGTCCGTGTGTGTCGTCGCCCGCGATTCCGCTCTTGAGCCATAGAACATTGGTAACGCCAAGGTATTCGCGAAACACTTCCGCGTAATCTTCCTTGGTGAAGCCGGGATTTCGCTCCTGAACTTTGCTCAAGAGACATTCCTCGGTGGTGACCAGCGTGCCGCAGCCGTTGACATCAATGCTGCCGCCTTCGAGAACGACGCGACGACCCTTGTGTTGTGGTTGCCAGAGACGGCGCTGCAGTTTTTTGTTTGCCTTTTCAACCACCGCAGCATCTTTTTTGTGATTGGAGTACTTGGCCCAGCCATTGAACTGAAAATTGTTGAATGCCACGTCGCCCGATTCGTTGCGAACGCAGACGGGACCAGAATCGCGCATCCAGCCACGGTCGGTGGGCGTGACGAAAAAATCCACGGCGTCGAGATTGGCCCCTGATTTCTTTAACATGGAGCGCGCGCGCGCCTGCGCTGCACGGTTTTCGACCAATAGGAAAACGCGCTCGGCTCTGGAGAGGTGACGCACAATTTCGGCGAAGGCCCAAGGGATGACAGCGAATTTTCCAGGCCAGTCGGTCGCTTCGTGAGGCCAGCCGAGCCAAGTCGCCTTGTGGGGCTCCCATTCGGCAGGCATGCGAAAACCGAATGCATGAGGCGTGGCGGAAGTGGCGAGAGTTTTCATGAGCGAGGCCTGGGGAGCGCGTCTTCTTTTAACACAGAGTTCGCAGAGAACACCGAGGGGATGAACAACCCGGCATTATTTTTCGTCCAGCCACGGAATCACATTCGACAGCGAGAATTTCTTCCTTGCAATTAGAAGCCTCCGAAATCACCTGGCCAAACGGATCGGCGACAAACGAGTTGCCCCAAAACTCCAGCCCGGGGTCGCCATTCTCCGGGCGACCTTCGAATCCGACGCGGTTGACCACGGCGGCATACACGCCGTTGGCGATTGCATGGCCACGCTGAATCGTTTTCCAGGCTTCCAACTGCCCCGCACCGAACTGCGCCTTCTCGTGCGGATGCCAGCCGATGCTGGTGGGATAGAAGATGACCTGCGCGCCTCCGAGCGCCGTAAGTCGCGAACCCTCGGGGTACCACTGATCCCAACAAATCTGTACGCCGATGCGAGCGTACTTCGTATCGAAGTTCGGAAAGCCCAGATCGCCTGGCGTAAAATAGAATTTTTCGTAGTAAAGCGGATCGTCGGGGATGTGCATCTTGCGGTATTTCCCGAGGAAGCTTCCGTCGGCGTCCAGGACGGCGCAACTGTTATGATAAACCCCCGGTGCGCGGCGCTCGAAAATGGAGACGAGCAGCGCAACTTTTTTCTCTTTGGCTACTTGGGCCAGTTTCTCGGTGGTGGGGCCGGGTACCGATTCCGCGAGATTAAAAAGTTCCGCGTCTTCGGTGCGGCAAAAGTATTCGCCCCGGAAGAGCTCATGCATGCAGATGATTTGCGCGCCGCGCGCTGCCGCTTCCTGGATTTTCTCGGTGGCGCGTTCCAGGTTTTCCTCTATATTTGTCGTGCATTTCATCTGCACGAGCCCGATGGTGAATTTGTCGTCCATGAATTTTAGTTTAGCATGAGCCTGGGAACGGCTTGGCCTGCGCGATTTTTCTTTCTTTTGTGTCGCGTTTGTACTAAAAATCTTCAGAACCTTCAAGCATCATCACGAATTGTCGGCAAGGTTGCAGTTCATTCGCTCCAGGCAACTAACCTTTTAAGTTTGAGGAGACGCGATGGGGAGGCAGCAAAAAAAGACTGTGACCGGGCGGGTGTTGCACGACCCGGTAAAAGATAAGCTCCGGCCGATTTTCCCGCTGGACTTATCGCGCTGCCGCACGATCGACGACCTCGTTCGCGCTATGGGCAACACCGCGTTCACCGGTCGGCAGATCGGCGACGCCGCGGACGTGCTCGAAGCCATGGCGCGCGATAAAAACTGCTTCGTGGTGATGACGCTTTCCGGGGCGCTGACCGTTGGCAAGATGGGTTTGATTTTCTGCGACCTCATTGAATCCGGCGTGGTGAACGCCATTGTCTCGACCGGAGCGCTGATGGCTCACGGTCTCGTGGAAGCGACCGGCCATTCGCATTTCCGCTACGACCCCAGAATGGATGACAAGGCGTTGTTCGAAGCGGGGTACAACCGCGTCTACGATTCCCTCGAGCCCGAAGTCAATCTCGATCACGTGGAAGAAGTGATGCAGCGCCTGCTTCGCGGGTGGGACGCGAATGAAGTCGTGTGCAGTTGGAAGGTTCACCGGCGCATCGGCGAGTTCTTGCACGAACATTGCCCGGATCGGCGAGGAATTTTGAAATCGGCGTACGCACATGATGTTCCTGTATTCGTGCCTGCGTTCAGTGATTCCGAATTGGGTATTGACTTTGCCCTGCACAAGATCGCGCGCCTAAGAGAAAATCGCCCCGTCCTGCGGTTCGATCCTTTTGAAGATTTCGAGAAGTTTGCTAACACCATGCTGGCGACGAAGCGCATGGGAATTTTCACCGTGGGCGGCGGCGTGCCACGCAACTGGTCACAGCAGTTCGGCGTTTACGCGGAGCTGCTGGCGCGCCGTGGTTACAAGAAGCTGCCTCTAAAGCGTTACAACTACGGCCTGCGCATCTGCCCGGAGCCGGTGAGCTGGGGAGGGCTGAGTGGCAGCACGTATACGGAAGCCGTTTCCTGGGGGAAATTCGTTCCGCCGGAGGAAGGCGGGCGCTTCGCGGAAGTCTTCGACGATGCTACCGTGGCGCTGCCTTTAATTGTGGGCGCTGTCCTGGAGCGCCTGAATTATTTCAAGCGGGGTTGACCTTCAGTCGTCTTCGCCAATCAAAATGGCGGCGCCCAGCACGGTCGTCCAGAGGCCGCGCTTATCGCCTACGGCGGATTGCGTGATGTTCATGGTGCGGACGATTTTGTTGGAAATGCGGTAAACCTCTTTTTTTTCGTCGAACGACAAGTCCGGATCAAATTCCACGTTCAACGTGGTAGCGAGCATTTCCGCCGCGAGCTCTTCCGCATATTCGCCGGCGACTTCTTCCGTTTCTCCGAAGGAGTGATGCTCGGAGAGATAGCCGTACATGCTCTTGTCGCTCGGGAGCGCCAGTCCAATGCTCGCCGCAATGAGGCGGTGCGGCTCTTTGGTGGAATTTTCGCTGATGACCGTGAACGCTACCTGGCCGGGCTTGAGATGCTTCAAACCTTCACTTCGGGAAATGAGTTTGCAATTGGGCGGGAAGATGGAGGAGACGCGAACGATGTTGCACGCGGCAATGCCCGCGTTGCGCAGGGCCAACTCGAAGCTGGAAAGCCTTTCTCGATGTTTCCCGACACCTTTTGTGAGGAAGATCTTCTTCGCGACAAACGCCATGGTGCCGGTTTTTCGGGCCTCCCTGACAGGATTGAGGGCAAAAAAATTAGGGCAAGCCAAAAGTTAACAAGAAGGTTTTCGAGTGTCAATTTATTTTCATGGCTGCACTTGAACGCATTGCGGAATGGTGAACGGCGGTTAACCGACGGTTCGATGGAGCGCTATTCCCCCGCGGCGCAATGCACGAACTTTCCCAAAGGTTTGCAAAGAGCCAGAAGGTTTCCGAGATGCTCTGCGGTGAAGTCTGGGCCTGCATCCCCGGACGTTGCACCTTTGCGGCTGACCTGGATGACACCGACGACCTTTCCGTCGAAGAGAAGCGGAGCGCTGATAATCTTTTGGATCGGATCCAAACTGTCCCCACTGAGTTTTATGTTTTCGAAAACGACCGCGTGCCGCGCGGCGCTGAAGTTATTATCAATTTCCGGGCGGCTTTCGCGTGCCGTCTTCGCCGCAAGTGCGGAATTGCTGGACAGAGGAATAAAGCCGACATTCTTCAGGGCTTCTGGCACCAGAAAATGCAAGTGCTTCCAGCGCGTGGACACCGCCAGAATGGCCACTTCTTCGTTTCGTACGCCAATGATCTTTGCGATTTTCCCCGCGATCGTGGTTAGGGAGGGTTGCCCCGCGCCGACGCCTTCCGCGTCGAGCGCCCGCGCGATCCGCTCCAGTTCCGAGACAAGGCTGAGAGTTGTGCTCATGTTGATTCCTAGAAATTGCGGGCTGCAACCAGGTGGACGTAGGGGTCCGGCAGATCCCGTGCGACGACGGCTCCATCGACAATTCCATTGTGGCACCTGCGCACACGATGTCGACAAAAATTCCAGCTCCTTGTTATTCTCAAAGAACCGTCCGATCGGACAGGTCGAGTTGCATCGACAGATGTATCTGCCTATACTGATTTAGCCGCGTTGCTCATAGCTTCTTCGATTCGCTAACGTTGGACCGGTAAGGAATCACGCGGCGGAGAGGGCATGTCTGCCACGGCAACCCAGCCTGGCACAGTTTCCCCCCCATCGCCGATTATTTTTTTAAACCGGCATTCTCCCGCAGCGAAGGATGGCATCACGAATGAGCGCCGCTGCTAATCTTCCGCTAGCCCAGCTCCGCTTCTGGGAAACCACCATCGGGAAAAAAGCCATCATGGCCGTGACAGGATTCATCCTGTTCGGCTTTGTGGTCGGGCATTTGCTCGGGAACCTGCAAATCTACCTGCCACCGGAGAAAATCAATCACTACTCGGAAGCGCTGCGGAGTGTGCCAGTGCTGTTGTGGGGCGCGCGGATTACGCTGCTGGTATCCGTATGCCTACACATCTGGGCCTCGTTCGCGCTGTGGATGCTGCAGCGCGCCGCGCGGCCGATTCCCTACGTGAAAAAAAGCAATGTGCATTCCACGTACGCTTCGCGCACCATGATGTGGAGCGGGCCGATTATCCTGGCCTTCGTGATTTTCCACTTGTTGCACTTTACGTTCGGAGTGGTGCATCCGGGCGGTCCGTTCGACGAGCACAACGTCTACAACAACGTGGTTACCGGATTTCAGTTCTGGCCGGCTTCGCTGTTCTACATCATTGCCATGATCCTGTTGTGCTACCACCTGTATCACGGGCTGTGGAGCATGTTTCAGTCGCTCGGTTACAGCCACCCGGTGTACACGCCATGGATTCAACGAATAGCCAAGGTCGTGGCGATCCTGATTGCTGTGGGATATATCTCGATTCCAGTCTCGGTGCTGGCCGGCTTCATCAAGCCAGTATGAGGAGAGGCTGACGGAATGGAATTGGTCTCCAACGCGCCCAGCGGGCCCATCGAAAGGTCCTGGGAAACGCATAAGTTCGGCCTGAAGCTGGTCAACCCGGCCAACAAGCGCAAACACAACATCATCGTTGTTGGAACTGGACTTGCTGGCGGCTCCGCGGCGGCTAGCCTGGGAGAACTCGGTTACAACGTCCATTGTTTTTGCTTCCAGGATTCGCCGCGTCGCGCGCATTCCATCGCTGCGCAGGGAGGCATCAACGCCGCAAAGAACTATCACAACGACGGCGACAGTGTATACCGGCTGTTTTACGACACGGTGAAAGGCGGGGACTTTCGCGCGCGCGAAGCCAACGTTTACCGCCTGGCGCAAGTAAGCGTAAACATCATCGACCAGTGCGTGGCGCAAGGCGTGCCGTTCGCCAGAGAGTACGGCGGACTGCTGGACAATCGCTCGTTCGGCGGAGCGCAGGTTTCCCGGACCTTTTACGCGCGCGGCCAGACCGGGCAGCAGCTTCTGCTCGGCGCCTATCAGGCCTTGGAGCGGCAGGTCGGGCTGGGCACCGTGAAGATGTATCCGCGCACGGAAATGCTCGACTTGATCGTAATTGACGGGAAGGCGCGCGGAATCGTCACGCGAAGCCTCAACGATGGCAAGCTGGGCGTGCACTTCGGCGATGCGGTGGTTCTTGCCACCGGCGGTTACGGCAACGTCTTCTATCTTTCCACAAACGCCAAAGGGTGCAATGCGACGGCAATCTGGCGTGCGTACAAACGCGGGGCGCTGTTCGCGAATCCGTGCTTCACGCAAATTCACCCCACGTGCATTCCGGTGGCTGGCGATTATCAATCCAAACTGACGCTGATGTCCGAATCGCTGCGCAACGACGGCCGCATTTGGGTTCCCAAAAAGGCGGGCGACAAACGCAATCCGGCATCCATTCCGGAAGAGGAGCGCGACTATTACCTGGAGACACGCTATCCGAGCTTTGGCAACCTGGTGCCGCGCGACATTGCTTCCCGCGCGGCCAAAGCGGTATGCGACGCGGGCCGCGGCGTAGGGGAAACGGGGCTGGGCGTCTATCTCGATTTTTCGGAAGCCCTCAAGCGGCTGGGCCCGCAAAAGATTGCCGAGCGTTATGGCAACTTGTTTGAAATGTACGAGCGCATCACGGGCGAAAATCCGTACGAAGTGCCGATGCGCATCTTTCCCGCGACGCACTACACCATGGGCGGCTTGTGGGTCGATTACAACCTGATGTCCACGATCCCCGGGCTGTTTGTGCTGGGCGAAGCGAATTTCTCCGATCACGGCGCAAACCGCCTGGGCGCAAGCGCGCTGATGCAGGGGCTCGCGGACGGCTATTTCATCATTCCGTACACCATCGGAAGCTATCTGGCGAACATTAAGACGGAAAGATATTCCGAAGATGCTCCGGCGGCAAAAGAGGCCGTCGCCAACGTGGCGGCCATCACCAAGAAGCTTCTGGACGCAAACGGCAAGCGCACGGTTGATTCTTACCACCGCGAGCTGGGCAAAATCTTGTGGGATTACTGCGGCATGTCGCGCAACGCAGCCGGGTTGAAGAAAGCCGCCGGGATGATTGCCGAGCTGCGCCAAGATTTCTGGAGGAACGTGCGTGTGCTGGGCTCGAATGAGGAGTTCAATCAATCTCTCGAAAAGGCCGGCCGTGTGGCCGATTTCTTCGAACTCGGCGAATTGCTGTGCATGGACGCGCTGCATCGCAACGAATCCTGCGGCGGACATTTCCGCGAGGAATACCAGACCGACGGAGAAGCTTTGCGCGACGATGCCAATTTTTGCTACGTGGCGGCGTGGGGCTTCCAGGGTGCAGGACGCCCGCCTTCTCTGACCAAGGAACCTCTGGTGTTCAACTACGTGAAGCCCTCGCAGCGGAGCTACAAGTGAGATGAAACTGACACTTCACGTCTGGCGGCAGAAAAACGCAGAGGACCGGGGGCGCATGGTCCGCTATGAGGTTCCCGGCGTGAACGAGCACATGTCGTTCCTCGAAATGCTGGACATGCTGAACGAGCGGCTCACCGAGAAGGGTGAGGATCCGATCGCTTTCGATCACGATTGCCGCGAAGGCATCTGCGGCATGTGCGGCATGATGATCAACGGCAAAGCGCACGGCGGCTTCAAAGGCACCACGGTCTGCCAGTTGCATATGCGCCACTTTAAGGATGGCGATGAACTGTACCTGGAGCCGTGGCGAGCCGCGGCGTTTCCGGTTGTGAAGGACCTGGCCGTGGACCGGTCGGCCTTTGACCGCATCATCGCCGCCGGCGGATTTATTTCCGTGCCCACCGGAAGCCCGCCGGATGGAAACGCCATTCCCGTTCCCAAAGAGGACGCCGATCTCGCGATGGACGCCGCCGCGTGCATCGGGTGCGGAGCCTGCGTGGCGGCATGCCCGAACGCCGCCGCGGCATTGTTTGTGGGCGCGAAGATTTCTCACCTCGCGCATCTTCCGCAGGGGCAGCCGGAACGCAAGCGTCGCGCCCTGGCCATGGTGCGGCAGATGAATCGCGAAGGCTTTGCCAATTGCTCCAACATCGGGGAATGCGAAGCGGCTTGCCCGAAACAGATCAAGCTGGAAGTCATCGCACAGACCAACGAACGCCCGGAAACAGTCTCCGGCGGCGTCGGCTGATCGCACCTCTTGAGGCGGCTCTCGCGACAGTGCCACCGTACCGTCTTTGGGTTACAATCTCGCGGACATTTTGCGGGGCATCTCTTCCGTTGCCCCAGGGAGCGACACTTGATCCGATTTGGCCGATCTTTCGCCGCGTTTTTGTGCCTTTGCGCTGCTTTGCTGGCAGGTTGGCGGTTGAGCGCGCCGGCCAGCGCAGACGACATCGCCGAGCGTGCCAGAAAGCTGCACTTTTCTTCCATCGTCCTGGACACCCACGACGACACCACGCAGCGCTTCTTCTCCAAGGATTTCGATCTTGGCAAGCGCAATCCCGACGGTCACGTCGACATCCCGCGCATGCGCGAAGGCGGCATGAACGCCATTTTCTTTTCCATCTGGATTGATGGCCGCACCATGGGGCCGCCGGCCGTGCAGAAGGCTCTCGATCAAATTGATGCGGTACACGAGAATGTCCGCAAATACTCGAGCGATCTCGTCTTCTGCCGCACTGCCGAAGAGGTGCGCCGCGCCCACGCGCAGGGGAAAATCGCGGCGCTCATGGGCGTCGAGGGCGGCCACATGATTGGCAACGATATCCGCGTGCTGCGCATGTTTGGCGACCTCGGCGTGCGTTACATGACGCTCTCGCATTTTTACAACGACGAATGGGCCGACTCTTCCACCGACAAGCCGGCCCACAACGGCCTCACCGATTTCGGCAAGGACGTTGTCCGCGAAATGAATCGCCAGGGCATCATGGTGGACATTTCGCATGTCAGCGACAAAACGTTCTACGACGCCCTGGAAGTCAGCAGGGCTCCACTCATCGCTTCGCACTCCTCTTGCCGCGCTTTGTGCAATCATCCGCGGGACATGTCCGACGACATGATCAAAGCCTTGGCTGCCAAAGGCGGCGTCATCCAGATTAATTACGAGCGTAGCTTCATCGACCAGCCTTACAAGGATGCTTACGACAAAGTTGCAGGCGGTGTGGTTGCCGCCATGGAAAAGATTACGAAGGAATGCGGTGGAGATGGAGAATGCATTGGTCGCAAGGTCAAAGAGCTTGAGACCCAGGCCGAAGCTTCCGGTGCTTTGCCGCACGTCAGTTGGGAAAGAATCATCGACCACATCGACCATGTCGTGAAACTTGTCGGGCCGGACCACGTCGGCCTCGGCTCTGACTTTGATGGGGCGACGATGCCCGACGGCATGGAGGATTGCTCGAAACTCCCGAAAATCACAGAGGCCCTGATGCGCCAAGGCTACCAGGACGACGACATTCGCAAAATCCTTGGCGGCAATTTGCTGCGCGTCATGGAACAAACAGAAAAAGTCAGCAGGGAACTGCAGGCACAATGACAACTCTTTGCTGTCTCATGGAGAAATGAGAATTGAAATGCTCCGAGTCCTCCTCACAACCGCGCTTTGTGCTTCCGTCGTTTGCTTTCTGGCGGCGATGGTGAAGTCCGACGACATTTCCGCGCGCGCGAAGAAACTGCATTTCTCCTCGATCGTCGTGGACACACACGACGACACCACGCAGCGTTTCCTTGACGGGAAATTCGACATCGGGACACGCCATACCGACGGCAGCATCGACGTCCCGCGCATGCGCGAAGGC
>QHYJ01000240.1:0-9942 GCA_003223255.1 Acidobacteriota bacterium | reverse complement strand
AGCCGTACGCGAGCAATTGCGCAAGCACCCGAAAGACCTCACTCTTGCCACCACCGCCGCCGAAGTCCGCGCCGCGTACCAGCAAGGCAAGATTGCCGCGCTGATGGGCGTCGAGGGCGGTCACATGATCAACTCCGACCTCGCCACGCTGCGCAAGTTTGCGAGCCTCGGCGTTCGTTACATGACCTTGACGCACAGTGGCAACGACGAATGGGCGGACTCCTCCACCGCCTCGGCCGCGCATAATGGCCTCACCGATTTCGGCAAAGACGTTGTCGGCGAAATGAACCGCCTCGGCGTCATCGTGGACATTTCCCACGTCAGCGACAAGACTTTCTACGACGCCCTTGCAGTCAGCAGGGCTCCGATGATCGCCTCCCACTCTTCTTGCCGAGCTCTTTGCGACGCTCCACGCAACATGACCGATCAAATGATGAAGGATCTGGCGGCCAAAGGCGGGGTCATCCAAATCAACTACCACGTCGGCTTTCTGAGCCAAGAATTCCGCAACGCCGAGAAAGCCGACCCGGAGATCAACAAGGCCATTGGAGAAGAAGTGCAAAAGCTTTGCGGCGACGATGAGGCCTGCCAGCTTCTCGAAGGCGATCGCCTTACGCGCAGGTACGTCGAACAGGGCAAGCTGCCGCGTGTCGATTGGACGAAGATCATCGAGCACATGGACCATGCCGTGAAAGTTGCGGGGATCAATCACGTTGGCTTGGGCTCCGATTTTGACGGCGCCAATATGCCTTACGGCATGGAGGACGCGGCGAAACTTCCGAAAATTACCGACGCGCTTTTGAGAAAAGGCTATTCCGAAGGTGACCTAAAGAAGATTCTGGGCGAGAATACTTTGCGCGTAATGGCGGAAGTGGAGCGCGTCAGCCAGGAGTCGTCCAAGCGGGCGCGTAAATAGAATTTGGTTTCTGCAGATTAACTCTGAGAGGAGCGAAAGAACTGCGATGAAAAAGTTCGTAGCAGTGATTGTCGTTGTTTTATTCCCACTCGCGATCCAAACGCTAGCGCAAACTCCCGCACGGGCTCCGGCGAAGCCGAAGTCCACTGCGCCCGCAGGCGGAAAAGCCGCGGCGCCAGCCACCTTTGATCGAACCTTGTTGCGTCCCTCGATGCTCAAAGAAAAAGCTCCGGAAACGTTCCAAGTCAAATTCGAGACCACGCGCGGCGACTTCGTCATGACCGTGACCCGCGCCTGGGCGCCCATTGGCGCAGACCGCTTCTACAACCTGGTCAAGCATCATTTCTACGACAACATGGTGGTGTTTCGCGTCGTGGCGGGTTTCGTGGTGCAATTCGGCATCAGTTCTTACCCGCCGGTAGCGGCGGCCTGGAGCAATGCCAATATCAAAGATGACCCCGTGACCCAGAGCAACAAGCGCGGCTATGTGACCTACGCGAAAACGTCGCAGCCCAATTCACGCTCCACGCAGATTTTTATCAGTTTCCAAGACAACTCTTTTCTTGACGCGCAAGGGTTTGCGCCCTTTGGCGTAGTCGACGCCATCGGCATGAAAGTCGTGGAAATGCTTTATGACCAGTACGGGGACCAGCCCACAAACGAGCAGGACCAGATCACCCGGTTGGGAAAAGCCTATCTCGACAAAAAGTACTCCAAGCTGGATGTGATTAAGCACGCTACGCTGATCGGCCCGGCGGCAGCCGCGGCTCCCGCCAAGCCCGGGGCGGTCAAGGCGGCGGCATCAGCTCAAAACCCCCAATAAATTCTTAGCGTTGCATCTTAAGAAACTTCTGGAGACTATCTTGCTCATGATCCGCTGTCGGGCGCGGCTTACCCTGCCCGCTGCGGCCCGCAGTTGCTCATCCCCGGGCTCGGACGGAACCGGAACATGGATTACTTTTTTGGATTTCATGCATCGAATGTTTTGTACGAATTCCCTTTGACATGGGGGCCGCCAGAAAGTATTCTTCTATGGTATGAAGAACTGCTGCCAGATGATGTGTTGTCCCTGCGCGTGTAGCGCTATGTGTCAAATGACACCCATCTCTGGCCAGAGGAGTTTCCGAACTTAGCCTAGCGCAATCATCGAGTTCCGAAGCCCACAAGCCAGAGACACTGGCAAGTGGGCTTTTTTATTTTTGGACGACAAGGCTTCGTCAAGGAACAGATTTGGGGGCCATGTTTATGACTGTCGCCACAACCACTGAGATCGAAGAAAGGCACAGCCGCGAAGCCATTGAAGCGGAGATCGCGCGTTTTGAAGAGCGCGTGCAAAAGCTTCGCAACGGCGAAATCAGCGAAGAGCAATTTCGCCCGTTCCGCCTGAAGCACGGCACCTACGGCCAGCGGCAGCCCGGTTTCCAAATGTTGCGCGTGAAAGTCGCGGCCGGCGTGGTCAAGCCCTCGCAACTTCGCGTCCTGGCTCAAATCGCGGACGAATATTCCACCGGCCGCGGCCATCTTACGACCCGCGAAAATGTCCAATTCCACTTCGTCAAACTCGAAAGGGTGCCGGCGGCCATGCGCCTGCTGGCGGATTGCGGCTTAACCACCCGCGAAGCCTGCGGCAACACCGTGCGCAACGTCACGGCATGCCCGGTCGCGGGCATCTGCCCCGGCGAGGCATTCGACGTGACGCCGTATGCTCTGGGCGTTTCGCGCTATCTTCTGCGCCATCCCGACTTTCACGAATTGCCGCGCAAATTCAAAATCGCCTTCTCCGGCTGCGCCGATGATGGCGGCTGCGCCGTTGCTGGCATTCACGATGTAGGTCTGATCGCGCAAGTGCGTGGTTCGAATGGCGCCGGTCGTCGCGGCTTCAAAGTCCTCGTCGGCGGCGGGTTGGGCAGCCTCCCAACCGAATCCGCAGTTCTTACAGATTTCCTGCCCGAAGAAGAGCTGCTGCCCACCATCGAAGCCGTTCTACGTGTCTTCAACGAAACCGGCAATCGCAAGAACAAATTCAAAGCGCGGATGAAATTCGTTCTGCGCGAAAAGGGCATCGGAGAGTTTCGCCGCTTGGTTTTTGAAAAGCGCAAGATTTCGCAAGCCCCCGCCGAAGTTTTTACCGTGCCTTCTCCCATTCGTCCGGCGTTGGTCAACATCTCCCCAGCACCTTTGACTCTCAGCTTGGACAATGCCGCGTCCGATTCCGAGTACGAGGGCTGGGCCGAGCACAATCTCATGCCCCAGCGTCAATCCGGCTATGGTGCCATCTGGATTAAGCTTCCTGCAGGAACGTTTCACAGCCGACAAATGCGCGGCGTCGCCGATGTTCTTGAAAACCATGACCTCAGCGGCGTGCGCATTGCCATCAATCAGGATTTGGTGATTCCCTGGGTACCTCTCGACCGCGCACGCGAGATTTACAACGACCTTCGCGCGCTCGACTTGGCCATTCCCGGCGCGCGCACTATTTCCGACGTCACCGGCTGCCCTGGAGCTACGACTTGCAACCTTGGCATCACGCGTTCGCTGACCCTGGCCGATGAGCTTTCCCGCGCGCTCCAAGGCTACGACGACCCGGAAATCAAGAAGCTTCGCATCAAGATCAGCGGCTGTCCAAATTCCTGTGGCCAGCACCACATCGCCGACATCGGTTTTTATGGAAACGCGCGAAAGATCGAGGACAAACAAGCGCCTTACTATCAATTGCTCCTCGGAGGCAAAGTAAGTGCTGATGGCGTGCGCTTCGGCCGGCAAGTCATGGCCGTTCCTGCTCGTCCTATACCCTTGATCATTCGCGAACTTCTTGCCTTTTATCAACAGGATCGCCAGCTGGGTGAATTGTTCTCCGCCTGGGTGGGACGAACTTCCGACAAAGCGATTGTCGAGCGCCTTCGCCCGTTTGTGGAGGTTACAAACTCCACCGAAGACATTTTTCTCGACTGGGGTGATACGGAAACGTTTTCGCTCAAACTCGGCCGAGGCGAGTGCGCGGCTTAAAAGGGTTGTGGAGAAATATTGCTACGACTGTCATTCCGAGCTGTAGCTCAGGCCTTTAGGCCTGAGGAATCTGCTTTTGTGCAATTAGGAAGGAGAGCTGACCATGGGTGCAGAAACGAATCACGAAAAAGCAAATAAGCCTTGGAAGCTTTCGCTTGATTCCTGGGCGGTCGTGCTGGCGTTTTTGGCAGCGCTGCTAGTGCGCACGGGAATCTTCAAACACATTCCGTGGTGAAGGCATGTCGTATGACACCTTTGAAAAAGTACGGTTAACGTGTCATTCCGGGCGGAGCGAGGAATCTGCTTTTCGCGACAACAAGAAATTCGTGGTGGAAGAATCAATCTCGGAGGAGATGACCTCATGGCGGATGTAATCACGGTTCCCCAGGTCCAACCTGTGCAGCCCGCACTTCGGTATCTGCGCTTGATACCGGGCATCCTGCTGCTCTTTGCCATTGGCTATGCAGGAAAACTGCTCGAACAAAACGTGGGCGCCTATGCCAAGGCACATCACTGGACGTTTCCGAACATCGAATACGTCCTGTGGGCCATCTTGCTTGGCCTCGTGATCTCGAACACGGTCGGCGTGCCAGAAGTTTTTCGCAGTGGCGTTGCCACTTATGAATTTTGGCTCAAGGCCGGTATCGTTCTCCTGGGCGCTCGGTTTTTGCTTGGCGACATTCTCAAGCTCGGCGGCGTCAGCTTGGCGCTCGTGGCTATCGAAATCACGGGCTCCATCGCTTTCATGACCTTTCTCGGTCGCGCCTTCAAGCTCAAGCCCAAGCTCACTTCGCTGCTGGCGGTGGGCTCTGCAGTTTGCGGCGTCAGCGCCATCATCGCCACGAAAGGCGCTATCGAGGCGGACGACGAAGATTCTTCCTTTTCCATCGCTGCGATCCTCGCGCTCGGCGCTTTCGCGCTCTTCACTTTTCCGGTGATTGGGCACTTCCTGCATCTCAGCGACAAAGCCTACGGCCTCTGGGCCGGCCTCGGCGTGGACAACACCGCCGAAGCCACCGCCGCTGGTGCGCTCTACTCCGATGCCGCGGGCAAACTCGCCGTGCTCGTCAAATCCACGCGCAACGCCATGATCGGCTTCGTCGTTCTCGCCTACGCCATCTATTGGGCGAGCAAAGGAAAAGCGCAGGCAGTAGGGAACAAGGCGGCATTTCTTTGGCAGAAGTTCCCGAAATTCGTCCTTGGCTTCCTGCTGATCTCCGTCCTCGCCACCTATCGCTTTTTCAGCAAGGACCAAGTCGGCGCGCTGGCCAACCTTTCCCGCTGGGCGTTTCTTTTGACTTTCGCGGGCGTTGGCCTTCGCACGAATTTTCAGGAGATGCGCAAGCAGGGCCTTGGTCCCTTCGCGGTGGGCGCAATCGGGGAAGTCGTCATTGCCGGCTTCACGCTGGGCCTAGTTTATGGCGCGAGCAAGCTGTTCGGCTGGTAAGAAAGGCTTTGAACCCGTCCTGGAAACCGCTTGCGGTGCGGCGGCCCATTAGGGAGCCGGCCAAGTTCTCTGGCAAGATGCAAGATCCGCGCGTGAACTATTGCGGTTTCGCGGGCCAGTCCCGCAAATCGGTTGCTCCCCATCCGTATGCGAGAATCCGCCATTTGTCCGGCGATATTTTTGAGCACAAACGACCAAGCACCGTGCTCCTCAAATCGTCTGTCCTTGTAAATGCCACCCCACGTGGCGGGAAGCACGAAATAGACGCGGTCGCCAGTTTTTTATGAGGATTCTCAAGTCAGGTACCTACTCGCTCTTTCGTCCCTGCACGCCTTTCACGGCGCCAAGAATTAAGTTGTAAGCCGCCTGGCGTGAGATCCCGGTTTTGTCGTGATCGTCGTAGGGCATGGCTGCCACGCCGAACGCGCCAACCTTTTCGTATTTGAACATTTCTGTTAACGCCGCGGCCGCCTCCGCGCTTGTCGGCCCATTCGGAACAGGCAGCGCCACGCCAGGAACTTCGCTTGGATCCAGTCCGTCCATGTCCACGTGAACGTAAATTACGTCGGTAAGTTCCGAGAGCCGCTTCATCTCGCGATGCAGATTCGCCGAGCGCGTGCGCACGTCCTCCAGCGTGAGTTGCTGAATTTCCGAGCGATCCAGCAATTCCTGCTCGAGGGGATCGGTATCGCGCACGCATACCTCGACGATGTGCTTCGTAGGAATCGCCGGCTCGAGTCCCGCCTTTATGCGCATGCGCGTGAGACACTGTCCAGCCGCGATGGCCACTGGCATGCCGCCAAGCATCCCGCTCAGCGTCGTCTCCGGCGTGTTGAAATCGCCATGCGCGTCAATGAACACCATGCCCACACGCAGCGGCTTTGGCGTCGGCCCCGAATGCTGTAGCCCGCTGAGCATTCCCAAAAGACCGTTGCAGTTCGCGAGCAGCCCAATCGGCATGTACCCGCCGCGTCGTTCATCCGCCACGGTCTTAGCCATCTCGCCGGCGGCCAGGGCTAAATGGTTCCATTGCCCGTAGGCCTTCTCTTCCTCCGCGGTCAACGCTACCGTGTCCGTCGGCTTTACCTGCGCGCCTTGCTGCTCCAGCAACTTGCGAATGCCGCCTTCTTCCAGGTAGTCCGGCCCGCGCGAAGTGTCCGGCACATTCCGTTCGCCCACGTACGGCATCTTCACCAGCGCCACACGCACCGGCTTCGTCTCACCCTCGCCGCTCTTCGCCAACACCATAGCTACAAACCCCAGCAAACCTGCAAAAAACAAAGCGCTGGCATGTCTCATTGCTTTCCTCACCGTTGGAGAGACCACACCTCTACACTCCAAGAACTGTGACAAGTTCCTTCACCGAATGCGCGGATTTTTGCAACGCGGCATTTTCTTCCGCCGTCAGCTTGATCTGGATAATCTCCTCCACGCCTTTCGCGCCGAGTTTCACGGGCACGCCGACGAACAATCCCTTGATTCCGTACTCGCCTTCGAGGTACACGCAGCAGGGCAAAATCTTCTTTTTGTCCTTCAGGATGGCCTCCACCATTTCCACGGCGGCCGCGGACGGCGCGTAGTACGCCGATCCGGTCTTCAGCAGATTCACGATCTCCGCGCCGCCTTTGCGCGTGCGCTCCACGATCGCATCAATGCGTTCTTTCGGCAGCAAATCGGGGAGGGGAATTCCCGCCACCGTCGAATACCGCGGCAGCGGCACCATGTCGTCTCCGTGCCCGCCCAGCACGAACGAATGCACATTTTCGACGCTCACCGTGCATTCCATGGCCACAAACGAGCTCATGCGCGCTGAGTCCAGCACGCCCGCCATGCCCATCACCCGGTTTTTTGGAAACTTGCTGATTTTGAGTGCCGCTTGGGCCATCGCGTCCAGTGGATTCGTCACCATAACAAGGATGCAATTCGGTGAATGCATCACGATTTGTTCGACGACAGCCTTTACCACGTCATAGTTGGCCTTCAGCAAATCGTCGCGGCTCATTCCCGGCTTGCGCGGGAATCCGGCGGTGATCACCACCACGTCGCTGTTCGCCGTCGCGGAATAATCTCCATTCGCCGTGCAAATTCCCACGGCGTGCGAATCGGTTCGGGTAATCGGCCCGGATTCCAGCATGTCCAGCCCTTTTCCCGCCGGCGGCCCGTCCAGAATGTCTGTCAGCACCACATCGGCCAGCTCCTTGTCCACAATGCGCTGTGCCGTGGTCGAGCCCACAAAACCGCCTCCCACCACCGTCACTTTCTTCCGCATGAAGTTCTCCTCTTTCTCCCCCCAAAATTTATTTGAACTTGTTCTTGTCGCCTGCGGGCAGCGTTAAGTGAAAAAGAACAGGAAATCAAAAACTAAGAATTAAGAACTGAAAAATGTTTACCGCCTTGCCGTTACGGCACCCTGCATATTCTCAATAATCGCGCTCGCAAACGCGGAAGTTCCCAGCTTGGTCGCACCCGGCATCAGCCGCTCCAAATCATACGTCACGCGCTTCTGCTGAATCGTCCGCGCAATGCCATCCTCAATCAACTTCGCGGCCTCTTTCCAGCCCAGGAACTCAAACATCATCGCGCCCGAGAGCATCACCGAACTTGGGTTGATGACGTCCTTATCCGCGTATTTCGGCGCGGTGCCGTGAGTGGCCTCGAACACGCCGTAACCGTCGCCAATATTCGACCCCGGCGCCATACCTAACCCACCGACCTGCGCCGCGCACGCATCGGATAGATAATCGCCATTCAAGTTCGAAGTTGCCAGCACGCTGTACTCATCCGCGCGCATCAGCACCTGCTGAAACACGGAATCCGCGATGCGGTCATTGATCATCAGCTTCTGCTTCCACTGGCCTTTGCCATGCGTGGTGTAGATCGCGTCGAGCGTCTTCTTTACTTCGTCATACACCGTCTTCTTGAACGCTTCTGTGGCTTGTTCGAGCCCCGGTTCGATCATCGCAGCGTTTTGCTCGAGAGTCAGCGATGGATTCCTGTCCTGGTTGTCGACAATCCAGCTTTCGCGCTCCGTCACCGTCTGCGCGCGGAATTCTTCGCGCGCCAGTTCGTAGCCCCAATCGCGGAACGCACCTTCCGTGAATTTCTGAATATTTCCCTTGTGCACCAGCGTGACGCTCTTCCGTCCATTTGCCAGCGCGTATTTGATCGCCCGCCGCACCAGCCGTTTCGTCCCCGTTGGCGAAATCGGTTTGATGCCGACGCCGGAATCCCAGCGAATCTGCTTCTTCCCATCCTCCAGCATGTCGTTGTTCAAAAACTCCAGAAGCTTCTTCACTTCCGGTGTTCCCGACTTCCACTCAATTCCGATGTACACATCCTCGGTGTTTTCCCGAAAGATCATGACATCCATTTTCTCTGGCGCCCGCACGGGGGAGGGAACTCCCGGAAAATATTTCACCGGGCGCTCACAGGAATAAAGGTCGAGGACCTGCCGCAGCGTCACGTTCAACGAACGAATCCCGCCGCCCACCGGCGTGGTCAGAGGGCCTTTGATGGCGATGCGAAAGTCGCGGATGGCATCGACGGTATCATTCGGCAGCCATTCCTTGAACGTGTTGAAGGCTTTCTCGCCCGCAAAAACTTCAAACCACGCCACGCGCCGCTTCCCGCCGTAGGCATGTTCTACCGCCGCGTCAAACACGCGCCGCGACGCCTTCCAGATATCGCGCCCTGTCCCGTCGCCTTCGATGAAAGGAATAGTCGGCGTGTCCGGCACTTGCAGTTCGCCGCCGCTATAGCCAATTGCTTTCACGTCAGCTGGTATGGGTTTCCCGTTGTAGGAACTTTTCATGGAAACAACTCCTCGCTCCGTGGTCGACTTCTCTGCGGGCATGAAAGGAAAGGGCTGCGCCGCTCTGCAACCAACCCTGGTCTGCGGCAGGCCAGGGTGAACTCGAGAAGATAGCACATTCGCGCGTCTACCGAGTATAATCCAGGCTCATTACCCATCCCTATTTGCGGCAGCGGCTTCGGGCCGCTGCTCCTCGGCGGGGCAAAACCCGCCGCGACAAAACGGAGAATAGCCATGGTCATGGATTGGAACCAATACCACAACGAAATCGGAGCCCGCGTCGGCGAGCTCGGCAAGCTGTCCCCCGACACTTTGAAGGGGTATCAGACGCTCAGCGCCGCGAATTCAAAAACCAGCAAGCTTGGTGAGAAAACGCGCCAGCTCATCTCGCTAGCCGTAGCCGTCACCACGCGCTGCGACGGCTGCATCGTATTTCATACCGACGCGGCTCTCAAGGCTGGCGCGACCAGGGAGGAAATCTCAGAGGCACTGGGCGTGGCCGTCAGCATGAACGCCGGCGCCGCTTTGATTTATTCCGCGCGCGTACTCGACGCCGTCGAGGCCAAATCCGCCTCACATGCCTCTGCCAACGACTGACGGCGGAGGTTTTCATGTAGCGCCGTGCTTCAGCACGGCATTTGTGTTTCGAAGCAAGGGCGCGTTCAAGGCGGAATCAGTGCGATAAGTGACCGCCCGTCGGACTGCCGATTTTAGGCGGCAGGTGAGGGCGTGCAAGTACTTGAAAAATAGATAGGAGCATGG
>QHYJ01000045.1 GCA_003223255.1 Acidobacteriota bacterium | reverse complement strand
ATGGACGAATTCGAGGAACGGTTGCGGAAGCTCTTGCCTGACAAGTTTCCGGGCTGCCAGTTTTCTTTTGAAGCTGGAGACATCGTGACGCAGATCATGAACTTCGGCGCTCCGACGCCCGTGGAAATCAATGTGAGCGGACCTGACCTCGGTGCCGATCGCGCCTTTGCCGAGAAGGTTCGCTCGGAAGTAGCCAAGATTGGCGCGCTCCGCGACCTTCAGTATGACGAACCTCTCGATTATCCGAGCATAGACATCAACATAGACCGGGAACGCGCCGGACAAGTGGGGGTTACAACCGGGAGTGTTGGCCGATCATTCCTTGCGGCCACGTCCTCTAGCCGTTTCGTCGCGCCGAACTATTGGGCTGATCCAAAGTCGGGAGTCGCTTATCAAGTGCAAGTCCAGGTTCCTCAGTCCGATGTGACCTCGATTCAAGACGTAGAACATATTCCGGTGACGCAAGGAGCCGCTGAGCATCCGCTCATGGGTGACGTAGCTCAGGTGGGCTACGGGACCGTCGTTGGCGAATACCATCGACTGAACGGACAACGAATGGTGACGCTCACAGCGAATGTCTCGGGAGAGGATCTGGGCCGCGTTTCGGGCGAGCTGGACGCCGCGATCAACCGCGCAGGGTCTAAGCCTCGCGGAGTGAAGGTCACTGTTCGGGGACAAATCGGTCCGATGAAACAGACGTTGACCAACCTTGCCGTCGGGTTGCTGCTTGCGGTTCTTGTTATCTACCTGCTGCTGGCGGCGAACTTCCAATCACTCAGGCTCGCGTTTGCGGTGCTGTCGGCCGTTCCTGCGGTCATCTGTGGAGTGCTTTTCGTTCTGCTGGTTACTCGCACGAGTCTAAATATTCAGTCGTTCATGGGAGCAATTATGGCCATCGGCGTCGCCGTGGCGAACGCGATTTTGTTGGTGACCTTCGCGGAGGGATATCGTCGGGAGGGAAATAGGTCTACCGCGGCTGCGATTCATGGAGCGGAAACCCGCGTGAGACCCATTTTAATGACCAGCATGGCGATGATTGCTGGAATGGTTCCCATGGCTCTCGGCGTTGGGGAGGGAAGTCAGCAGACGGCTCCTCTAGGGCGCGCGGTCATTGGAGGCTTGTTGTTTGCTACAGCTGCTACACTCCTTGTTGTTCCGCTTGTGTTTTCCTTGGTGCAAGAACGCGCCGGAGTCGAGTCGCCATCGCTTGATCCCGATGATCCCGCTAGCGCCTTCGCGAGAAACTCAAACCCACTACCCGGAGGAGCGGAATGACGCAAGCCCGGATTCCGTTGATTCTAATCCTTTGCACGACACTCAGCTTTTGCGCTTCTTGCGGCACGAATTCGGGCTCCAGCACCAGCGCTCAGGGAACGGCGTCGCCTACACCAACCGTCGAAGTGGCTAAGGTCACGTCAAAGAAGCTGTCCATAGCGACGCGGTTACCAGGAGAACTTCAGGCATACGAGGCTGTGGCGGTTTTTCCAAAAGTCACGGCCTATGTGGATTCGATCAGCGTGGATCGCGGGTCGCGCGTGAAGGCTGGACAGCTGATGGCCCGGCTTGTTGCGCCAGAAGTCGCGGCACAGCGAGCTGAAGCACAGTCCAAACTCCAGGCCGCCGAGGCGCAGCGTGCTGAGGCGGATGCCAAGCTCGCCTCGGACCAGAGCACCTACGAACGCTTGAAGAGCGCCTCTGCTACCCCCGGAGTGGTTGCTGCAAATGATTTGGAGATCGCGCAGAAAGCCGCCGAAGCGGACCGTGCGCGGCTCGAAGCCCTGCGCGAGAGCGCCGAAGCGGCGAAATCTGCGCTGAAGTCGATCACAGAAATCGAAGGGTACCTCCAATTGCGAGCTCCTTTCGACGGCATTGTGACGGAGCGGAACGTGCATCCGGGGTCTCTTGTGGGGCCCGCAACAAGTAGCTCAGGAGCGGCGATGCCGATGGTACACGTCGAAAAGACCGCTAGGCTCCGGCTCGTTGTTCCCGTCCCCGAGAAATATGCAACGGGTATCAATGTCGGAAGCAAAGTTGACTTCAGCGTTCCGGCCTTCCCCAGTCAGACTTTCGCGGGAACGATTGCCCGTATCGCTCATTCCGTGGACGTGAAGACGCGGACCATGCCGGTCGAACTGGACGTCAACAATGCGGACGGGCGTTTGAGTTCCGGGATGTTTCCCGAAGTCCTTTGGCCGGTGCGCCGGACCGAACCTACGCTCTTCGTCCCAACATCGGCGGTTGCCAGGACCACAGAGGCTACGTTCGTGATCCGCATTCGCGGGGGAAACACCGAGTGGGTAAACGTCCAGACTGGCGAGCTGGACGGCAAGTCCATCGAGGTATTCGGCGGTCTACGCGAGGGTGACGAAGTAGCGGTGCGGGGCACCGACGAACTGCGCGCCGGGACTCATGTCGTGACAAAGCAAGTTACTGAGGCCGCCACGGGGAAGTAGGGCAGGGACAGATTTCAATTAATCCAATTAACGCTGGAGGTGTTTGATGTTAGGAATCATGAAACGTACGACGCTTGCGATGCTGGCTTGTCTTGTTTTTTGGTCAGTATCTGGGTATGCGCAGGAGATTCCTAGTGACTACCAGGAAGTTCTGAAATCCCTCGACCGCAAAGGGGATTTCAAGGACGCGGTGCTGAAGGAGGGATATCGACACCAACTCCGTTCGGGTTCGGCGGATGGGTTGCGTTCACAAAGACAACGGATGGCAACGAAGTGATGATGGGCGACTTGGTGTTGCTTCAGGATGAGGTAAATCCCGTGATGTCCGCCCTCCTCGACAACGGAATCGACGTGACGGCGCTGCACAATCATTTCTTCTGGGATGACCCACACGTGTTTTACATGCACGTTCATGGAATGGGAAAAGCGGCTGACCTCGCGCGTCGAGTGAAGCCGGGTTTCGATTTGATCGGCCGCGTGAAGCCAGCTGCTGTAACCCCGGCCGCGACGGGTGGTGCGGCGATTGACACCGCGAAGATCGCTCAAATTGTGGGGCACGCTGGTGAGCAATCTGGCGCAGTTTACAAAATCACGGTTGGACGGAACGACATTGCGATGAAGGACCACGGCGCCGCGATCAACGCCCGCATGGGCTTGAACACGTGGGCTGCCTTCTATGGCACACAAGAAGATGCCGTAGTAGCAGGCGACATAGCCATGCTCGAAGGCGA
>QHYJ01000046.1:2896-34010 GCA_003223255.1 Acidobacteriota bacterium | reverse complement strand
TGTATACATATTTTGGCTCAGGACTAGCTTCGACAACGCGACACTAGGCGCAGCAGGCTATCGAAATACCCGCATTGGACGCGGGTTTCTGTATTGCGGGATCGGCAGGGCCAGCTAAGGGGTCAGATCACTGCAGAAATTATCGGTGCTATTTCGTAAACTGAGGCTAGCTGGAAATTGATTGCGTATCTCTGTATCGGATATCCAAAAGAAGATAATTCCTCCCCTGAGCTCCTTCGGCGTGGTTGGGAAACGACCTTGCCAGTAGGACAGGTGCTCGTAAAGCGCTGAAGAGTGCTCTCAATGGCTTAGGGTGATCGAGCGACCGAGCGTCAGGAGTTGGGAAAAAGGAGCGGTGGCGTAGTATTCGTTGGATCTGCTCTCGAAAAGACTTTCACGGGAGGCGCTGCCATGCCGGTTACAGTGAAAAGCATTTCACTTTGGCGGAAAGAAGTTGAAGACCAAGTTGGGACACTCGCGCATACGCTTGAGCCGGTCACAAAGGCCGGGGCAAACTTGCACGTGCTGATGGGGTATCGTTATCCGGGCGAAGGAACAAAGGCTGCAATTGAGCTTTATCCCATCGCAGGTAAGAAGGTGACTTCTGCGGCTTCAGAAGCGGGGCTATCGGCCTCTTCAATTCCGACACTCCTTGTGGAAGGGGACGACAAGCCCGGCCTGGCTTTCGCCATTTCCCAAGCCATCGCGGAGGCGGGCGTCAAGATGACTTTCTTCGTCGCTCAGTCGATTGGACGAAGATTTTCGGCAGTGCTTGGGTTCAAGACTGAAGCCGACGCCAAGACAGCGACACCGCTGATCAAGAAGGCCACGGCGACCAAGAAGAAGTGAAGAAATCGCGCGGAGGTCAATCGTCCAGACATGCACCGTGCTTCAGACCTGGCCGACTACAGTTGCGACCCGCTTGGTTGTGGTTTTCTTCCGTCAATAGAGATGTGAGTCTTTTTCCCGCGCTGACTGGTAACGCAAGGTTGAACGAGTCGAGTTTGATGAGGTGGGCACCCCAGCAGGTGGGGCGCTCACGGTCCCCTCCCGACAAGCGCACGACTCAATTGCTAGGGTGCCCACGCCAAAAATCCATGTGCTGCTGGATTTCAATCGGACTCGAGTTAGGTCGTGGGACTGGCGGCGGCAGCTTGCTCAAAGACCTTCACCGCCTTACCCACCTCTGCGACCCCGAAGATCAGGAACGTCGCATTGGTGTTGGTTTCGGTTCCACAGTAGCCGTAGTTGATGTTGATACCCGCGTCGCCGAGCCGCGATGCGGCACGCGCCAGCTCTCCGGGACGATGAGCGAGTTTGACCTGCGCAACTTCCGTCGCCTGAGTTTGACTGCAAGGTTCGCCACGGCATCTCGGTTTGGGTGAGGTTGCGAGAGTCCGGCTGCGGGGGTTAAAAGCAGGGGTGAAAGCGCTCGGAATGAGAACGCGTCCGGGATGACTATGGCTTAGACCCTGCCTTGCCTTCCGGATCTTTGGTCTTCATTAAACTGGAAATGTAGAGCGTGACTGCGCGTCGCTCTTCGTTAGTCCCATCTCGCAAGCGTCCATTCACGGCCCCGGCGATCACATCGCCAGAGAGCCCGCGCTTGCTCAAGGGCACACCCGTCTTGAGTGGCTTGGCTCCATTCTCCCCGTGGCACCGGGCGCAGCGTGAAAGGAAGAGTTCCTTACCCTTAGCGAGGAGCCCGGCGTGCTCCTCTCCCGAGAGTGGTTGATCCGCTGCGGGCATCTGGCCAGCGCCCCGTGTCTGCCTAGCAATCCCGCTGACAAGACCAGCGAAGGCTACGGCGAACAGAATAGCTGCGGTTTTCCCGTGCATGGCCGCCTCGTAATGCTACTACCCTGGTTAGACGCATCCCTTCTTTGTGTTTCTCCGGGGAGTGGATCATCGGTTGGGGGGTTCCCGACTTCTCATCCCCAAAGTTTGAGGCGTACTTTGCTTTTCGCGATCCGCTTAGTGCGCGAGTGGGTCAGGTCGAAGCTGGAAGTGCAAGACCTTGCTCGTCGTTCCTTTCCCACCTTCCGCGTGAAAAGGCGTTCGAGTGCCATAGGTGGCCCACAGGCCTTTTCCCTTCCAACCAGCCTTCGGATCGTCGATCCGGCCGTCCATTCCTTTCGCGTAGAATCCCATGGGATACGGGACACGAAGCACAACAAACTTCCCGCGGTCGGGCATCAGCGCAAGTAACGCGTCATTTCCATTGCCCGTGGCAATCGGCACGTTCGTCCCCAGTCCGAGAGTGTCAAACTGGTCCACCCAATCGTAATAACTGGCCTCGGCACTTCCTGGATCCGTGACACCCTTCAACTGCGGTCCCGGTAGTTGATAGAGCGTCCAACCCTCGGGGCAATGTTGCCCTGTGGCAGTTGCCCCGTTGAGCGGCCCTTTGCACTTGCGCCGGTCGAAGCTTGCCAAGTGTCCGCTGGCAATCACCGTCCACACAACGCCATTGCGATCAATGTCGAGCCCGCGCGGCGAGAACCCGTGAACAGGCGCGTCTGGATTGTTCCAGGGCAGTTCGTAGATTTCTGCGAGTGCGGTTGCCGGCGGATTTGGTCCAGAGTTTAACCGAACGACTGCGCCAGGGAATCCCAACACTGTTCCCCAGATCGACCCATCCACGGGACTCACGGTGACGCCGTAGAAAGCAGCGTTGATCCGCTTGTCCTCGGTGGGATCGATGGGCTGATCAGGCTCCACATAGTTATCCCGTTTTCCGTTGCCGTTAGTGTCGAGGATGAGCGCCGTCCAGCCCTGTGACTTCTCTTCATCGTGGGTCTCGTCGAACATCTTCGTGTTCAGCCACCCTACCGCTCCCCCGCCGCCACCGCTGCTGGTCCACAACGTGTTGTTGGCATCCTCTGCGAACACCAAGTGATGTGAGCCGAAACAAGTGTTGATGAGCGTGACCTGCTTGGTTTTTGGATCGTACACAGCGAGCTGCCGGCCACTGGTTTTGAGCGGGAACAACACTGCCGAAGGATGGCTCGACCCTTCTTTGCAGAAGGCCGGATTATCGCTCGGACGGATTCTGGAAGTGAACCACACCCGTCCCTTTTCGTCGAACATGGGATTGTGCACGTTCGCCTGACTGTGCCAGATCGCTTCGTCCCCCCAATACGGCGAAGGCGCAGTCACTTTGTCGTCTGCGCTCGATGGAGTCTTCGGATCGCGAACCGGCACCTTCACCTGGCCCGTTGAGGCGCTCACTGGGTTGAGCACCGGAAGATAATCTACGCTGAGTTCAGCAGCTCCATAGATAAGGCCGTTGGCGTTGAGCGTGGGATTGCGCTTGTCGGTAGCGACCTCATCGTGCAGGTATGCTTTGGGGTCGGCCCAGTCCCACTCGGTAATAACCACGTTCCGCTCCACGCCTTGCGGTCGTGGGGGTGTCGGCGGCAATTCGCCAGCCGCGATCCGGTCGGTCCAATCCGCGAACATGGGCAATGCCCGCTCCGGCCCAAGCTGGCCAAGGCCGTTGATCATGTTGTTGCCAGCTTGTCCCGACAGCATACGTCGTGCCCACGCCGCCGTCGAGGAGTCGAAATGGCCCAGGCTTTTGGGGATCTCTCGCGTCGCTTTGTCGCCCATTTGATGGCACGACCAACAGCTATCCGTCTTCAGCAAGTGCAGCCACTGGCCCTGGTTCTTCATGTTTTCAGAAATGCCGTTGCCTTTGGGTCCTGTGCCGGGAAATTCTCTCTTATCCGGCACCCGCAGCAGCGAAAACCAATACACGGCCGGATAGTATTCCGCCGCTGCCTTTGGGTTTGGTGCCACCACCGCAGTCAAGTTGACGATCTTCCCTGGAATTGCTTGCACTGGCTGGGAATCCACCAGCCCGTAGCCGCGCACCCATACTTTGTAGTTCGCCTTGGGAAGCTGCGGAAGCACGTAGCGCCCGTCGTCATCGGTGACCACGATCTTGACGAATTTGGTCCGCAGGTCAGCCGTTTCGGCAATCACCCAGACCCCCGCTTCCGGACCCTTCGGACTGGTGACCACTCCGCCGATGTCGTCGTTTCCGATGGAGACCGCTTGCCCGGTGGACTGCTGCGCGTTCAACCGACCTAGTGACGCTACCAGGATCACGCCTGCAGCGATCAGCCCCAAAGGATACAAGATTCTCTTGCTCATGGTGTCTTACCTCCTGCGGGTCGAATGGCAGCGACATTATTTGAAATCGTGAATTGGGGATCTGTCCTTCTCAGAAATGAAACGCGCTCGAAATCGTAAGCACGCAGACCGGAGTTGTCAATTGGGCGTCAGAGTTGGTTAGTACAAACGCGGTTTGCCTGAAGAATAAACGTCGTCCCTCCGCGCTCCTGGAGCAGGAAGGTCACGCCGATTTCGTGGAAGCTCTTCTCAGGAAGTATTGAGCATAGATACAGGAATCGGGCAAGTGATACCATCCGTCCAACGTGAACCTAAGCCCTTTCCAGAATTTCATTTGGATCGCAGGGACAGTGTTGAAATTGCTCCTCTGCGTGCTCGTTTTTGCCCGTGGGCTGCATCGTAGATTGCCCCTGTTCAGCCTGTATATCGCCTTACTCCTGCCCGAAGCCGTAGGAGTTCACTGGGTCTACCGCCATTGGGGATATACCTCTCAAGCTGCCAAGTACTTCTATTGGATGTCGTTGGGTATAGTTTTGTGCGCGAGAGCTTTGGCTGTCGCTGAACTGTGCTGGAGGAGCCTACGAGACTCCCCGGCCGTCTGGGGAACAGTGCGCAAACCGCTTGTCTTACTGGCCTCTGCGCTGCTGGTATATGCCGCAGTATCGGCAGCAAGCAACAGGTCGCCAATGATTGCCTTTACGCTGGCCGTAGAGCGCAGCCTGGATTTCGGAATTGTCGTTATTCTAGCTGCCCTGGCTGGTTTAGGCGTCCGCTACAAGGTGTGGCTAGGCCAGACAGAGAAAAAGGTTGTGCTTGGCTTTGCAGTGTACTCTGCCTTTCAGGTTGTCAACGACGCCCTCATGGAGAAATGGATGATGCAGTATTTCCGTTGGTGGGTGTCAGCTAGCGTCATTTCGTTTGATGCGGCTCTGCTGATCTGGATCGTTCCGCTGTTGCGGCCCTTGCCTCCGCTTACGCCTCCGCCCACATTGTTCTCCCAGGAAGAGAGCACCGCTATCTTGGCCCAAATCCTCGAACAATTGCGGAGAATTGTGCAAGAGACTAAGCGCGTGTTGCGGTCTAGATGGAAATGATCTCGCAGGCGGCGATGATGTGGTTTAGTTTCTGTAAGTTCTAGTATGCGCCGAGATGTTCCCTCACCGTTGATCCAGACGGCAGGTTCGCTAGGCTCCGTCAAGCAGTGGGCTGGGAACCGATGGGAAAATGACCACTTCAAAGAAAGACGCGAGATATGCCTCGCAACTGTTACGCAACAAAAGAACAGGGAAGAAAACAAAAAGCGTTGCAGGTTCGGACCTTTCGCAAGGAAAAGGTTCTCGCGGGAAGAACCGCTGGGAAAAGGATACTTCAGTTCGCAGACGCCTCATTTGCGAATATCCGTTAGTGGTGTCATCATATCGCGGCAAACGCTCACCTATTCGTAGATTTCAGCTGTGTGGGCACGAGGGTGCTTTCGCCGTTTTCAAACAACATGCCCGAAACCAATTCCATCTCGAGCGCGGGTGAAGAACTAAAAGAACTCCGCCTGCGGCTCGGAATGACTACCCGCGACGTCACCGATCTGAGCCGGAAAATTGTAGATTCGGAGGGGAACGAAGAGTTCCATATCTCCAACAACTGGCTTTCCAACATTGAAAACTCGGAGTCCGTGCCCAGCATTTACAAGCTTTACAGCTTGAGCGTCATCTACCACGTGAAATTCGGTGACCTTCTTCAGCTCTATGGCGTGGATGTTCAGAAGATCAGCAAATTACAGATCGAGATGCCTCTCCCGCAAACCCATCTGACGCCCATCGAAGTCTTTGACGAGGCCGGGGCCGTCACTTTTCCAATTGCTTTTGACCGGGGATTTGACCGGGGTAAGACAAACCTCTTGTCACGCATGGTGGAAATCTGGGGCGAAGTGCCGATAGCGGTAATCCGGCACTTGGACGTTCGGCACAGCATGTACGGCTACATCGGGCTGGAAGACAGAACGCTCTACCCGCTCTTGCGTCCAGGCTCTTTTGTGCAAATTGACCCGCGCATCAAGAAGATATTGCCACTCAAATGGCAGACGGATTACGAGCGACCGATCTATTTCGTAGAATTGCGAGACGGGTACGTTTGTTCCTGGTGCGAGCTCCAAGGAAACCAGCTCATCTTGGTTCCACATCCATCATCGGGTTGCGCGATTCGGCAATTCAAATACGAAATCGAAGCTGAGATCGTGGGGCGTGTTACCGGCCTTGCAATGCGGATTGTGCCTCCCGATGAGCCCGCAACTGCCGAGACTGCAAGATTGCCAAAGCAGCCCTGATGTTTGACACAAAAAAGCAAGCAGCGAGCGGACTGCATTCCGACGGCACTGTAACTCTATAAGGCTGGAGCTTCTCCCAAATTCGAACAAGCTCGGCGGCTGTAGAGCAGTTGGAACGAGCGTAAAGCTCAAGTTGCTCGACAAGCTCCTTCACTGAGCAGAGAACCAACCGCCTAAATATGTCACGATGGCAGCTCGCAATAGCCTTTCCGGCAACGCTCTCCGTGAACATGCAGGCCAGGCCTTCGTGGTGGTACTGCCCCGTATTGTAGTCGCGCATGGAGGCCAGATAGATCAGACGGGCAAAATCCCCACTAATCCTCGCTAAGGTCCGGTCCGTCAGGTCCCTGCGAGCGGCCTCGACATCCTCGTGTTTGAGTTCTCCCTGCATACAGGTCCTCTCAAACTGCGTTTCCGTTCTTCGGCTCGTGGTTGCTGGTCATAAGCTCCACGGCCACTTGATGGCCGGCCGGGAGGACATCTTCGTTCACCTTTCGCAGTTGTCCAACCAACTCCAGCGAATATCCGACGAGCTTTGCGGCCCGCGGGGGGCCGCAGACCCAGATTAGCAAGTAGGGGATTCCGCTCGTCAGTTGAAAAAGAACAAACTCAAACCACAGCTTGATTTCTTCTGCTGGCTTGAGGTGATCGTTTCCACGGGCGGCTCTGAGATGAGCCCGCATGAATTGATTAACTTGGCTACCTACTGCCCGCAGCCAACAGATCGCGAGCACAGTACGTTCTCGCCGAAACTGCCGCCCAAGTTGCCGGGATGTTTCACTCGCAACGAAATTGCAAATCCTCCGGATCGAAAATCCTTGCGCTCAGTTCGGAAGTCAGGGAATCCCCTCCCGAAGGAGCCGAAGTCTCGTCGCCGACTCCATAGGCCTCCTGGCCGAAATCTAACCGCCCCCCCGCCTTGAAAGGAGTAGGCAAATGCCTAAAATTACCGCTGCGGCCAATAAAAAATACGCAGGCACGCTCATGGTCGCATCGCCTTGAGGAAGTAACTCCATGTGCTGTCGTTAGCCGCAAGTCGTCGCTTTTCTTTTTACCTCAGGCGTTGGCATCGGTCTTTCACTCACGCAGATAAAAGTAGCAGGAAGCCGCGCTTGTCTCTCTTCGCCTCCGCGGAGACGCCTCTTTTGATTTACTTCTCTTCCATCCGCACTAACTTAACTTAAACTAGGGTTAGGGAGACGTACCATCACGTTAGCGGGCCCTTTACGCCCTGCACAATCTCAAATTCAACCGAATCTCCTTCCTTCAGGGTTCGGTAGCCCTCTCCTACAATCGCTGAGTAATGAACGAAGATATCTGGGCCCTCCCTGCGCCCGATGAAACCATAACCCTTGGAATTGTTGAACCACTTCACTTGGCCTTGCACCAATTTCCTCCTTTGCAGAGAACCGTGCTAGTTCAGAGCGGAAGTAGCCGTTGATTCCGACACAGACTAGCCATGCGAAGAATGATTGGCCGGTTTTGTTGACGGGCTCTTCAGTGCTTCTACAACTTTAGCAACCAACGTATCGCGCGAGAAAGGCTTGGAAAACCAAAACGCTTTACTACTCAGCCGAACCTCACGTCGCCGGCCGGTGACGAACGCTACTCCGCTGGTCCTCCTTCGGCTTTTGCGCTAGCGAGCGAGTGAGCAATAAGCGCCAATGCAAGACTGTGACTCAAGAGACGCGAGGAGGAGCGGAGGTCTGACTGTGGAAAGCGTGAAGCCTGTTTATCAATCTCGTCAAGTTAGGTCGATCTTTATCCGCCACGGCCATGAATTTCAAGCCCAGGCTACAACCAGGCTCCACATGCCTTACGACCGCCTCGGTCCTGATTCGCCCATCCTGCACAAGGAAATCAATTCTAGCCGTCGAACCAACACGCAGGGGCTTCCCAGTTTTGAGAGACAGCCCGCCCAGGCTCAAATTCCGAACCTGCAAGGTGTCACTCCGTTCTTGAGATTGCCAGTAGACCCAGATGCCCTCAGGTGTTTCCACTCGCGAGCTAAGTCGCCTGAAAGGGGGGATCGTTCGTTGCAACATAAGCCACCTCCGCCTGTAAGCCTTGGGGGACCGTCAAGGCAGAAGGACTTCGCGGGCGGGAAACATCACGAACGGTAGATTGGCGAGCAACCTGGCCGAGTTCCCGCCTTTGAAACTGGCCGCCGATACTAAGCTAGAAAAAAGCAGTTTGCAACGGAGTAGCGAGAATGTGAATTGCCGTCGGAGATAGGGCCTTGACGGCTGGCATATCTAGCGCCCAGAAATCGCCCGCAGATACTCCCATCGCCCCTTGTTCCCCAACAGGGCGGTCTCCTTTTCTCGGTTTTGGTTGGGTTACATCCTAAATGGCGCGATTCGGCGGATGGAACGATCCTTCGTCGGTGATATATACTATGTGAAGGAATCGGCATGTGCGGGTGTGACAGGGTGTTAGAGCATAAACTGGTAGCTCTTTGCGTCTGAGCGAATGTAATTTCAGGAGATCAGCATGCGCGCGTCCAAAATCGGAGTCTTCGCAATCCTGACTTTGCCGTTAACCGGAGCGGTAGTCGCCCACTCTTTTGGCACTGCTGGGCTCAACCGCTCTCCTCAGAGCTCGCCGCCAGTCACCGCGGCGCAACCTCCGCGACAGGAATCGGCCCAGCCGGTTGCGCCTGGGCCGCGGCGCGTGCAGCCTCTGCGGCAAACTCCATGCTGGCGTCTTGCCGGCATTGCTCCCCAGATGGTGAACCAGCGATGGCGCATAGAAGATAATGCCAAAGGAAAGATCAGTGCGGTGTGCACCGACCCTGCGCTGACCGCGGAAAAGAAGCGGGAGAAGATCCAAGAGATCAACGCCGAGACCGAACAGGAGATTGCAAAGATCATCCCCGCGAAGCAGCTCGAGGCGTTCAAGGCCTGCCAAGCCGAACGGGATCAGGAAAACGCGAAACGCCAGGGGGCCAAGGGGCAGAAAGAGCTGGGACCATGTGGGGGCGTCATTCCTCCGCAGCCAGGAGCTCCTGCTCACCAGCATCAACCGGGCAACCCTCCAAAGCCATAATGCAAATCCTGCCTAAGTGGGCTGGCGCAAGGTGGCTCTCAGGAGCTGGTTCACCACTTTGATGTCGAACTCAGGGACCAGGCAGGGGAAGCGTTGGCGGGAGGGTTGTGCAACTGCAGCGCGCAGCCAACTTTGACCTCGAGCATATCTTCATCCCAACATGTGCGGAGAAAATAAAATCATGCGAAAGCTGAAGCTTATGGTTGCCACAGTCTTGGTGGTGGCGCTACGCGTCTCCTACTTGGATGCCCAAGCGAGCAAGACGACGAATAGGTCCGAGGCAAGCGCGGTTCATGCAGACCCGCAGAAGATTCGCGCGCATGTAAAGTTTCTTTCGAGCGATCTCCTGGAGGGACGCGGCACTGGCCAGCGTGGCGGGGACGTCGCCGCCGAGTACATCGCAACACAGTTAGCGTTATACGGATTAAAACGAGCAGGGGATCAAGGGACCTATTTTCAGGAGGTGCCCATGGTTGGGGTCAAAACACTCGATGAGACGGCCTTCCATCTGGCATCGGGCTTCGAAACGATCAAGCTTAAGAATCTCGAGGACTTCGTAACCAACAATGAAAGCCAGACCGAGACCGCCTATATCGATGCCCCGATCGTTTTTGTCGGATACGGCATCAATGCCCCGGAATACGACTGGGACGACTACAAGGGAACCGACCTGAAGGGCAAGGCCGCGCTTTTGTTTGTGAATGAACCGGCTTCCGATGATCCAAAGTTTTTCAAAGGAAAAGCGCTGACATATTACGGAAGATGGACGTACAAGTTCGAAGAAACGGCGCGGCGCGGGGCGGTGGCCACGCTAATTATTCACCGCCCCGACTTGGCAAGTTACGGTTGGGAAGTAGTGCGGAACTCCTGGGGCAAGGAACGCTCCTACCTGAAGATAGACGCCACGCCCAAATTGCAAGCGGCATCGTGGATACAGTTCGAAGTCGCGAAGAAACTCGTTGCCATGGGAGGGCTGGACCTGGACAAACTCTTTGAGCAGTCGCAGTCCCATGACTTCAAGCCGATAGAATTGCCTGTGAGGTTGCAGGCCCATGTTGCCAGCCAATTACGGCCATTCGTCTCAAGGAACGTCCTTGCGGCACTGCCATCGCGCGGTCCAAAGTCGCAAGAAGCGGTCCTCTATACGGCGCATTATGACCACCTTGGGATCGATCCTGACATGAAAGGGCATAATATCTACAACGGTGCGGTTGATAATGCGACCGGTTGCGGCGTGCTGTTGGAACTAGCCCGGTTATGGTCGGAGTCACCCTCAGCAGTGGAGCGGACAATTCTGTTTGCCGCGGTGACTGCGGAAGAGCAGGGGCTGCTTGGCTCGGAATACCTGGCGAAGCATTCGCCTGTGCCGCCAGGGAAAATTTCGCTGGACTTGAACTACGACGCCCTGGCGCCAATCGGGGACCCGGAGGAGGTGGAAGTAAGCGGCGCGGAACGCACAACCTTTTATTCCACCGTGGAGGCCAAGGCGAAGGCCCTGGGGTTGACGATTCGCCCCGATCCGCGTCCCGAAGCAGGCTACTATTACCGTTCGGATCATTTTAGTTTGGCGCGCGCGGGAATTCCCTCTTTTTCGATTTCCGAGGGACTGAAATTCAAGGGACATGATGCCGCATGGGGTGAGACGCAGGAGCGCGACTACGTAGAACACCGCTATCACCAACCGACCGATCAATACATGCCGCAGATGGACTTTACAGGCGTTGCAAAGTTGGCAACGTTCGCTTATGAGCTTGGCATGCAGGCGGCTTTGCAGCTCAACTTGGTCGGTTGGCTGCCAGGCGACGAGTTTGAGGCAGAACGAAAGCGGAGCCAAGCCTTGGATCGGAGGCCATCACAGCCGCCACCACCAAGGAGAAAGATCAAACCGCACAAGCCGTAAAATTCACAACCGATGCGTGGGCAGGCTCCTCGAGACGCGCATCGCGGCTTTCCTGTCTTCATTAAGGCTGGGGCCGGGACCCGGACTCCTGCTTCTTTTGATACTCTGCTCGTGCTGCCTCGCGCCGGGCAAGCATTTCCTTGCGGACTTCCTTCTGTTGCTCCGGCGTCAGCGCTTTGAAAACCTCATTGCGTTCCATACGCCTGTACCCGTCGAGCATCGCCTGCTTCTGGTCTGCATTTAACTTGTCGTCCTTGACCACGGCATCCATGCGCAACTTCATAGCCTGACGAATCTGCTCAATCTTCGCTTTCTGCTCATCCGTGAATGTCAATCCGGCAAAATCGTCCGGCGGCGGAGTGCGTTTCTTCGGTCGGGCCGTCGGTGCTACCCTATTCGGAGTCTGCGCCGGGCTAGGCGGATTGCTCTGCGTGCGGGCCAGCACTGATACCGCACCTAGAAGAAGGAACGCGGCCGCAACCGCCAAGCATTTCACAATCGTGTGCATGCGAAGCCCTTTCCTAAGCGAACTTGGCTCTTCCATTCATCAATATACGCTTCGACTGATGAAATGTCGCGTGCATCGCCTTTAAGATTTCAGTTGCGCATGCGAATCGCATCCCCTGTTCGGGCGGAAGGATGTTGTTGTTCTCGCGTTTCTGTTCTGCAGTTTTCGCAAGGGCCGTTGCAACGTTTCGTGGGGCACGGCATTGACGGCGCACCCTCAGCGGAGATGCCTATTTAGACTTCGGCGCAGTGAAGAGAGCATCGTCCAGCTTGGGGTTCAGCATAACGCTTTCGATGGTCATCTTGTGCGATTGCTTAACCCCTTGCACTGCCGTTTCAACAACACGGGGAATCATCAACCCGTTCACGCTCTTGTAGTCGCGATAATAAATCTCCACCATCCGCATCTTGCCATCCATGCGGTGCGGGACACCTTCGATCTTGACTTCCAGAAATGTCTGCGCATCGACCCAAATATGCCGCACTTGGCCATCTTCCATGGTGAGCTTCAGCTTATAGGCATCGTGCCCTTCCAGCTTCTCTACCCCTTCCACATCAACTTGAATACCTTTGACCGTATGGTCGACCAGCGGGCCGTCCAACTCGGAGTCCATGGAAGCCGCTTTCATTTCCTCCGGAGTGTAGCGCTCGACGTCGCGACGGTTCAGGAACGGCCGCAATTTCCAGCCATTGGTGCCGTCAAAGACTTGCACGGCCTTGTCGTTGGCGAACTCGATCTCCACCCGCATCTTGCGCGGCCGCTTCATCTCGAGCACAAACTGCAGTTGCACGTTTTGCTTTCCTCCAGCGTCCATTTTCCCGGAGTAGGATATGGTTTGAACCGCCCGCCACGCCTGCAGGCCTCCCCGAGCCGACACATTCCGGTCCACGATCTCACCCGCCGACAACTTGGCCGCGGGGGTTCCCGTGTCCGCGCTCATTGCCGCAGGGCTCGCAAGTACTACAAATGCGGAATAGAGAAGACTCTTTTTTAAAATCATTCGCGTTCGCTCCTCATGGATTTACCGGGAATTCTCTGGACCCCCAACCACCAGGCCTTCGGCCCGAAACGGGCCAATGATTACCGTCACATGGCTGCCCGCTCTCACACTCCGGGCTTTGTTCGAGAATGTCATCCAGTATTCGCGGCCATTTTGCGGTGCGGCCACTTGGCGTAATTGTCCCACCTGATCCACGACCGGGACTTGCAGTGCCAGACCGTTCTTTTCGTCGATGAGATACGGTGTGAATCTCTTGTCGTTCAGTATTTTGGCCTTCTCGGCGTAGACCACGCGATAGCTGAACCGGATCAGGGAGCCCGAAGAGGTTTCCTGGACCGCGATATTGTCGATACCCCAACGCCAGCGGTAGTATCTGGCCGCTCGCTCGCTTCTTGGAACATAGACCTGAGGAGTCTTCGGAGCGGGAGCAACCGCCGCAGAAGCCGAGGCAGGCGGCTGAGATGCGTTGGTCTTGTCTTGTTGCGGAGCAGCTTGAACCAAACCGGAAGAAGAACAGATGCTGCCCGCGAGCAATGCCGCGAGCAGCATCTTCAGACAGGGTTTTGGCCGGTTGACCATGATTATGGGTTCGGATACGGCGCAGGCAGTACGGCGCCTGGCGGCGCTGTCCGATTGTAGTTTCCCAGTGGCGTTTGCGGAGTGCCCGAGGTATGGGCCACGGTCGGGTTGGACCAAGACAGCGGACCGTAAAACATGTTAATCCAGTTGCTGCCCTCATCCACGGTTGCCGCCGGGGTCAGCGTGAATGCCGGGAGGGGAGGAGGAACGGAATCCGGGACGCCCCCAGGCACCGTCATTGACAATCCGACCGTCCCGGGCTGTATGCATCCGGGAGCATTCGCATTGGCATTAGGCCCAGTGCAGAGTTGCGGCGCAATTTCCGCAGGCACGCGGGAACCATTGCAATACTGGCCGGCAAAGCCCGGTCTGGCCGAACTGTTGCCGCTGTAACCGCCGGCGCTCAGGATCGAATGTGTCGGAGCAAGCGTCAGTCCCGAGCTATGGTTCGTCGCTGACGTATCCCCATAGACGCCGATATCCCAGTAATTTGCTCCACTGGGGCAACTGCCCGTTGCCGTCTGACTCAGCGCGGGGACAAGTTGGACCGGCCCTCCAGAAGTAATCGCCGTTGAAGCCGTGATGCGGAACGAGCGGTTCTGCCAGAAGACGTCGTTGTCCAATCGCGGGTTCGAGAAGGTGGTGCAATGCGAATGGCCCGCGGGGCAGACCACATTGGGATCCGTGTACGCTTGTAGGAAGGTTGCCGTGTGTCTCTCCGTGGCCAACCCTGCCGGTTCAAAATTCGAGGTAGTCACCGAAGTGTTGGTGCATGCGGCCGGCGGCGGAGTTGCATTCGGGTCGCAGCCCGGCGGCGGTTGATTGGCATTCGGGGCTCCGGTCGTGTCGAAGAGTACACCCGCCGAGGCGGTGCTATCGTTCGACGCCACCGTGTTGTTGCTGAAGTTCACAAGCACGGCATCGTGGAGTGAGATTCCTCCCCCGTCCCAACCCGCGACGTTATCCGCAAAAATGTTACCAGTAACTGTGACCGCATACCACGCATTCGGATTGCTGGGGTTGCGTTGCACGTCAGTTCCGTTAACGTGCTGCAGCTCGAGCCCCCCGCCGCTGCCTTCCTCGGCGGTGTTGCCCTGGAAGACGTTCCCGTTAATCACGAGGCCGGGACCGATGCCATCGCTAAGCCCCGGAGGGCAGTCAATGTCGACTGTGGTGCCGCATTCTGTGAGGACCCCGTTGACATTGACAAAACCGTCCGGGCCCTGACCTTCGATGACGGCCCCACCGCCATAGGTGGTCAGCGTCGGGTTGATGCTCTGATTGAAGATGAACCAGTTGTGTTCAATGTCGCCATTCCAGCTGAATCCAAAGTGCGCGAAGCCGCCGCCGTTACCACTGCTCAAATTGCCGCACACCCAATTGTAGTTGAATTTGTAGTAGTCGGCTCCCGTGCAGATGGTTACGCCGCCGGCTGACGCTGGCGTGTTGGAGCCCAGTTCGTCGCCGTAGGACGCATTGAAGGTGACCCGAGTTGTTGTGCACGCTTACATTCATGTTCAACAAGTACGGTTGCTCGGTGCCATTCGCATCGATGAGCGTAGTTCCGTCGACCCGCCCGTCTACGGAGTCCGGAACCTCCGGGAACCCGATGGTCATGCCGCCTGAGAGAGTTCCGCCGTTGTTGTAGACGCGGTTGTTGGAGACTTCTATGAAATGGTTCCAGCCGTGGACCCGAATTCCACCGCCGCCTTGAGAGCTGTTGGTGAAGCTCATGCCATCAATGCGCGATGGGGCGCAGAGGAAGTTACCTCCGAAAGTGCAATCCTGAGCGCTGTTGGTGAGCACCATGGTGCCGGCTGGGAAAGCGGCTTCCGAACCATTTCCGAAAAGATCAGTAGTTCCAGCGGGAACGCGCACGCCTTGCCCGAGGACTGTAATGGCTGCGCCTTCGTAAGCGCCCATGAGCGAGGGTTCTTGCAGGAGTTCCGCGAAATTGCCGTTTAAGCTGGCGTTCCAGCCGACCACGCCCTCGCCCTGTACACGGTCCACCTGACCCTGCTGCGTGGAGGGACAAGTGTACGTGCTGCTTGGATCGTATGCGTTTTTCGGAGCACCCGTGGCCGGATCAATGGTGTTGTCGATGACGCCGCCGTTTAGTGCCAGACCGAACAGGCAGTTCACTTTCCTGCGCCAGGGCTCGAGCAGCAAGCCGGCGGGGCTGATGTTCGCGTTAACAACAGTCGAAACCGCGCCCACGCCTTGCAGCCGGACCGGTTTCCACATCAGCAGCATTGCGTTGTAGGTAGCCGCCAAGGGGACACACGTGGCGGTCGGTGTGGTCACCCCCTTACATGTGGTGCCGGCAGGAGCTGTGGCGCTAGGCCCAAAGGAGCCGTTGACGATGATCAGGTCGCCAGGGCTCGCGGCATCGATTGCTGACTGGATCGCATTGTTGGTGGCATTCTCCCCGTTAACATAGGTCGGCGCTTTACCGCCAATGGTGACGGTGACGGTATCGATGGATTGTTTGCCATTTGCAGCCGTGATCACCAGTTCGCCGCAGCGCGCGTTGTAGTTCGGGTTGGTCGTGCCGCGTGCCGCGTAGGTTGTATTGGTGGTTCTGCACAGAGGCACGTCACCCCCGACGTTGGCTACAATCGTGGTGTCGCTCCATTCCCCAGCGCGGTAATCGTGATCCTATGTGTGGGCATCCGCCGGAACCTCGGTTAGAGTTCCCCGCCCTTTGCCGCCACAATTCCTAGCTCGCCATCTTCAAACACTAAACATGACGGAGGTTTGACATTCAGGCGGGCGGCGGCGATCAAAAAAGCCTCTGGATCAGGTTTGCCCTCCTTGTAGTCTCCAGCACAAACGAGGGTCTCAAACTTATCGAGCAGCTGCAATGAACGTAGCGAAGCGCGCACAGACTCGCGGGTACTTCCTGAAACGACAGCCAATGGGATACGGCCATATTGCATGTTAATGTGCTCTAGGACTTCAGGAACGGCCTTTAGGCTTGGAAGGGATTCAAGATAAAGTTCCTCTTTCCTTCGCGCCACCTCTTCGACAGGCATGTGCAGCCCCTGCTTTTCATTCAAAGAGAGATGATCTTCGCGACGGCGAAACCAGCCCACGCATAAAACAGATCCTCCGAAAAACTGCAATTCCATGGGGCCAGGGCGTTTCGCCAGGCGATATAGTGTAAGGGCATAGAATCTGCAATGGTGCCGTCGCAGTCGAAAAGATAGGCCTGGAATTCCCCTTCTGGCAGGGACAAAGTCAATTTGGCGCTCCTTGAGTTGGTAACCGCCACAAGAACGCCTGGTCTCAGGGCAAAAGGAGTTGCTGATGACCAGAGTGCAAGCTAAAAGTTTTCCCCTTCCATATCAACTTCCCGGACATACTTCCGGGGAGACTAATCTCGGCACTCACTTCCGAGCCTCGAGCAGCGTAATTCACCTCGACCATTCCCTTGGGAGTTGGTACAGCCGAGGCAACGCTACGTAGCGAGCCAAGATGGGGTTCGATAGTAACGGTTGCGTACCCAGGCCTTTTGGGTCGGATTCCAGCAACGATGGTTAGTAAATCGAAATTCGGATGAGCACTCCACGCGTGGGAGTCTGACCTGGTTGGCTCGGGTTGTTCTGCCCACGTTGTAAGTCCTAAACCGACCATGTCTCGCCACGGCTTCAGCAGGAGCACATATTGGTCTCCCATGCCGGCGTGCTCCACCGCTCGCGCCAAATAGAATCGGAAGTAGTAGGTCGCCTTGGTCATCTCGGGAACCGGGACGGGGGATGTGAATCCCGGGTCGCTTACGGAGAGGCTTTTGGTCAGAACATCCTTTTGTTGTTCTTGAGGGATAACGTCGAGCCACACGCCGAGAATGTTAGCGTGTTGGCTGAAATGTTTCTGGGCGGGCGTATCGGCGATCAGACCATAGGTTTTATTCCAGCACAATTTACGAATCGCACTCACGGCGCGAGACTCAGCCTCCCGATACCGTTGCTCACGAATCGAATCTCCGAAGGCGGATTCCAACTCTGCGCCATAGCGAAGCGCTTCGATGAACTGCAACGTGATAATGGAGGATCCGCCATTCGCATCTTGGGGAGGCACACCGAAGCCGAAGTCTTTTCCCCAGTCGACGAAGGGCCACCACGTTATGCTCTCGAGGAGTCCGTCCGGTCTCTGTCTCTCGAGGAACCAATCCAAGACAGTTCTCGTGCCGGGTATTTGCGCTTTCACGAATTCCCCGTCCCCGCGATAAAGCCAAAAGTCATGTACCATGCCGATCCACAGTAGCGAGAAAGTTGGAATGATCTGTGTAACGGATGACGGATAGCGGCTCCGGGTAATTCCATCAGGGATTCGGGAATCGTTAAAAGCTTGAATCGCCTGGCGAGGAAGGCGATCGTCGCCTGCAACGCTATAGGAGATCAATGCCTGGATGCGCGTATCGCCGATGTACTGCATGCGCTCCCAATAAGGCGTATCCATGTAGGTGTCATGCGCATCAAGCCGGGCAGTCCGCCAGCCGATTTGCCAGATCTGACGCAGAGCGAAGTCATCTGATTCGAAACGGGCGCGCTCTTCAAAGGGATACGCAGTGAACCAGGAACGAAGCTTTTCAAGATGGAGCGGCTGGTCAGCGGTGTTGATGTCCACTTGCAGATAACGCCAGGTCCGCCAGCCGAGCGGCATGAAGCGACGCCCCTCTGAGCCGTCTGGCAGGAATTCATCGAAGATGCCTACGATGTGTTTCCCAGCGACTTCATTCCGGTTGCCCTTCTCACCCTTGTCATCGACGAGAGCCTCGGCATAAGTGAGGCGAATCATGCTTTTGGCACCCGCGCTCAAGGTGAGCTCCGGGTATGCGGTAGTCAAATGGGATTGGTCCAGCAGCAGGCTGACAGCAGAATGAGCAGGAATTTCGAATCCAGTAGAAGGGAAGTCTCGAGAGGGCTGAACTCCAGAGGAGCGCACGACGCGTCCAACTGGCGTCAGTTCCATTTGCATTGAAGGGAGTGAGTCCGGCACCAACTCCCAGTTGTTGTTTTGCAGCGCCGCCCCTCTGACGATGGCGTTGCCAATCGAAGCGGCCTTTTCCCATTTGCCCCGGGATAAAGATGCGTCGTTCCAGAACCAATCGAACAATGCGCCATCTATGCTCTCTGGGGGTTCCGCTACGTAATAAAATCGTCGCATGTCCGGAGGAGTCGGCAGAGGCCTTACACCCTTGTCTTCTTCGGCTTCCCAACTGTTATCGGTGTCAACGATGCGTTCTGCTTCCGTATCGCCTCCGAGTACGAATGCCGTTCGATCGCTGATTTGAGCAAGCGGGGAGAGCGCGCCAAAGTTCCAAACTGTCGCGGCAAGCTCATTCCGGCCGGGATGCAAGAATGCCGCCAGGTCGTAGGTTTCGTATTTCCAATGCGCCAGATCACTTAGTGCGGGACCTCGGCCAATCTCATGTTGGTTAATGCACAGAAGGAACTGGTTGTCGGCGCTGACGTGAACAACAAAACGCTCCGGAACACCGGAAATCTCAAACACCTTCCGGAAATGCAAAACAACACTTTCTCTTTGAGGCGCGCTCGGTGCGGTGATCCATTGAGCCTTCCAGAGCCCCTTCCGAATTTCGGCGGGGACCTGGGCCAGTGCCCTCGTGACATACGCCAACTGCAGGAGGAAAGAGGTGAGCACAAGGAATTTGGTTTTCATTGGTTTTAGTTCGTTTCACGCTGACATTCCCACGCGTGGGGCACTTCTACATAAGACCGATCAAGAGTTGCAACCGAAGGACAGCCGAGCAACCGAAGGGTCCGCTCGATGTCCGCTCTTAGAATTTCAAGCGCCCGGGTGACGCCCGCCTTTCCGGCGGCACCAAGTCCGTAGGCATAGGCCCGGCCGACGAGGACGGCGCGTGCGCCGAGACAAATAGCTTTCACGATATCGCTTCCTCGACGGACTCCTCCATCCATGAGGACTTCCGTTCGACCATGGACCGCAGAGACAACTTCCGGAAGGGCACGAATTGTGGCGGAGACAGAATCGAGCTGTCGTCCGCCATGATTCGAGACCACAACAGCGGCGGCGCCTTCGTCGACCGCGCGCCTTGCATCCCCCGCGGTGAGGATGCCTTTTACAACGATAGGTCCAGTCCAGACCTTTCGGATCCATCGCAAATCGGCCCAAGTTACTGCAGCGTCGACCAGAGCTGCGGCAACGTCGACGAGCTTCATCGGTTCTTGCCCGGGAACGACGATGTTCTCCAGTCTCGGCATTCCCCCATCTACAAGGAAAGCAGCTAGCCATCGAGGATGGGCCATAATTTCCAGCAGGTATGGTAGTTTCGCGAGGAAGGACTTACCGAGAAGCTCCTTCATGCCGTTGCGAGGATCGCGTTCTCTCATGCCGGCGACCGGAGTGTCGACGGTAATTACCAAGGCCGAGTAGCCCGCGCGCTGGGCTCGTTCAATTCCCGCTTCGGCTGCACCCTGGCCGCCCAGTAGATACAATTGGTACCATGCGGGCCCTGTGGTGGCGGCTTTGACAGCTTCGAGCTTGTGTCCTGAAATCGTGGAGAGGATGTAGGCGGTACCGGCTTCTCCCGCTGCTTGGGCCGCAGCGACCTCGCCACCAGGGTGCATCAGACGGCTGTAGCCAACCGGCGCCAGCACCGCGGGAGACAAAAGCTCCTGTCCCAGTACGCGCACTGCGAGGTCACACTTCTCCTTTATTACAACTGCGCCGCGCGGGCGGAAGTGGATGTCCTGAAACGCTCGAGTGTTTTCGCGCAAGGTGAGTTCGTCTTCTGCGCCACCATCCAGGTAATCAAATACCGGTCGCGGTAGCCGCCGGTGAGCGAGACGACGGAGATCTTCTATGTTGACTACTTTGGGTGGTCCGAGCGTGCCGTGTCCTGAGCCCACCTATTCCTCCAGAGGAAAGAGTCTTTCGATTGCGCGCAAATGACGTTTTGCGTTCTTTTAAAGAGTATCCTGCCCTACCTGCAATGTTGGAGTGTGGCGCAAAAATCAGGTCCACACGAACTCATCGAAATCACTTTATCATGCTGCCGCTGCTCGCTGATCCTGGGCTCGTAAGCGTCGCAGTAAAAGTATAGGAACCCGCCGGTAGCTCAAAGCGGCCGGAGGAATCGGTATGCAGTTCAGACCTTTCCAGTGGCACTCCCTTCAAATGGAAGGATGCCGCGTTGGTCGCATGCGGTGATAGAACTGCCGTCGCGTTTGGTGGAATCGTCACCTTCCAGGTTGCCTGGCTTCCCTGGACGGTCCACTCCGAATGAATCGCGCCATAGGCAGACTCATCATCGAAGCTGAGGTTTCCCAGCCGAGCATCGAAGTTCGGGTGAAGGTAAATCGTGTGGAACCCGGGATTACTTGAGACGGTATCAACACCCGCGGCGTAGCGGTACAGCCATTCTCCAACCGCGCCATAGGCGTAGTGGTTAAAGGAATTCATGCTCGGATCGTGGAGCATTTGGTCGCCGTTCCATCTCTCCCAAGTTGTGGTTCCGCCGTGGTCGATAACATATCCCCAGGATGGATATTCGCGGCTCAGCAACAGCCTATATGCGACGTCGCTATAGCCGGTGTCTGCCAGCACTTCCAGGAGATAGGGTGTCCCTAAGAATCCTGTACCCAGCCGCCAGTGATTGTTCTTGATGAGTTCGACCAATTTTTGTGCCGCGGCTGGCCGTAGGTCGTCTGGCACAAGGTTCATATAAAGAGCAAGCACGTAGCCGGTTTGTGTCTCGACTACCTGGTCCTGGTCTTGGCTGCCTTCGTCCGGATGCACGGTAGGCGGGGGAATGCTGGGGTAATGATCAACTGTTCCCACAAAGCCGTCGGCTCGTACGTATGCCTTCTCGAAGGCGCTCTTGATCTCGCCGAACAAGGTCCCGTATCTCTCCTCCTCGGCCGTGCGTCCCGTGGCTAGCGCCATCTGCTTCATCAGCGAAACGTCGTAGGCCCAATATGCGGTAGCCAACAGGTCTTCCGGTGTGGTGGTTGTTGGGGTAAGCCAATCTCCGAAAGCCGCGCCAAATCCGTTTTGCCAGAGGTGATTTGGATTTTTGGCTCCGATCTCGGCGAGGTATTTCTCCATTCCGTCCCAATTCTCGTCGATGATGCGCCGGTCACCGGTCTGGATCCAGCCGGTCCATGGAACGATGACCCCGGCGTCACTCCACGCCGCGCCATAGAAAGGATTGGGTGTGTCAACTCCGGGCGCAAATATGCCGTACATGGCAGTCCCCACCTGTGTTCCCCGCAGATCGGCAGCGTACTTGCGGCTGAAGGCCGATAAATCCATGTTGTAAGAGGCAGTACGCCAAAAGACCTGAGCGTCTGCGCTCCAGCCCAGACGCTCATCCCGCTGCGGGCAATCGGTGGGAACACCTACAAAGTTGGAACGCTGTCCCCAAAGGATGTTGCTCCAGAGTTGATTCACCATGCTGTTGCCTGTGCTGAAGCGCGTGGTAAACGGTGCATTCGTGTGGAGGACAACAGCCTTGAGCGTATCAATTGTCGGCCTGTCGCGCAGCCCCGAGATCTCGGCATAGCGGAAGCCGTGGAAGGTAAACTCTGGCTGAAAATCCTCACTAGTCTTGCTCCCGGCAAGGATGAAGTGGTCGGTGGCTTTGGCCGTGCGTAGGTTTTCCACGTACAGTGTTCCGTCGGAGTTCAGGACTTCGGCGAAACGCAGCTTGATATCGTCTCCGCGAACTCCGCGGACGCGCAGCCGGGGCAAGGCGCTCATGTTCTGGCCAAAGTCGAAGACGTAAACGCCCGGAGATGGGTTCGTGATTGCCCTTGCCGAAATTACGCGCTCGGCGCGGATCGGTTGGAAGTATTGTGCGACAATGCGTGGTTCATTGGGATGGACCAGCATGACCGGATGCCAATGTGCATCGGAGAAGTTTGCAGTATCCCAGCCGTCTTGCACCTTGCGAGCGTCGAGGGTTTCACCGTCATAGAGCTCCGCCTGCAAGATCGGAGAAAGGTCTGCCTTCCAGTTTTCGTCCGTGGCAATCCAGTCGACCGAACCGTCCGCATGCTCCAGCCGCAACTGCGCGCGCAACGCCGGTTGCGTGTTGCCGTAGTTGTTTCCCTGGCGAAACCAGCGTAGTGGCGTGCTGTACCAGCCGGGGGCGAGATACGCGGCAATCGCGTTGTTGCCTTGCTTGATCCGTAGAGTGACGTCATAGACTTGGTACAGCACCCGCTGCCGGTAGTCGGTCCAGCCCGGAGCAAGGATCTGATCGCCAACCGGTTCCCCGTTGATTCGAAACTTGTACGCACCAAGTGCGGTGGCATAAAGCCGGGCGGAGACGATCGCCTGGTCTTCCCGAAAATTGCGCCGCAGGGCGGCAACGGGGCCCGTCGGCCAAGGTAGACCGGTGCGGCCATCAAAGCCCCCGGGAGCAGGGACGTAGGGTTCCGCTGCTTCCCATGATGCATCCGAGAAGTCCTCACGCCACCAGCCGTCGGGGGCCTGCAAAGCGGCCTTCCATCCGGTGACACCGGAGGTGAACAGCTCACTCGAGCCATCGGTAAAGGCGATGAAGAGACAAGCGCTCATCGGCGTGCGGGTGGGAACTTGCTTCTGCCTCGCGGTGAGAAATCGTGTCACGCCGATCGCCAGAAGATTGGCGCCGGAGTGCAGGGATCGAGTCACGTCGACCCGAGTGTAGGTTCCCCAGGGCATTTGCTGCCATGGCGTGAGCGGTTGAGCCTGGAGCACTTGCCGGCCGTTGATCCAAGCCGCCGTCGTGTCCGCTCCCGTAGCATAGAGAGAGGCGCTTTGCACGGGCCGGTCAACAGGAAAGGCGAAGCGGAAGTCGTGCTGAGTGTCATGCGGTTCCGAGGATTCAGACGCGGAATTGGTGATCCACAGGGCGCCAGATTCACGAATTCTGTGCAGCTCCGGGGGCTCATAGCCAATCCACTTGCCTCGCCAGTTTGACGGCGACAGCAGGCCCGTTTCCCACCAGGAGATATCGCTGATCGGATACGGCTTTCCGTCTTTGTCCCACAGCCGGACGCGCCAGAAATAGCGTTTCTCCGGCTCGAGCTCCGGCCCGCCGTACGACACCCCCGTCGAAGTGCTTGAGGCCACACGTCCGCTGTCCCACACATCCGGTTTCGCTTCGATGGCCGTCGGCCGTTTGCTATAGACGAAGATCTCATACGCGGTCTGTTTTGCCCCGGAGCGGTCATCCTGTAAGCGCCACGAAAGCAGTGGTTTTGGTGCATCAATGCCAAGCGGATCGGTCAGCGAATCGGCGCGCAGGTCTGTTGGATTTCCTGTGCCGACCGCCGCGAAGACGGAGTTCCTCAGCAAAAACAGCCCGAGAAGAAACACGACCCAAGTTCGAGAGGTCTCGATAACTTTTCTTTGACGCTTCATGATTTCCTGAGGTGCCCCTATCCGCCGCAGTGCAGCCGGTGTTGTCCGAAACAGCGGTTAATGCGCAAGCCCGAGGTAATTTCCGTAGCCAACAATCATCGTGGATCCCACAAGCAGGAAAAGAGCCAACGTGAGTAGCCGCATTGCCGGAGCACCAGCGCCTTTCCATTCTTGCAGCCCGATGCCCCACAGGGAGCTGAAAATGATGATGCTGGCCATGTGCAGGGTCCAACTGGAGAACCCGTACTTGCCCATTTGCGTTTCGCCCATGGTGTAGAAAAAGAACTGGAAGTACCAAGTGGTTCCGGCAAGGGCGCAAAGCAGGTAATTGGCCAGCATCGGCACGGGTTCCTGGTTATTGTTTTTTTTGGTTGAAGGAATGTGTTCCACGACCTCGCGACTCGGAGCGTCGATGGCGGTTTCGACGATCGTTTCTTCTGCCACCTGCGAGTACCTTTGGGGATCGGACGTGAAGTATTGATAGCCAGTGCGGTTGCGAATGTTCAGCGCGAGGCACCAAAGGAAGTTCGTCGTAAAGCCGCCGATCAGCACCACCACCAGCACGGGAAGCCCTTGCCACAACGGCGCCGTGCCGTGCTTCAGGGTTAGCGCTTTGATGGGTGCGCCCGCCGCTAGGCCGTACGCGAAGCAAGCGCTCATGACTCCCGACAGGGTCGCGACGGCAAGGCCCTTCTTCAAGTCAAACTCCTCAATGGCGGCCTTCTGTTGTTCCGGCGACATGGCTCGTTCTTTGAAAATCCCGGCCAGACCTGCCGCCGCTATGCCCAGCAAACAGACAAAAATCCCGAGAAGAATGACTCGTCCGGAGCTTGTGCCTAGAACCTGCGTGGCGAACACACCGCTGAAGATGGGGGGCATCAGCGTGCCGAACGCTGCGCACAGCCCGAGGGCCACGGCCATCCCAAGGGAAAGACCCAGGAAGCGCATGGTAAGGCCGAACGTCAGCCCACCGATTCCCCACAGCAGGCCGAAAAAGAATGCCCAGAACAACGTGCTTGTGGGGGCCTCTGACAAGACCGAGAGCAGGTCTCGCGTCATCAGGTGACCGAGAAACCAGGGAGCGATGATCCAACTGAAGAAGCCACCAACCAGCCAATAAGTCTCCCAGGACCAACGGCGGACGCCGCGATAGGGAACGTAAAAACTGCCCGAGGCGAGCCCGCCTAGCCAGTGAAAGAAAACGCCAAGTACAGGATTAGCTGACATGTCCGTCCTTAACCATTCGAGCTAGAGATGAAACACCTCTTCGAGCGGCTCCATAGCCCGATCGGGCAAGACACCAGCCGGTTGCACAAAAAAGCCAGCCATCTCTCTTTGCCAACGTTCATTGACCTCGCGGCCAGCCATACCCGCGCGTGCCCGTTCAAAGTCTTCGGTTTCGAGGTACCCGACCAGCAATCCGTCCGGACGCAAAAACAGCGAGTAGTTGTTCCATCCCGTCTCGCGCAAAGCCGAGAGCATCTCCGGCCACACGCGGCGGTGGCGGGCTTTGTATTCCTCCAGCCGTTCCGGTCTTACTTGCAGAACGAAGCAAATACGTTTCATGTGGTTAACCCAAGACTTGCTCTGGCCCGGCAGCGGCCAGCAATTCGTTCCTGGCACCCTTTAGCGCAAGAAAGCCTCCGGCAGCCCGCCATCAACGGGAATTACATGTCCCGTCGTTTTGGCGCTCGCTTCGCCGGCCAGCCAGACGATCGCGCTGGCACAGTCTTGCGGGAGAATGCGGAGCCGGGTGAGGGTGCGTTGCGCGTAGAAGTCGGCCAGTTTCGAGCGGAGTTCTCCGGTAGATTCAGTTTCTGAGAAAGCGATTTTGTACTTCTCGAGCGATTGGATCACCCGGTCGCGTGGAAACATCGTGGAGCCGGCAACCACCGTGGCAGGAGCGATTCCGTTGACCCGAACCAGCGGGCTAAGCTTGATGGCCAGCTCCCGGATCAAATGGTTTAAGGCCGTCTTGCTGGTATCGTAGGCTTCGCTGCCCTTTTTGGGTACCACAGCATTGGCAGAACTGGCGAGGACCATGGCAGCTGGCAGATTTTGGTCGGCGAAGACCCAGGCTGTTTCGCGGGCCAACCAATAGTTTCCGGTGACGTTCACCAGAAAGGTCTTCGCCCACAGCGCATCGGACAACTCTCCCTCTGCTCCTGCGACGGGGTAGACGGCGGCGGTATTCACAATTCCGTCGATGCCGCCGAATTGCAGGATCGTGAATTTTGTGGCTTCGAGAAGGCTTTGCGAAGAACCGAGATCGACCGCCGTGTGTGCGGCGGATTCGGGTGATCCCAGTCGGCCGGCTTCGGCCGCAACTTCCTTGACGCCCTCCAGATCGAAATCGGCGACGACCACGTGGGCGCCTTTTTTCGCAAGCAGGAGTGCGGTTTCCCGGCCGATACCGTTCGCGCCTCCAACGACGAGAAAAATCTTCCTGCTGAACTCGGCTTCCACAGGCATGCGTTGCAGCTTGGCCTCTTCCAATGCCCAGTATTCGATGCGGAAGGCTTCAGAACGCGGGAGGGCGACGTAATTGTGAAACTCGGTGAACTGCTTGGATTGTTCAGCCGTGCGTGCCTGAGGCAACGGACTTGGCGCTTTACCTTCCTCAAGCGCATTCGCTCCGGCCATGACGTGAATGGCGTTGATGAAAAACTCGGTTGTGATGCGTGCCTCTTTTTTGTTTTTGCCGAAGCCAAACAGGCCCAATCCCGGAATGATGACCACGGATGGATTAGAATCCCGGAGTTTAGGAGAATCTGGAGTTGCAAAAGACTCATAGTACTGCTTGTAGGCGGCGCGATACTCGTTGACTTGATCCTGGATCCGTGACTTCAGGGTTGCCACGGTCTCCTTGTTCGCATCCCAGCTTAAGAACATGGGGCACACGCGTGTTCTCAGAAAGTGATCCGGGCAACTGGTCCCAAGCCTTGCCAAGTCTCTCGCCCACTTTGCACCTGCGAAGGTCAACGCGTCCGGGTCATCGGAATAGTGGGCGATCACACGTCGCGTGGAGGAGAGAGCCCCACGCAACGTTGGCAGAATCTGAGCGACGATTCCCTGGCGATCCTGAACGGGCGCGCCGTCGGGCCCGCCGAACCGGGCTCCTTTCTTAGCCTGGTGCCGCTCGATGAATTCGCCCATCTGATCAATAATGTGAATCGAGTTCAGGTAGCATTCGCGTTGTGTCATTCCCCAGGTGAAAAGCCCATGTCCGCCGAGAATGATGCCGTCCGTACCCGGGTTTTCCCGCACCGCCTTTTCAATCAGCAGGGCCAGGTCGAATCCCGGACGTTGCCAAGGGACCCAGACAATGCTGTGGCCGAAGAGCCGATTGAATTCATCGAGTTTGTTCTTGCCGTTGGCGCTTGCCGCCAGCGCGATCGCCCAATCGGGGTGCAGGTGGTCGACATGGGGGAACGGCAAGAAGGCGTGTAAGGGTGTATCAATGGATGCGGCAACACGGTTTTCGCCAAACGCCGCTAAAGGGTAGTAACCAACCATCTCATCTTCGAACGGTTCACCGCGGTAAAGACCCTTGAGCGCTTCCAGGCGATCCAGATAGAGCAGGGCAAAGCCGGCCTCGGTAATGGACCCCAGATCACCGCCGCTTCCTTTGACGGCCAGAACGCGCACATTCTTGCCCGTGAATGGGTCGGGGAGTTCAATCTTGGAACTGGTGTTTCCGCCCCCGAAGTTTGTGATGCGCAGGTCTGCACCCAGGAGATTCGACCGGTAACGCAGCATGGCGAGCTGGTTTGCGGCCATCTTCTTCGCGTGTTCTTCATTCCACAAATCTTTCAGTCGGCTCGTCTCCCTAATTTGCGGCATAGGTCACCTCGCTGTAATGTTGGAAGCGCCTGGCCTGTTCCTCCCATCGCTTGGGATCCATGGGGTTGAACACCTCGGTTGGAAAAGACCGATCGACGATGGCGCGAACTTCTTTCAGGGAACCGGCGCCTCCGGTGGCCAGGATCTGGACTGCCACGTTGCCTAAAGCGGTTGCTTCGGCAGGACCGGCTAAAACCCTTAGGCCCGTTGCCTCGGCAGTGAACTGGTTCAGCAGGCGATTCTTCGACCCCCCGCCGATAACGCGAATCTGTTCGATGCGCTTGCCGCAAAGCTGCTCGAGGCTGCGGAGAACCGCACGATACTTCAAGGCCAAGCTCTCTAACACGCAACGCACGTAGGCGCCCGGAGTCGATGGCGCCGGCTGGCCGGTCTTCGTGCAGAAATCGTCGATGGCGGCAGGCATATTGGCCGTCCGCAGAAAGCACTCGTCGTCAGGGTCCACCAGATGTCGGAAGGCTGGCTCGCGCCCGGCCAGTTCCACAAGCTCGTGATAATCCGCGTTCTGTCCCTGCGTGCTCCAGTAACTTCTGCAGCCTTGCAGCATCCACAGCCCCATCACGTTCTTTAGCAGGCGCGTCGTCCCATGCACGCCGCCTTCGTTTGTAAAGTTCAGCTTCAGTGCCTGAGGCGTTACGATTGGTGCGTCGAGTTCGGTACCGATCAGAGACCAAGTTCCGGAACTGAGGAACGCAGTGCCATCGCGAGCTGTGATCGCCGCAACGGCCGAACCGGTATCGTGGCAGGCGGGAGCAATAACCGGTGTTCGAGCCAAAGAAGAATTTTGCGCGATAGAAGACCGCAAAGTTCCGAGGATCGTGCCCGACGGGACGATCGATGCCGGGAGCTCAGAACGCAGCCCAACCTTTTGCATTAAATCAACTGCCCACGTGCGCCGGAAGGGGTCGACGAGCTGGGTGGTGGTTGCGTTCGTGAATTCGCAAACGGCATTTCCCGTGAGCCAGTAATTGAAGAGGTCGGGAATGGTAAGCAGTCGCTTGGCTGCCGCAACGATGGTCGGCGTGTCGCGCTGCGCGGCGAGGAGCTGGTAGATGGTGTTGATCGGCATGAACTGAATGCCCGTTGCCCGGTAGATCTCCTCCTTCGATAACCTTCGAAATACCTCTTCCATGATGCCCTGGGTGCGGCGGTCGCGATAGTGATACGGATTCTGGAGCAGCTCTCCGCGTTCCCCAAGTAAGGCGTAGTCTACCCCCCACGCGTCCACGGCGATGCCTGCCAGCTCCGCCTCCTCCACACGGGTCAGGGCCTTGCGCACTTCGAACCACAGACGCAGGACGTCCCAATGCAGCGAACCTCCGTATTCGACGGGCTCATTGCCAAAACGGTGCACTTCTTCAGTCGTGAGAATTCCCGACCGCAGATGGGCAAGAACCGCACGTCCGCTTTCCGCTCCGAAATCGAAAGCCAGATAAGCTTTGGAGTGAGGGAGGTCAGGCATAGGATGAAACGTTGTGGGCGTTTTTGGCTGCCCGTTGCTTCGTGATGCGCTCGAGGTAGCCGCTCTGCCGAAATGCCTCCAATGAATCTTTGGGTAAACCCTTGGAAACTTTCCAGTCCTGGATCACGGGCCGGACATCGGTCGCGAAAGCGTCCTGCAGCAGCGACTCTGCTTGGACCAAATTGCAGTTCTTCTGCGCGGTCGCGAGTTTCTTCCCGTCCACCAATGCCGCCTTAGCAAACAGCTGTTGAGCCATCGCCACGGTCTGAATCATGGCTTCGATCTTGCCTTTGAGATTATGGCTTTGATCCACCATATAGGCGATGTCAGCTCGCCGATCCGTCTCCCACTCAAAGAAATGGATTTCGTGGAAGATCCGGAAGACTTGATATGGGTCAATCGATCCCAGGGTCAAATCGTCGTCGGCGTAGCGACGGTCATTGAAATGAAAGCCCCCGAGCATGTCTTCGGAGAGCAGCCAGGCGACGATTTGCTCAATATTCTGGGCCGCGTAGTGGTGTCCGGTATCAACAAGAACCTTGGCTTGTGGGCCTGCGGCACGCGAGAGGATGAAAGCCATCCCCCAGTCGGCGATGTCCGTGTGATAAAAGGCGGGTTCGAAGGGTTTGTACTCAACGAGCAAGCGCTGGTCTCGGGACAGCTCTCCGTGCGATTCCTTCAGCGCTTCCGCAAACCACTTCTTGCGCTGACGGATGTTTGCCGTCCCGGGATAATTCGAACCGTCCGCAAACCAAAGCGAAATATCCCTGCTGTTTAGGCGCTTGGCGATTTCGATGCTGTCTTTGGTGTGCTGCAAGGCGCGGCGTCGGAGGGAGCTGTCAGGATTTCCAAACGATCCGTACTTATATTCCTGATCCTGAAAAAGATTGGGATTAATGGATCCCGGCGCGACTCCGTAGCGGCTTGCGAAGCGCCTGATTTCCTCCGTGCTTTGTACGCCTTCCGGACAATCCCACAGCACGTGCAAAGCGACCGTCGGGCACACTCCGGTGAGGAGGTGCACTTGACCAGCATCGCTGAACTTCTCCTCGGTGGTGGTAGCGGCCGCAGGCTGAATGAATTTTCCGAAACGAGTTCCGGTATTGGCGAAGCCCCAGGAGGGAAGTTCGATGCGAAATGTCTCCAGCGCAGCAAAAACCTTGTCAATCATCGGCGAGTCCATGCGCACCTCTTTCGGGAGCGGAAGATTACAATCGTTTCGGGGAAGCGGTCACGCTTTTCCGGAGCAACTTTTTTCGTTTTGCATTGCGAAATGAAAAGGGCTCGACCGCATGCCCCAAGGGGCACAACGGCAAAGACCTTTGCGGCTCGCCGCACCGAAGGTGAAAACGCAGAAGCACTCGGTAATTTCGCCTTGTAGAATCCCTGCTTGCCTATCTCCCATCCGCAAAGCGATTTCCGTTGATCCTTGCGCACATCCCAGGTTATCGGTTTTCTTGGAATCCGTGAAGGGGTGAATGCCGGCGCTCTCTTTCCAGGATTTTTCGCTCCCTGGCCTTTCTTCGCGGCCAGGGCGGTTCCACGCGGGCATCTAGGCAACGGCCTGCGCCGCTCGACCACCCATCGCAAATTTCGCTTTGCAAAATCGGCAAAATAAATCATGATGTCCGAACCGTATGGCTTCCGCCGGTCAGACGCGAGACCGATACCTGGTCAAATCCCTGGTGCACTCCTCTCAGCTGTTGGGCGCTTTTCACTCTCCGGGAGAAGCTCTGCCGCTCAAAGAGATTTGTGCGCGATGCGGCCTGCCCAAGACCATGGCCTTTCGTCTTCTCTATACCCTCGAGAAATGCGGCATGATCGATAAGGTCGGTCAGAATCTCTATCAATCACGGGTACGACCGTGGAAGCAGAGGCTCTACCGGCTAGGATACGCGGCC
>QHYJ01000046.1:0-2887 GCA_003223255.1 Acidobacteriota bacterium | reverse complement strand
CCGCCGAGGGAATCGAACTCATCTGCCTCGATAACCGCTACAGCGCCAAGATTGCTCAGCGCAACGCCGATTTGCTGGTGCGCGAAAAAGTCGATCTGGCGATCGAATTTCAAACCAACGAAGAGGTCGCGCCAATCGTTGCGGCGAAGTATCGCGAGGCTGGCATTCCCATGATCGCGATTGATATTCCTCATCCCGGGGCGACATATTACGGCGCGAACAATTACGAGGCTGGATTGATCGGCGGGCGTTACCTGGGCCGCTGGGTCAAGGAACTCTGGCACGCGGAAGTGGACGAAATTCTCTTGCTCGAACTGAAACGCGCCGGCAATGTTCCCCATATGCGACTGTCAGGATTACTGGTGGGAATCAATCTAGTACTGCCAAGCGCGGCGAATTGCCGCGTGACTTACCTGGAAGGCGACGGTGAACTGGGGCCCAGCTTTGAAGCCGTGCGCAAGCACCTGCGTTTCTCGCACCCCGGGCATGTGGTGGTCGGGGCCATTAATGATCCGAGCGCACTTGGCGCCCTCCGCGCTTTTCAGGAAGCGGGCCGCACGGAGAACTGCGTCATTATGGGGCAGAATGCCTCGCCGGAAGGGCGAGCGGAACTCCGTCAGCCCAAAACGAGATTTGTCGGTTCGGTGGCTTACTTCCCCGAGCGGTACGGTGAGAATCTGATTCGCGTCAGCCTCGACATCCTTAACCAACGCCCGGTGCCCCCCGCGGTTTTCGTAGAACATAAGCTGATCACTCCTGCTTCGGTCGATCATTACTATCCCAACGACGCTCTGGCACAGTTGGTTCGAACAGAACCTCACGAATCCTCCCATCAACACCTGGCGCACTGAAGCGACTGCTGTCCTTCGGCCCACTGTGGATTTGGGATTTTCCTCCAGAAGGCCCGTCTCGTAAGCCTGTTTCTACACTGCAAAACGATAGGCGGCACACGCCCGATTCGCCGAACAGCGGATGTCGCTCAACCGGCCCTCTGAATTGCTTGCCCAACAGCACTTTGGCGGGCCTGCCTTCCCGCAGGTCCTCAGTTTCTCATAGCGAAATGCGGAGAGTTCGTGTGTTGGAAGTTGACCCTCGCTGCGAGCAGTGGGAGTATCCGCGGCCAAGTACACTGGTACAACCGTGTGGGGCAGGGGCGGGTTCCGCGAACGCGATTTCTGAGATTCGGAATGCAACTCCCACCGAGTTGGGGGTGTCACGAGGAGGGAAGAATTATGTCTGCGAAGACACGCATTCTCTTGCTCTGCCTTTTGATCACTTCGGCGGCGGGAGTTCTCTACGGCCAGGGCGGCGCGAGCGGCACCATTCTTGGGACGGTTACGGACGCCACAGGCGGGGTCATCGCCAACGCCCAAGTCGAGGTGACGAACACTGCGACAGGACTTGTGATTCGTACCCAAACCAGTTCGACTGGAGATTACACAGTTCCGTATCTTAATCCGGCAAATTACAAAGTTACCGTGACGGCGAGTGGGTTCCAAAAGTCGATATCGAACGAGTTTACGCTGGCGGTGGATCAGCAAGCGCGCGTAAATATCGTGCTTAAGCCTGGCGCAGTCACGGAGGTGGTGCAAGTGCAGGCTAGCGCCGTTGCTCTCGATACTGACAACTCCGCGGTCTCTAGTTTGATTACACAAAAACAAGTGGAGGAACTGCCTCTGAACGGGCGTAACTTTGTGCAATTGCTCCTTCTAGGAGAGGGCGCAGTGACTGTCGGTGGCGAGCAAGCCACGATGCGTCAAGGGCAGGTTAACGCGATTAGCATCAACGGGGGCAGGCCGACTTCGAATAATTACACGCTAGACGTTTTGGTCAATACGGACACATCCCTGAACACACCCGCCGTGATTTTGTCGCAGGATGCAATCCAAGAATTCAAAGAGGTAGGCGGCACTTACTCGGCGGAGTACGGTTTTAGCGCCAATCAGGTCAATATCGTGAGTAAGAGTGGCGGCAACCAGGTGCACGGCACCGTATTCGAGACCGTCAGGAACGATGCCTTTGATGCCAGATCAGCCTTCCAGACAAAAATTCCGGAACTGCGACAAAATCAATTCGGGTTTGTCGCAGGGGGCCCTGCCTACTTAGGAAAGCTTTACAATGGAAAAGACAAAACGTTTTGGTTAGCGAACTATGAAGGCTGGCGGATTCGCAACGGATTCAGCGTAACGGGCAATGCTCCGGACCCGGCACAACTCACCGGAGATTTCTCTGCGTCGGGTCTGCCCCCATTTGGTTCAGCAGCCTGTACCGCGGCTCTGGCGCAAGATCAGCCCTGCATGCCAGTCGACCCGACTACGGGCTCGCCTTTTCCAGGCAACAAAATCCCGTCGACGAGCTTTTCTCGGCTGGCACAAGTTACTGCTAAGCTCTTTTTTCCTGCTCCCAATGCTAATCCCGCGACCAATGGTGGAAACAATCTCCGGGTGACTGGGGCCTTCCCCCTTACTTCGAACCAGCAGACGTACCGGCTTGACCAGAACCTGGGTCGGTGGGGCACGATCTTCGGACGGGGAACGTATGCTACATATAGAAACACTAGTTTTAATGGGACAGTCTCGCAGCCGGAAGGCTATCTTTTCTTTGAGGAAACTGCCAAGAGCTGGATGGTTTCTCATACCATCACCTTAGCGGGCAGCACTGTCAACAACTTCCGCTTCGGTTTCCTCAGAGCCATTGCCAATGAGGGCGCTACCGCCCCACCGGATTCTGCCATTGCCGCGCTAGGGCTTACAGGCACATTTACCAAGTTTGTCGCTGGTCAGACGAGTTGGCCTTACCTTACCTTTTCCCAATTCAGCAATTTCGGTGGACCGGTCAACGCTTATACGGCAAGTAATCAACCTATGTGGGAATTTGCCGATTCCGT
>QHYJ01000238.1 GCA_003223255.1 Acidobacteriota bacterium | reverse complement strand
GCGACAGAATATGGCCGTCCGCATCATCCATGAGCTCGGTCTCAGCGCGTTCATGAATGCGTACTTTCTTGACCATTTGTTCAGCCTTGAAGACAAACTCCCTTACGCCGACGGGACCGCGAAGAATCCTGACCATGTGCCTCCGCTCTTGGATCGGCGTGATCTTTTCCTGCTGGAATCCTTTCCAGTGAACAACGGAAGCTATGAAAGTGTTCCCGAGTGGCGGGCACGCTTGAACCTCGCTCTCAAATATCGTCAACGCTATGGCGCGCAAATTTTTGCCACCACCACAACGACGGAACAGGAGCCTTTCAGCGCGGAAAAGTTCAATTATGCGTGGTGGACTGCCTTTCTCTATGGCTTGGATGGTTTTGGCTGGGGCGAACCGAACTTTGCCGCTCGAAGCAACGCGTTGCATGATCATCAGTGTAGCTTGGAGAGCAAGATGCTCCGCGCCTTCGAACATTCATCGGCAGTCGGTTCCGATAACACACACTTCTGGCGGCAGGCGGGCAACTATTTGGTTGTCGCGGATGCCGTCACGCATTCTGTCCATCGTTTCCCCGCCGAGGGCTTTGTGGGGCCAAAAGAGATCGCAACCCTGTTAACTTCTCCCCGTGGGAGGTCACTTCTGACTTGCGAGGGAGACGCATGAACCACAAAAGCCAGCAAGACCGGCTGATCGACAGTCGTGTAAACCCGGTGCGCGTTGTGCACGCCCGCGAGGTTGCCGCCCTGATGGAGTCGTTGGGGTACACCGATCGGTCCGCGAAAGAGCGGGGCTTTCCGGATATTTTTTCTTTGGCAGAACATCTCTTCGCGCGTCTCCAGCAGAACCCCGCGCCGGATGAGAAGGCCAGCCAAAACTCTGAGCGCCTCTCCGTTTGGGCGGAGACGGGATGTGCGATGCGCAAGTTTTCCCTCAGTTTGGCCTACGCCATTCCTTGGATGGTGATGCTGGCTTTGGAGTACTGGAAACCGGACGCCTTGCGGGTTTCCGCCGAGATCGGGGGAGCGTTAAGCCTTTCCCTGATTGCTAGTCTTATCACAACGGGCGGTTTCGTCCAGATGATTTCCCGCAGTGGGAACTTCTATTACGGGCTCGAAGAGCCGGTTTTGGCCCATCGCACTTGTATCTCACTTCTAAACATAGGACTGACGAGCAGCCTGGTTCTGGCATTGCTGGGGATGATGGCGGGTTCTTATTTTCATCTATTTGCCTCCAACTACCTTGTGCTGGCTGCCATCAACTATCTGGCCCTGAGCCTTCTGTGGATGCTCTGCGCCGTGCTTTCTGTACAGGGGAACGGCTGGTTTATCCCGCTGGTTTTTTTTCTTAGCATTTTCGTTGGTGGTTTGATAAAAATTCTCGCCAACCCCGGCACTACCACGCTGTTGGTCTTGTGCCCGTTGCTGGCAGTGTCGTGCGCCCTCGGTTGCGTGCTGGCAGGCTCTTATCACGCTGAGAATAAGAACCCCAAGAGCAAGGACAGCGCGCGGCCACGAGGCAGCGTCTTGTTCATCTCGCTGGTGCCTTTCTATGTCTACGGTACTCTCTATTTCAGCTTTCTCTTTGCCGACCGGTTGACTGCAGGAAGCGCAGTTCCCTGGATTTCCGGCTTAAGTTTTGGAATTGACGCCGCGTACAAGGAGGGCACGGATCTGGTGCTGCTGGCTTTCCTGATTACCGCCGCAGTCGTGGAATATCTCGCGGATGCGTTCTTGCGGTTCTGGCAAAGGCTGGCTACGGAGCTGCCGCAGCACGCAAACGAGAGACTGAAGGTGAGTCTCGGGAAGCGTCACTTGAAATCGATGTTCGTCATCTTCGCTGCCTTCGTTGCGATTGCCTTGAGTGCTTGGTTCGCCTTCTCTCGGTCAGACCGCCCCGTCCCCGCGCCCAGATTATTGCAAACGGCCGTGCTCGGAGGTTTTGGTTATCTCATGCTGAGTGGAGCTTTGCTCGAAATCATAATTTTAGCCAGCGTAAATGCCATTTCCCGGGCCTCACGGGCCGTAGCAGTTGGAGTTGCAGTGAATCTTCTGATTGGATACGCTCTCAGCCATTTGTGGGGAGTGCAATATGCCGCCGTCGGGCTGCTCGTGGGGTCCGCGGTAGTTTTATGGATAGCCAACGCGGCGGTTAGACGGGTCCTGCACCACCCTGATTATCATTACTCGATTTCGTGAGCTTTTCTTCATGCCCGCGCTAGATGCACTCAAGGGATTTTGGATCCTCGTGGTCTTCCTTCTAACGTTTTTTTGGTTTCCTACGCGTCTCTTTTCGGGCAGGCCGCATGCACCTAGGGTCATTCGGATCGCTGGCAACGGGGTCCGCACCGTGCTGTGCGTGACGATCCTAGTTTTTCTCTTGTGCAGCTTGAGGGTGTTTGGCGCGATCGCGGTTGTTTTGTTTTTTTTGGGCGCGATTGGCCTCGGCTGGTTTCGCAGACGCGGCGGCCGGATATCGCGCGGTTTGTGGACGAGCCTACAAACAACCACGATAAACATAATGCGCCGGGTGGAATCTCGGTCGTTCAACCTGTTCCTGAGTCGTAAGCGCACATCCACTGGCGGCCGCTGGTCTTGGGGATTACGCGTAAACTCATGGCTGAGACTATTGGAAGGCAAGGAACTGCTGGGCGCATGCTTTGTTGTGGTGCTGGGAATGACCCTAGTATTGCGCACCGAGCACGCGGTTCAGCAATTGCGTTTTGATCAACCTGAGCAATACTCGGCTCTCCTGCGTGCACGAGAATTGATGCTCAATATGCATCCTGCCGGGCGGCCGTTCGTATTCCCGGCCATGATCGCAACCACATCCTTGCTTAGCGGGGCGGATTCCATGCAGGTAACGCGCTTCTTGGCACCTGCAATTGGCCTGTTAGTGGTTCTAGCCACGGGGTTGCTCATCCAGTTCTGTGCCCGTGTAGGCGTTGCGGTTGTCGCCGCCATCTACTGCCTAGGAGCAGCGGCATTCCCGCTCGCGAGAAACCAAACGGGTATGGCCATGTCCGCGATGGAAAAAATTAAGAGTGTCTTCGCAGGCTCGCCGGCAACCGTTCGAGCGCGGCCTGAATTTGCTCTCGGCTTGCTATTCCTTCTCTTGGCTCTCACGTTTCTCGCGGATTGGTATCGGAACTCACGGGGTTGGGATTCCTTGCTGGATTTCATGTGCTGCCTGTTGTTGACCGGCCTCATTTCACAGGTCTTGCTCATAATCTTGCTGGTTGCGGCGGGGGTTTTGCTGCTTCGACCCATGGCGGGCCTCTTTGCCTTCGTGCTGCTGTGTTACGGATTGATAGCCGTAGCGACCTTATCCACAATCATCATTATCCCTGACGAAATGCGCACGATCTTACCCGTTGCCGCGGCCATTCTTGTGGGCTGCTTCCTTGCCTTTATAGAGGCGCAATTAGTAGGTCGGAACCGCAGAAGCGCGGAAACCCTACTGCTCGCTGCCTGTTTGTTCGCTGCGGTGATTTGGTTTCCACCGCAAAGGTTGTCTGGCCGATGCCTCGAGTATGAAGCCGCAGCGCGTGCAACACAGGAAATCGCATACCGATTCCCACGGCAGTCGTGGGTCGTGGCAGCACCGGTAGAGCAGTTAGCTGAAACGCTTGGCTTGGGAGGGCATGAAGATCTGGCCGGGTTTGTCGAAAAATATCGCACCCGGGCCGCGAGCCCGGAGTTCCGCTTTCCGGACGAGCAAGAAGATTTGTTTGTTTATGTAGAGAAGAAACCTTTTCAGATTTTTTCCCGTGAGCCTGAGACCGTTTCTTTCTCCGTGCTCACCGACCCTACCTACCGCAATTATCGCTCGCCGGGCGGACGAGCCAGCTTGGAAGCAGCGGCGCTACAACTCTGTGAAAACTACCGGCAAAACCATTCCAACACCGATGTATTTTTTGAGAACGAAGCTCTTCGTATCTACCACATACACCGACAACAAGCGTCGGACCGCTAAGGCAGAACAGTAAGGAATTACGAAGCCAAGATCAGCAGGTCAAAAACCTGAGGACAGGGATTTCTCTAGGCTAGTTTCTGGCGGTTAACCGGCCAATCTTGATCCAACGTTAAAAAAGACAGACAGAGAGTTGGAGAGTATTATTGCTTTCACTCTAACTTCGTGGGGAAGAGGAAGCCCTCTTCTAAACACTAATCCTCACAAGACTCTGTTTAGGGAGAGAGCTTCCCATGCAGTACGATTCTCTTTATCCCACTTCGGGGGGATCCTTGCAACCCAGATTTCGACTGGACTGCTGGCGGCAACGAGCAGATCCCTCGCCGATGTCCTAAGTGCTTGTGCGATTCGATTACCGGGCACGGCCGGCGGCGCAAACAGGCGCATGATGAAACTCACGACTGGATTGAAATTCGCCGCGGCGTCTGTCGACCCTGCCACGTAACCTTCACCTTCCTTCCCGTTTTCTCTGTGGTTCGCCAGAACTCCAGCCAGCCGTGAAATCAATAACATACCTGCTGCCCTCCCACCGCCATTCTGTTATAAATCCGGACCATGTTTCGCTTCGTCGCGCTCTGCTTCGGAATGCTGGTCCGCTTCTTTCGTGAGCGGCGAACTCTCCTTCTTGAGAATCTCGCTTTGCGTCAACAACTCGTCGCGCTCAAGCGTCGACATCCCCGGCCAAGTCTCGGCCTCTTCGATAAGCTTTTCTGGGTGATCGCTCGGTGGGTTTGGTCGGCTTGGAAACATTCTCTCATCCTGGTCACGCCGGAAACCGTCGTCCGTTGGCACCGGGCTGGTTTTCGAATCTACTGGCGGCTGATCTCCAGAGTCCGGGGGCCGGTCGGAAGAAGACCAACACCGAAGGAGGTTCGGGAATTAATCTTTCGTATGGTCGTTGAAAACCCAACCTGGGGAGCGCCGCGGATCCATGGGGAACTCCGCATGCTCGGTTTTGACCTTTCCGAGAGAACTATCTCCCGTTGGATGAAGCGAGCACCGAGAGATCCTGACCGGGCCAAGCGCTGGCTGGCGTTCCTTCGAAACCATCGGGAAGCGATTGCGGCCATGGATTTTTTCACCGCGCCAACGATTACGTTCGGCATGCTCTACTGCTTCTTCGTCATCAGTCATGATCGTCGGCGCATCCTGCACGTTAACGTCACGAAGCATCCGACGAGC
>QHYJ01000237.1 GCA_003223255.1 Acidobacteriota bacterium | reverse complement strand
AGCGGCGGCAGCAACCCCACGGAGGTTTCGCAGAGCTATTCGGCCTTGCACTTCCAGCCCACGAGAATGTTCGGCTTCGGCGTGAACCACAACTACTTCAAAACCCTGCCCACTTTCAATCCGCGCCTGCTGGGAACCGGTTTGCTGGACCAGTATCTGTTTCAAGGCTTCAGCGGCGAGGTGCGCTTGGCGCTGCCCAAACGCATCGGGTTATTCGCCAGCCTGGGAAAGAGCAAAACCACCACCGACAAGAAAAACTCCTGGAACCAGGCTTACGGCCTCTCCTTGGGGCAAATTTGGAAGACTGGGGTGCTTTTGGACTTGCACTATTCCAAATTCGACAGCGCTTTTGGAAGCGGCAAATATGAATCGTTTTCTCTTTCCAAGAGCTTGACCGATGCCTTCCGCGTGCAGGTTTATGGCGGGCACCAGAATTTCTACACACCGCTTTCGACCAACACGAACTCCAATTTCGTCAACGGCGTGGTCGATTGGAACGTGGGCCCGCGCTATTTCCTGGAAGGCAATTTCGGCTGGTATCAGGGCGCCAGTATGAGTTACACGCAGTGGTCCACGGTGTTTGGCTACCGGCTTGGAGGCTCCCGTAAATGAGCCGCCGCCGTGGCAAACGAATTTCAAGCTGCATTTCACGGCAGGGATGGTCTTTCTTGCTGGTTGCGGGGGCCCTCCTTTTCTTTTCCCGTGGCGCACGGGGCCAAGCTTCGGTTGCAGAACCTTCTATTCCTTCCGCGCCTGCGCCCGCCAATCCGGCTCCGGCTTCGCCGGGGATGGAAGCTTTTCAAAAGGCGCGTCAGTCGGTGGACAAGTTCTTCGAGCAGTCCACCAACGTGGTTTGCACGGAAAATGTTTCGCAGGCCGTGGTGGGGAAGAACGGCAAGGTCGACTATCGTGAGGACTCGGTCTTCGATTATCAGCTGCAGTCCAGCCCGACCAGCGGGTCGCTGAAGCTCGTGGAATCCCGGGACACGCGCAAGGCCGCGTTTCGCGATTCTTCGCGCACCCTGCTCATCACCAACGGCTTCACCGCCATGCTGCTGATCATGCACCCGAGCTACGAGTCCAGCTACGCCTTCAGTCCCGCGGGGCAGGAAAGCGTCGATGGCGTAACCTATGACAAAATCAATTTCAAGTTCGTCCCGGGCGCTGCTTCTCCGGCCGCGCTGCAACTGCGCGGCCACACTTATCCGCTTCCTCTCTCCGGAACGATTTGGATCGAGCCGCAGAGCGGCGCGATCGCCAAATTGGTGGCTTCGCTGGATTCCAGTTTGAGCGATTTGGGGTTGCAGGGTCTTCGCAGCGAAATCCATTACGCCAAGATTCAGTTCCACGACCCCGACGAGTCTTATTGGATGCCGATCTCCGCCATCATCGACGTTGAAACGGCGCGCCAGCACTGGCGCAATATTCACCGCTTTACCGGTTACAAGAGATTCCGCGCGACCATCCGCGTGGAGGATTTGGAGGCCAAACCATGAGTGCTTCTGCAAGTGTACGCAGTGCGGTTCTGGCGCGCGAGGACGCCGAAAGAGGCCATCGCACGCGCCTGTTCCTCGCGTGGATGCTGGCCCTCGCCGTTGTGCTGGTCATCGCCGGCTACGGCTACGACTATTACTCCCTCAGCGCCGCCCAACGCCCTTTCTCGCCCAAACATGACCTGCTGCGTCCCAGCGGGACCATTGGCATCCGGCTCGGCATGCTCGGGGTGTTGATGTTTTTCTTGATCTATCTTTATCCGCTGCGGAAGAAGTGGGGCTGGCTCGGCCGGCAGGGAAATTCCCGCCACTGGCTGGATTTCCACATCGTGCTCGGGACCACCGCTCCGATCATCATCGCGTTTCATTCTTCGTTTAAATTCGGCAACATCGCCGGCATGGCCTTCTGGAGCATGCTGATGGTGACCCTGAGCGGCTTTGTCGGCCGCTACCTCTATTCGCAGATTCCGCGCAACCTGAGCGCCGCGGAACTCTCCATGAAGGAAATTCAGGAGAAGGAAGCGGCGCTAAAAAAAGAGCTTGCCGAACAGCGCGCGACTTTTGGCTTTGCCGCGGATGCTTTGTACCAGCTGCCTTCTGCGGCGGAGGTTGCCAAAACTCCCGCCGTGATCTCGCTGATTTCCATGGTGTTCATCGATTTCAAGCGCCCGTTCCGGACCTCGCTGGTTCGTCTGCAGCAGGCGGGATTTGGCGCGTGGTTTTTCTCTTTCTTTGGTTTGCTGCCTACGCGGGACCATCGGCTGGAGCGTGCCATCAAGGTCGCGAAAACCGAGGCCAAGCTCTCGAAAAGCATCGCGTTTCTCAGCCGCACGCACCGCATCTTCCAACTCTGGCACGTCGTTCACCGGCCGTTTAGTTATGCCTTCGCCATTCTGGCCATCGTGCACATTGCTCTGGCGCTGTTCATGGGCTATAGAATCTGAGGAAACGGATTTAGCCAAAGCTCGAGTGAGCCGAGCAACTTTGACCAGGGGATTTCGCCGCATCCATGGATAACCTTTTCTCTTTTCTCGTCGCCGCACTGATCATCGGCTTCTTCCTGTGGAAGTATCTCCGGAAGGAAAAGAAAAGAGCCGAGCTGGCGCGCGCGGCTGCGGAAAAAGGAAAACTGTTCTCCGAAGGACCGAGATCTCAGCATCCCCACATTGACGCCAACTACTGCATCGGCTGCGCGGCCTGCACCATGGTTTGCCCCGAGGGCGACGTGCTGGCCATGCTCGGCGGCAAAGCGGTGATCGTCAACGGCTACAAATGCATCGGCCACAGCCTGTGCGCCGAGGTTTGTCCCGTGGGCGCCATCACCATGGTGATGGCCAGCCCCAGCATGGGCGAGGACATGCCCTATTTAACGCCCGAATACGAGACCACCATCAAGAACATGTTCATCGTCGGCGAACTCGGCGGCCTGGCGCTCATCAAAAACGCCGTGAATCAGGGCCGCGAGTGCATCGACACGATCGCTAACCGAATGGCTTCCGCCGGAGGCCGCCCAATCTCGGGCGCCTATGACGTATTGATTGTGGGCGCCGGCCCGGCGGGCATTAGCGCCTCGTTGCGCGCCATCGAGAAAAAGATGCGGTACCTCACGCTCGATGCGGGCGAAATTGGCGGAACCGTTGCGAAATACCCGCGCCAGAAACTGGTGATGACCAGTCCGGTCGAATTTCCCATGCACGGAAAATTCAAGAAAACCGAACTTTCCAAAGAAGATTTGATTGCCTTCTGGAAGAAAGTGGCGGAGCGTGCGGATTTCACCTGCCGGCAAGGGGAAAAAGTCGAGGACGTGAAGAAAGAGCAAGACGGCGTCTTCACCGTCACCACTCCCAAGGGCCAGTATCGCGCGCGCAGTGTGGTGCTGGCGCTTGGCAAGAGCGGCAGCCCGCGCAAGCTGGGCGTGCAAGGCGAAGATCTTCCCAAGGTGATGTACCGCCTGATCGAGGCGGACCACTACGTCAATAAGAGAATCTTAGTGGTGGGTGGCGGCGACAGCGCTATCGAGGCCGCCATGGGCCTCGGCCACCAGGTCGGCAACCAGGTTACGCTTTCTTACCGCAAGGAAGCCTTCAGCCGCATCAAGGAGCGCAACGCGCAACGCATCCAGGAATCCACCCGCAAGGGCAAAGTCAAAGTCATCTTCAACTCCAACCCCGTGGAATTCACCCAGGGTTCCGTGATCCTGGCGGTAAATGGCAAGACCCAGGAACTTCCCAACGATTATGTTTGGATCTTCGCCGGCGGCGAGCCTCCCACCGCCTTCCTCAAAAAAATCGGCGTCGGCTTCGGCGCACAAGACCTCACCGCCGCCGGCAGCCTCGAAGCCAAACAAGCCAGACAAGCTAGAAAAGTGGGCCAGGAAGTGCTCGCAACCAGGTAGTTTGACAAGCGAGGAGCGCCATCAGGATTTCCCGGCAAAATGCACCTGCACGGTCTTGATTTCGTACGGCTTCGTGTGAACGCTGACGGAGCCGTTACCAACCGATAGTTTGCCGATGGACCTTTCCATCAAATCGGTCTCGGATGCATCGTCTGCGCCCGTCGGCAGGCTGAGCTTCACATCCGATTCTTTCCCGGCCCATTCGTAAAACCGCAGAATCACCGCATCTTCCTTCTCGGCTCGTTTCATCGCCGTGACCACGACGTTGTCCTGCCCAACTCCAAGAAAAGAGAGTTCGTCCTTGAGGCCACCGTCATGCTTTCCAATCTGCCGTGTCAGCAGCCGGTAGTTGAGTTCATAGCCCTGTCGCACTGTCAGGGCCTCGCGCCAGCTCCCTCCGTGCGGATAGAGCGAATAGGTGAATTCGTGGCGCCCTTCATCGGCGTGTGGATCGGGCCATTCCGGCGAACGCAGCAGCGAAAGCCGCAGAACGTTGCCCTTGGCATCGTTGCCATACTTGCAATCGTTAAGCAGGCTCACTCCGTGCGTAGCGTCGGAGAGATCCGCCCATTGCAGCGCTGGCACTTCGAATTTCCCCTTTTCTGCAGGCGTGTTGCGTGTCGTTGGCCGCTCGATGGAGCCGTAGGGGATTTCAAAAGTGGCTTTGTCATTGTGCGCGCTAGAAGGCACGGCCACTTTCAGCAGGATGTGTTTTTCGCGCCAGTCCGCAGTCATGTGCACATCCACGCGCGGCGAGCCTGCCGTCAGGGTAATGTCCCGAACGAACGTCGAGTTCTGAAAATGATTCTTTACCCGCAGTACCGCGCGCAACGGGCCGCTTTCCACGAGCTTGACTTCATCGGCGTGGTCTAGGTCCCAATGCTCTTTTTCAAAATCGGCGTCGATGTTCCAGGCATCCCACTGCTTGGGCTTGTCGCGAAAGGTTTGCAGGAGATTCCCGCACACCGATTGTTTGGGCCCGCCCGTATCCGTTTCCGAAGGCGCCAACGACTCGCTTTTGCTGCGCTTGTCAAAGAGACTTGTCATGCATCCGGTTTGCGGGTCTACCTTCAGCCGCACGAAATCGTTCTCGAGACTGTCACCGGTGGCTTTGAGTTCAGAAGATGCGGCAGACGGTTTGGCAGTTCCGCGAACATAGTAAGTGCGATAGCCAAGACTCGGCACGCTGGCCTTCAGCAGCAAATGGGCGCGGTGGGTTACAGCATCATTCGAGACAACTTGCGATGGCACGACCTTTCCTGCCGCGTCGACCACTTCAACAACCGCCGCCGCTCCGGGCAGCTGCACTTCCGCCTCTACCACTTCGTTGCGCGGCCACGACAGCGAATTGAACACCGCCACCGGCGTTCCCGGACCGTTCGAGCGGATGTGTGCGGCAATTTCCGACAGCGAGCCGTCAATGATTCCATTTCCCACGCGTTGCACATCTTCCAGGTTGCGTTTGGCGTCGAGATAATTCACCGCAATTCCGGAGCCTGGCAAGATATCGTGGAAATCGTCGAACAAAAGGTCTTTCCAGCCGCGCTCCAGATCTTCCGTTGGATATTTCCGGCCATGAAGCGTGGCTAGCGTCGCGAATTTTTCCGCATTTAAGAGCACTTCCTCGGTCGTTCGAATCCGCCGTTTCGTTTCTGCCTGCGTGGTCATCACACCGCGGTGGTACTCGAAGTAAAGTTCATCGCGCCAGGTTGGCACCTTCATCGTCGGCAGTTTCGGCCCCAAGTCGTCGAAAAACGATTTCGCCGTGGTAAGGCGCAAGTTGGGAAAGACCACATCCGGTTTCATCCACCGCTCGGCGTTGTCCAGCATGGTTCGCGTGGGCCCTCCGCCATGGTCGCCGACGCCATAAAGGTGCAGCATCTCCGAGTGTTGTTTAGGGTCTGTGCCGTAGATCGAGGGGATCCAGACCGACAAATCCTTGCCCAATTGCGGCGGATCGATTCCTGCCGCGTAGTCGTGCGGAAAGTAAGTCAGAATCCGGCTGCCGTCCGGCGATTCCCACCAGAACAGTTTGTAGGGAAACGTGGTGAACTCGTGCGCCCACATCAATTTTTGCGTCACGAAATAATCCATGCCCGATTTCTTGTAGATCTGCGGCAATTGCCAGCTGTAGCCGAACGAATCGGGGTTCCAGCCGATCTTGACGTCCACTCCGAACCTATCGTGGAAATAATTCTTCCCGACAAGAATTTGCCTCACGAGCGATTCGCCGCCCGGCATATTGAGGTCAGGCTCGACCCACATGCCGCCGATGACCTCCCATCGCCCCTCGCGAACGCGCTGCTCGATCTCCTTGAAAAGATCGGGGTATTTCTCTTCCATCCACACATACGTGCGCGCCGAAGACATCGTGAATTTGAAATCCGGGTATTCACGCATGAGGTCCAGCGCACTTCGGAACGTGTTTCGCACTACTTCCACCGTTTCTGTCCAGGGCCAAAGCCACGCCATGTCAATGTGTGAATTGCCCGCCGCCCGAATCGTGAATTGTTTCAGCCAGGGATCAAGCGCTTTCAATTTTGCCTGTGCCTGCTGCAAAGAGGCATCGAAGGCCGCTTGGTCACCGCGGTCGAGCGCCGTAAAGTCGATAGCTTTCACCCCGGCGTCAAGCTGCGCTTCGCGTTCTGCTTTGCCGTCGGAGAACGCCTCCACCATGGGTTGTGTAGCCAGGATCTCTTCCCGAAGGATATTGGGATCCGGCCGGTTCGCGGCGGCTTCTAGCTGCAACTGGCTGCGGTAAATCGCTGCGCCCTTGTCTCCGGCGTTCACCCGTACAGCGATCACGAATTTTTGCCCTGGCTGCGCGTTCTCCATCAGCAGGATGGGCTGCTGCGTATCTTCGTCGGTGCGCTCAACGAGCGACCCGTTCGAAAACACGCTGATCGTGATTGAGTCGTTGCTGCCGAAAAACAGCTCCAGCTTGACCCGCGTTCCGCGCACGGCATAGCCATTGATGTTTTCGGGAATTTCGATCGTTCGGCGAAATACCCGTGCTCCCGTCTTCCATTCTTCCCGCACTTTCAGCGCCGGCCAGCCCCCTTCATTGACGCTGGGATCTTCCGGATGCGCCATGTCCTCGTGGTACGGCCATTCGGGAATCTGCATCGTTTCCAACGATTGCAGTCTGTCCACAACCGGCTGGTAGGGATCGGGCGCTTTGTTTTGTTGCGCTCCGCTGATTCCTGCCACGAAAAAGAAGCCAGCGACTATTACCCCGGGGAGCTTTGTCATGGTTGCACCCTTTTTTGCGTAGAATGATGGCCGCAAATTCTTAGCAAATTACAGGTTCGCGCCACAACCCGATTCATTGCGCCAAAAGAACCCACCCAGGAACAATGGCACACACCCCTCCTCTATCGCCCTCCCGCACATTTCCCAAACTGCTCCAGGCCTGTCAATCCACCTTCATGTCATTTGCACGTTCCCGCCCAACCTATTCACCCCTCGGAAGTTATGCATTGCCCTTCCCCCAAAAAAGGAAGCACGCTGCGGCTGCAATGAGGCTCAGAAGCCCACTTGCTGTAATATCAATTCGGTATGCGTCTTCTCTTGGGGGTTTTCCTTCTCACGTCTTTGCTTGGAGCGGTTGCTGCTCAACAGGCGGGTTCGGCCCCCGAAGCGCAGAAGTCCGTTCCCGGGAAATTTGTCGACGTCACTTCCGCCCTCGGAGTCCGTTTCCATTACCTCTCTTCGCACACCTCCATGCATTATTTGGTGGAGACCATGGGCGGCGGTGTCGCCTTTTTGACTACGACAACGATGGCCGCCTCGACATCTTCCTAGTCAACGGCGCTGCTGTCCAGGATCCCACCCCCAAAGGGGCCATCCCGCAAAAATCCGGCCCAGATTACTGGAACCGTCTCTACCACCAGAAGTCGGATGGCACGTTTGAAGACGTGACCGAGAAAGCTGGCCTTCAAGGCGTCGGCTATGGAATGGGCGTTGCTGTCGGTGACTTCGACAATGACGGCTTCGAGGATCTCTACGTAACCGCCTACGGCGGCAACAAGCTTTATCACAACAATGGCGACGGCACCTTCACCGACGTCACCGAAAAAGCCGGTGTCGCTGGCTCCGGCTGGTCCACCAGCGCCGCCTGGGTCGATTTAGACAAGGACGGCTTGCTCGACCTCGTCGCTCTCCGTTATCTCCAGTGGGATTTCGATGACATTTGGTGCGGCGAACACAAAGAAGGCTACCGCGCCTATTGCCACCCGGACGTTTTTCAGCCCATTTCTCCGCTGGTTTACCACAACGATGGCAACGGCCACTTCACCGAAGTCTCGCAAAAAATCGGCCTCGCGAAGCCTGGCAAAAGCTTGGGTATCGCTCTCGCGGATTACGACCGCGACGGCCACATCGACCTTTTCGTCGCCAACGACTCCATGGTCGAATTCCTCTATCACAACAAAGGCGACGGCACCTTCGAAGAAACGGGCCTGCTTTCCGAAGTTGCCGTTGACGGCGACGGCCGCACTTACGCCGGAATGGGCGTGGATTTCGCCGATTACAATAACGATGGCTGGCCCGATCTGGTCATCACCGACCTGGCCAACCAGCGCTACGCTCTTTACCAAAACAACCGCGACTCCAGTTTCACTTACTCCAGTTTCACTTCCGGCGTCGCCCGCCTCACCATGCCGCACTCTGGATGGGGTGTCCGTTTCCTCGACTACGATAACGATGGTTGGAAAGACCTTCTCATCGCTCAGGGCCACGATCTCGACACCGTCGAGCTCAGCTATCCCAATCTCCACTATCGCGAGCCTATGCTTCTCCTCCACAATTCCGGCAAAGACTTCATCGACGTTTCTTCTGCCTCCGGTGCCGTCTTCAGCCAACCCTGGCTCGGCCGCGGCATGGCCATCGGCGACATCGACAATGACGGTCGCCTCGATGCCGTCGTCTCCACTAACGACGGTCCGGCCCACATTCTGCACAACGAAACTCCCACGCAAAATCACTGGCTCACGCTGAAGCTTGTGGGCCACATAAGCAATCGCGACGCCATCGGCGCCGAAGTGAAACTCGTCACCGCCAAAGGCCAGCAATGCGCCACCGTTTCCACCGCTGGCAGCTACCTTTCCTCGAGCGACAAGCGCGTCCACTTCGGTCTCGGCTCGGAATCCTCCGCCCAGTCCATCGAAATCCGCTGGCCTAGCGCCCTCTTACAAACTCTGAAGAACGTCCGCGGCGATCAAATCCTCCAAGTCGACGAACCTTCGTCCGGCTCGCCTTCCGCAGCGGGAGCCTCTCCAAGATGAGCTCAGCTGGCACGCCGCGCCGCTCGACGCCTCCATTTCTACTCACAATCATTGCTCTCGGCGCCTTAGCCCTCGCGCAATTTGCTCTCAGCCGGCAATCCACACAAACTGCTCCCGACAAGCCGCAAAACATTCCGATTCCCCGGCCCTCCGGAATGGCCACGGGCGGTATTCACGCCCCCATTAAGGATTCCCACTCCCGCCCCATCACCGCTGGCGGCTTCGTCGATGGCGCTGCCGTGGTCTTCGTCGACATCACCCACCAAGCCGGCCTCGACAAGTTTCACCATCGTTCCGGCTCCCCGGAAAAATCCACCATCATCGACGCTCCCGGCTCCGGCGTCGCTCTTCTCGACTACGACAACGACGGCTGGCTCGACATCTATCTCCTCAACGGCTCCGCGGTCGCCGCCGTCAAAGGGGCCGAGCCCGCGCCGCGCGCCATGCTCTTCCACAACAATCACGATGGCACATTGACCGACGTCACTGATAAAGCCGGCGTCTCCAATGATCGCTGGGGCTTCGGCGTCGCCGTCGCCGATTACGACAACGACGGCTGGCCCGACATTTACGTCTCCAACTACGGCAAAAATCGTCTCTACCACAACAACCACGACGGCACGTTCACCGACGTCGCCGAAAAATCCGGCGTCGCGTTCAACGGCTGGTCCACCGGCGCAACCTGGGGCGATTACGACCGCGACGGCCTGCTCGACCTCTTCGTTCCTGGCTACGTCCACTACGATCTCGACCATCCCACCCTGGCAGGGAAGGGCGGCGTCCCCGAAGGCGCCTGCCAATACCGCGGCGTCAACGTTTTCTGCGGTCCTATGGGCCTTCTTGGCGAAGGCGACCATCTCTTTCACAACAATGGTGACGGCACCTTCACCGACGTCAGCCTCAAAGCTGGCGTCTCTGATCACGAAGGCCGCTACGGTTTCGCTTCGGTCTTCGCCGACATCGACGACGACGGCTGGCCCGACCTCATCGTCGCCAATGATTCAACTCCGAATTATCTCTACCGCAATCGCCACGACGGCACCTTCGAGGACATTAGCTACATGAGCGGCTTTGCGCTCAACGAAGAGGGTCGTGCCCAAGCCTCCATGGGCATTGCCCTAGGCGACTACAATCGCGACGGCCGCCTGGATCTCTTCATCACTACATTCTCTGACGATTACAAAACTCTTTATCGCAACGACGGCGACTCGAGCTTCACCGATGTTTCCTTCAAAGCCGGCCTCGGCAGCCCGACCATTCCGTTCCTGGGCTGGGGCACCGGTTTTCTCGATTACGACAATGACGGCCTGCTCGATCTTTTCATCGCCAACGGACATGTCTATCCCATCGCCGACAAGCGCGACTGGGGCACCACGTGGAGGCAGCGTCCGCAGCTTTTCCGCAATCTCGATGGCGCCAAATTTCAGGAAGTTCCGCCCGCCACCAGCAGCGGCCTTGCTTCAGTCGTTTGTGCGCGCGGTGCCGCCTTCGGCGACTTCTTTAATGACGGCCAAATTGACGTCGTCCTCAATAACCTCGATTCCGCACCCACGCTTCTACACAACGTTGTCCGCAATTCCAACCACTGGGTCACTCTAAGACTCGTAGGACAGGCATTCTTGCCTGTCCCTTCCTCTTCGGATTCTGTAGCGCAGGGCGTTAGCCCTGCGGCCGCTTCATCCGGCAATCGCCCGCGTTCAGGAAGCGGAAGCTTAAGCTCCCGTGCACACGCCACCGGTTGCAGTGGGGCTTCGGCCCCTGAAGGTAACTCCTTTAGGTGTTCCCGCGACGCCATCGGCGCCAAAGTCTTCCTCACCTCTGGCGGCGTTCGCCAGCGCGCCGACGTCTTTAGCGGCGGCAGCTACGCTTCCACCTCCGACCTCCGCCTCCACTTCGGCCTCGGCTCCTCCTCCAAAGTCGACAAAATCGAAATCGTCTGGCCCAGCGGCCTCAGGGAAGAAGTCACCCTCCTTTGCATCGACTGCATCGTCCAAATTGTTGAAGGCAAAGCCGCTGCGTCGACCGTTTCCCGATAGCTGGCCTCAAAACGCTGCTGGTCAGCTCGTTTCGCCCTTGCGCCCAGGTCTTGTAACTCCAATGTAGCTGTTACACGGGACAGGGAATACTCTTGCTTATTCTATTTGTTGTCATCGAATTACGCGGGAACGTGAAGATGACATACGAGTGCATTGACTCCCTCCCCTACCTCCCTAAGACTGCGCGCAAGTTTGGGGATACCGTGACGGGTGTCCATCTCATTCTTTGGTGGGGGATTTTATTTTTCAGCATCTGGATTCAGTCCCATGCACCGTTTTTTGACCTCATTGAGGGGGCGAGTGATGAAGATTTTCTCCAAGTTCCGCAATCCCATTTCCCGCCTTGCTTCGCGCTACTGGCTAGCATGCGTCATGCTGTTCGGCCTGTCGCTGTCCCTGCCGATCAATTCGCACGCGCAAGCGGTCAGCAGGATTAACGGCGAAGTGACTGACCAAGCTGGCGCGGTAGTTCCCGATGCGAAGGTCACAGTGACCAACGTCGACACGAACGTGTCCCAAACGACCACTACTACATCTGCGGGCACTTACCTCATCATTGACCTCATCCCGGGCACGTATGCCGTTAAGATCGAGAAAACCGGATTCAAGACCTTCGTTAGCAGGAACGTGACTGTTGTTGGCGGTGCAACGTCCACGGTTAACGCAACCCTCGATCCGGGGACTGTTACGGAAACCGTGGAAGTCATAGCGCCGGCGGTCGCGTTGCAGACGGAGCAGCCTGAAATCGGCACAACAATCAATGAGACGCTCACGCAAGACCTACCGCAATTAATTAGCGGAAGTAATCGTCAGATTGACAATTTTATCTTCTTGGTTCCTGGCGTTACGGGCAATGGATTCAGCCACCGGATCAATGGCGGTGTGGACCAGCAAACCGAAGTTATGTTCAATGGCGTCCCCGAGGCCTTCTCAGAGACTGCTGGCTTCACATTTTGGAATCAGCCCCCTTACGACTCGATCAAAGATGCGGATATTCTGACGGGCACGTTTTCGGCGCAGTATGGCTTGGGGCAGGGCGTCGAGCAGTATCACACCAAATCAGGAACCAACGCGATTCACGGCGACGGTTTTTTTCTTTTTCGAGATGACAAGTACCTCGGGGCTCCTGGCGCCTTTTTTGATGTAAATGCAAACGGAGCTGGGAAGGTTGACCAGCCAAACCAGGACATCGAAAGCGATTGGGGGGGCTCTATCGGTGGACCAGTGTTCATACCGAAAGTCTACGACGGGCGAAACAAGACGTTCTGGTTCTTCAGTTATGACCGATACCGGAAGTCCGTTGGGCAACTTCCCATCACGCTTCCCACGGCGGCGGAACTCTCAGGTGATTTCAGCGGCTTAGTCAACCCAGATAATAACAATGCCCCCATACCTATCTTCGTTCCTGTTGCTTGGAAGACTAACCCCTCCCTTATACCTGCAGGTTGCTCCGTGCCTGCCGGTGGCCCGGGCAGCCCAGGAACTCAGTGGCCCGGCAACAAGATTCCGACCAGTTGTTTCAGTCAAGTATCCGCAAACTTGCTAAAGCAGTTCCCTCTCCCGGCGCCAACCAATTCTGCCGTAGTCAGCAACTACACCCCCACGAGCGTTCCCCTAAACCTGCAGACGGCTCTCAGCGTCAATATCGACCACAACTGGACCTCGAAGCAGGCCCTCCATGGCCTTTACTGGCGACAAAAGTATCCACAGCCGTCCAACCCCGACTGGGTGAATAGTCCTCTGAACAACCAGTTCATTAACACCGTTTTGGGGCGGGGCGTGGACATCACTTACTCTAACGCGATCAGTTCGAGGCTCAATTTAACCGGCGGGTTCCTATATGTTTGGCAGGGCAATGACTTTCTCCCGACACATCTGCTCTCCGGCAGTTTCGCAGGCGCTTTGCCCTCGGGTCTATCAGGGCAGCCCAATGTTTTTCCAAGCATTAATTTTGAGGGCGGAGGATGGGAGCCACAAAGCTGGGGACCCGGAAACGGCCTGTCGTCTACCATCAATCACAAAGCAGGCTACTCATACCTCGCTAACTTACTGTATCTAAAGGGTCGGCACACCATGAATATCGGTGTGGACATCCGAAAGACGCACCAGGATGACTTCGAGGCTGGCGGATCCGGGGGACAGCCGGGAGCCGCGGGGTTGATAGTTTTCACCTCTGACATAACGGCCGACCCCACCGAGGCCACACCCGGCTCGAATACTGGGAATGGTTTCGCAAGCTTCTTGCTTGGAGACGCTACTATCGGGGCCAGGGGGGGTGCGGGTAATACGAACTTGAGCAACACCTACGTAGCACCCTATTTCCAGGATGATATGCAGGTTAGCCCTCGGCTTAAGGTCAACTGGGGCGTGCGGTGGGATCTGGCATTTCCCTTCAGGAACGATTTCAGCACCAACCAGCTCACATTCTTCGATCCTAATGCGGTTAACACCGCTGAGATCAACCCCAAAACCGGCCAGCCGCTTTTGGGTGCTATGGCGAAGCTGGGGACATGCACGGGGTGTAGTGCTTGGAGTCAGCAAGACATGAATTGGCACCACTTCAGCCCTCGTATAGGCGCTACTTATCAGTTGAACAGCAAGACTGTCGTGCTTGGCGGCGTATCTTGGTATTGGCTGGATACGGGTTCCTTCGAGTACGGCGTCAATAAAGTCGCGGTAAACTACGGGAATAACCTAAACGGTGTTGTCTCGATTGGCCAGCCAAGCCGCCAGATTCCGGGCTTGGGCCAATGGGATACGAATCCACTCCCTGCGCTGCCATCGCTTCCGTTCAGCCCGGCATTTTTCAATGGCACATCGATTCTGGGCTTCGCGCAGGTTCACGAGTTGCCCAGGCACGTCAACCAAGCCTACGATGAGCAATTTGTCATCGGCGTTCAGCGGGAGCTGCCCTGGAACATGTTCCTTTCGGTTTCCGGCGTGCACACCCACGACATCCACTTGCCCGCTACGTTGCAGTCTGGAAAACAATCGCTTCCGTACAGCCTTATAACATCGGTTTGCCCGCAGGGCCCTACGGTCACCAAAACCACCGATTGCGTCCTCGCCCAGGCTTGGAGTTCGTCGGCTGCGCAGACGTTTATGATGAATCAGGGAACATTCGGTCAGGTTACCTATCCTACAGGTACGTGCGGGAACCCAGGGGGACCCGTTACGTACTTTACCCCCTACAATAACTTCTGCCAGGAGCAAGGCACCAGCACCCCGCTTTTCGTGGCAGAACTTCCTTATCCGCACATGCCCTTTGTCACCAACAACTTTGACACTTCCGGAGCGGACAAATACAACGCGCTTCAGGTGAGCCTCCAGAAGCGCACAGGAAGCGGCTTAACCTATTTGGTGTCCTATACGCTCTCGAGATATTTGACAAATACAGATAGTGGCTTCTCCACGTTCAATTTCAGAGGCCTAAACCCAGCTAACCCGGGGGCGGAGTGGTCGGTAGGTAATAACGACCAGACCCACGTGCTCACCATTGCCGGTGTGTATGAACTACCCATTGGTCCCGGAAAGAAGTACTTGAACCACGGTGGCACAGCGATGAAGAACTTGACCGGTGGCTGGAAGCTTGCCATGGTCAACTACTACGAGAGTGGGACGCCGCTCCCCGTGAGGGCGTGCCTCGACCAGTTTAACTGCGACCCTGTAATCGGCAACATCTTCGTGGGCAACCGGCCAAACCGTGTTTCGGCGAATTTCGGCTTCAACTGGACCAACTATTACAAAGGACTGCCGCTCATTAACACCTCGGCCTTCGCTCCGCCGGGGGACTGGACCATTGGAAATGGGGCGCCTCTCTATAACACAATCCGTGCGCCGGCTTATTACGATGAAGATATGTCGCTTTCAAAGAAGTTTTTCTTTAGCGAGCGGTTCAGTGGCGAGTTGACCATTCAGTTCTTTAACGTGTTGAATCGAATGTTACTGAATAACACCCCGCCCAACGGTGCTGGCATTCAATGCTGGGAGGGCAACGTTTATGATCAACCGCCCTTCCAGGCAGCTTCCACTTTTGGTCATGCCAATTTCGCTGGACAAAATTGTCAGGGCAACTCACCCAGGAGAGGGCAGGCCGAATTCAAGGTCAACTTCTAATCGGGGGAGCCCGAAGGTTGTGAATTTCAGATTCCGCATCTTGACGCTGTCCACAGCAGCGAGCATAATTCCAAAAAACCGGGGCCCTCTGGGTCCCGGTTTTGCTTTGTGGAGGCTGCGATGAACGCGAAAACCGAGTTTCTCCCTGGGAATACTATCTCAAAACAATTTGGTGTGCTCCTCGGTCTGCTTCTTGGAACCACGCTCCTTTGCGCAGGAGACAAGCCCTGGAAGGCCAAGTCGTACCAGCAATGGGACGAAAAGGACCTTCAAACCATCCTCACCGAATCACCCTGGGTGCGCGTAACTCCGATCCAGCGCTCGTGGCTTCCCGTTGCAGAGAAGGACGTTGCACCGGACCCCCAGATCAACGGCGGCGTCAGACAAATGCCCGCCCCGGGCACAAGTGATAATACTGTCCGCGCCGGCGAGGAGTCGTTGCGGGAGCTGAACGTCCAGATTTACTGGCAATCCTCCCGCGTGATGCGCGCGGCCACGGCGCGCGAGGCCGCTCTGCACGGCCGACAGGTGGACGTTGACAAATACGCCGTTGAGCCCCAGAGCGAGTATCAGATTATCGTGCGCATGGGAGACATGACCCCCTTTGCGCAGCATGACGAAAAATTCTTCCAGGACAGCGCCGCTCTTCAAACGAAAAAGAGTAAAGAAAAAATCGTGCCCACTCATGTCGTTTATGAAAAAAACGCCAAGGGAACGGTTCAGGACGCTATCTTTTTCTTTCCCAAAAGCATTTCTTCGGGTGCTCCCACAATCGCCGGCGACGAGAAGGAAGTGCAATTCTCCTGCAAGATTGGGGATCAAACGGTGCGCGTGGCCTTCAGGCCGCAGGAAATGGTGGATCAGTCCGGCCCTGCTCTGTGACGTCGTCGCGCGGCTGCGCGCGATATTTCGCTTTTGAGGGCCGAGCAGCCTCCGTCCTATAATTGCAGCGGAGAATTTTGCGTGTCCTCTACGCTCCCAGTTATGAACCGTAGCAGACTTTCTGCGGGCGCTTTCTCCTTCCTGGCCTCCTGCGCCATGCCCGGCAGGGTTTTAAGGATTGGTGCTTTGCTTTGCAGTTTCTGCCTTATGTGCTTTCTCTGCTTCTCTTATGGTACGGCCGCAAGAGCGCAAAGCTCCTCGGGCACAATCCAGCAAGGCACGTCTCCGACGACGCCAGCCGGCGCAGCTCAGGCGAACTCCGGTCCAGAGGTCGCCAAGAATGCGGCTAAGCCTGGCGAGCCTCTCACGCCCGATCCCGCGCTCGCTCCAGCGCGAATGTTCTTGCAACAAGGTAAGCTGAGCCAGGCGGAAGCGGCCACGAGAGGTTATTTGCAGGCGCACGCGGACTCCGCGGATGCTCATTTCTTGCTGGGTTTCATCCTGTTCAGGGAGGTCCAAGCAAGATGGCTCGAAGCGGGGAAAGAGGACGTCGAAGACTTGCGCTACAACACTGCAGATTCGAGCGGCCCCCTGGTTGCCTATCGCGAGGCGAAGGTTAAAGAATCGCTTGCGGAATTTACCGCCGGAGCAAAATATCATGTTCCCAGCGCCTTTGACCTGAAGATCGTCGCCCTCGATTACATCCTGCTTAAAGACAACACGGACGCCGACCATTGGCTGACGCGCTCGCTCCAAGCGGACCCTCGCGACCCGCAAGCCTGGTATTACCTGGGGCGGACGAAATATAGTAAGGGCCAGTTTCGCGAGGCCATTGAGGCTTTTGAGCAGTGCTTAAGAATCGAGCCCCGTAATATTGAAGCGGAAAGCAACGTGGGATTGTCTTACGAGGCCCTCGACCGGTCCAATGAAGCCATTCAGGCCTTCGAGAACGCCATCGCCTGGCAAGCGGAAATCCCGGCGAAGGACCCAGAGCCGTTCATCGAGTTCGCGCACCTTTACCTGAATGAGAATCAGCCGGAAAAAGCCGTGCCCTACCTCTTACAGTCCATCGCCATTGCTCCGAACATATCTAAGGCTCACGAAGGACTCGGAAAGGCTTACTCTCTGCTGCACCGGCTCCCTGAGGCGCAAGCGGAACTGGAAAAAGCGGTTGAGCTTTCGCCGCAAGCTCCCAATCTCCATTGCTTGCTTGCTTCCGTTTATCGCAACCAGGGACTCGCGGATAAGGCCAAAGCCGAATACGATCGCTGTGCCGCCCTCTCCGGCACCCACTCCACGTCGTAGGCCATTCGCCTCGGTTTCCCTTCCATGTTGTTAGCTTTAGGGGCTTACGTGACCAAAGATCGAGCGACCTGTACGCCCGAGAGGACTTCTTGAATCGCCGCGAGGGTCCGGACACGCCGCCCGTCGAGATTGTGCCATAATGCGCAGAGGGTTCATGGAATAGAAAGGATCACTCTGATGAACCGACGGCTGCTGAAGCAAGGTGGACTAGCATTTCTCGCTCAGCTGCCCATGGAGTGCGGAATAGCGACGCCCACTTCGGCGTGAACGGAGACCAAAAAGAAGAACTGACATGATCCCTAAGTTGTGGGCAATGATCGTAAGGAAAATGCGCAAAGGAAATCCTGCGCGAGCGCTGCTCTATCCAGCGGCTCTCGCTGCGGTCGTACAGACCAAAGGCTCGCCTGTTGCATCCACCCAGGCCACTGCGCCCCAGAGACACCTCACGGTCCAGACCAATCTGGTTCTGGTTCCCGTATTCGTTTACGACCCAGCGCGGATGGCTCAAGCCCCCAAGGAGGAGATGCCGTGCGCGCGCGAGATGGTGGTTACCTTCTTCAAGCTGACGCCCACACAACCCTATTTGCCGAAGGACTGCGATGTGACGGAAGTTCAAGGCCTCAAAGCCGAGGATTTTCGCATTTTTGAGGACGGTGCTGAGCAGCAGATTGGGAATTTCGAGGCGGCTGCCTGGCGAACTGTGGTTCGGGAAGAAGCACGGCCTGGCGAGCGGCAAACTTCGCCGTAGAATGAATCTCTCCAGCACGACGTTTCGCTCACACTTGAACGGCCCAGGGAATACGGTGCGACAAGGCTATTCGAGCGGAGGTTCATCTCCACGAGTTTGCCTTCGGTGTTGCTAGCCTGAGGAGCCGGCGTGCCGAAGCCCCGGCTCCACGTCAGTTTCTTGGCAGTGCTAAAATCTTTCTGCCCAAGGATTGAGCGATCTATATGCCCGAGAGATATTCTTGAACCGCCGCGATTTCGTCAAAGACGCCCTGTTCGGCGCAGCCGCAATCTGGTGCCCCTGCTTGTTCCCGGATCGAGACCCGCTCGAAAGATTCCTCGATTTCCAACACGATATTCCTCATCCGGCCCAGCTTCGCTACCCGGACCTAGCACAATATGAGGAGGCGAAACATCCGCTTTTTGCCGGACGTTTCGACGAAGCCCTAAAAACGCTTATTCCCGCCGTCAAGGAGCGCCCAGGAGTCGTTCCTTACGTGATCGCAACCATCTACCTCCGTAAGGAGCGATACACCGAAGGCATTCCTTACGCTCTTCAAGCCTGCCGCGACACGCCCGACGATATCCGTTATCGTTGGATGCTGCGCACCCTTACTCTTCACGCCGGTCAGCCGGACAGTTCGATCCCCAAAGAATTCCGTCTGAAAGTTCCGCCGTCTTCTCCCTCGGCATTCCACTTTCGCGATGTCACGGATGCTTCCGGCACCCTCAGGCTGGCTCTTGGACGTGGCGCCGCCTGGGGCGATTTCGACAACGATGGTTACGAAGACATCATCGTCGGCGCCGAGCGCGCGCCGTTCTGCCTTTTTCGCAATCGTGGCGACGGTACCTTCCAAGACGTCGCCGACAAGATGGGTCTGACTGACCCGGTGGGCCTGGGTTGCTACGCCGCTCAGTTCATCGATTACTGTAACGATGGCTTTCAGGACATTTTTCTTACGAGCAATGGCTGGGGTGGGGGAGGGCGGCTCTTCCTGTTCCACAACGAAGGCGGCAAACGGTTCGTGGATGTCACCGAAAGCGCCGGTCTGGCCGTGCCCGTGAATGCTTTTGGCTCTTCCTGGGCGGATTACGACAACGACGGCCGCGTCGACCTCGCCGTCGCCACTGGCATCATTGATCCGGAGGGAGGCGACCGCATCCGCCTTTATCACAATGAAGGCAACGGGAAATTTCGCGAAGTCGGCGAACAGGCCGGACTAACGCAGAAAGCCCGTTGGATTTCCCTGACCTGGGGAGACTATGACGCCGACGGCCGCCAGGATTTGCTTGCCACCAGCTATGATGCCGGTCCGTTTTTGTTTCGCAATCTCGGCAACGGTCACTTTGAAGATGTCAGCGTGCGAGCCGGTATCCGGACGCAGATCGCCGCGTATACCCCCGTCTTCTTGGATTATGACAACGACGGCAATCTCGATTTATTTGTCTGCACGTACCCGGGCGGAGATTTGACCGTCAAAGATATGATCGAAGCCAAGATGAGAAGCGCTGCAGTTCCCGCACAACGTCAATTGCTATTTCGCAATAACGGTGACGGCACGTTCCGCAATGTCACCGAGGAAGCGGGAATCATTGGTTGGTATGGCGGCATGTCCACGCAGGCGGGCGACTTCGATAACGACGGCTTCGACGAAATCACCATCGGAACGGGAAATCCTGAGCTCGACTGGGCCGAGCCAAAGCCTTTGTTTCACAACGATGGCAAAGGCCACTTCACGGACATTGCCGAATCCGCAGGGCTCATTCATTTTGGCATGTTGCATGGCACGACTCTCGCCGACTACGACGACAGCGGAAACTTAAGCCTCTTCGGATCTTTTGGCGGATTCTACTGGGGGACGCGCGAAACCAGCCGGCTTTACCGCAATTTAGGTTCGGGGAACAACTCGCTCGAGATTCGGCTGGTCGGCACACGCTCGAATCGCGATGCCATCGGCGCAAAAGTTTCCGCCATTGCCGGCCAGCGCAGAATCTTTAAGTGGGTCAATGGCGGCAATGGTTTCGGCTGTAATAATTCGCGCATTGTTCATCTTGGCTTGGGTCGCGAGAAGCAGATGAATGAACTGCAGATCGACTGGCCCAGCGGACTTCGCCAATCTTTTCAGAGTATTTCTGCAGGTCAAAGGATTGAAATCGTCGAGGGTAAAGGCAGCCTGCGTTCGCTAATCAAATTCCACCCTGGCCTCATTCGCCCCTAGCGGCGCTCCCGCAGCCAGACCTTTCGACCTGCCTGGGCAGGCTTTCAGCCCTTATTTCTTCCGTTCCTCGCATAACGGTTCGGTCATTTAAAATTCCATGCTATCCTCTTCCGTGTTTATCGCGTTCCACTATGGGATCCTCAAGTCTTTTAGAATCAACACTTATGCAAAAAACAGGGGGAGGGTAGCAGCCTCCCTGATCCGCCATTTCATCGTTTCAATTTTGGTTTTGCTTTGCATCATCTTCCCGACAGCCTCGGCGCGGGCCCAAGCAGAGGGTGAGTCCGCCGACCAGGGCGAAGTCCTTCTCTCTAATGCCAAATC
>QHYJ01000236.1 GCA_003223255.1 Acidobacteriota bacterium | reverse complement strand
GAGCACGGAGACAGCTGAAACAATGAGGACTCGAGCGGCAGGCAGTTCTCACGAAAACTGTTGTTTTATGGGGAAATTTCGCAAATTTATGACCATCCAACCGATTTTTGACGCCACGGGGAACGAGTGTCCACATCCATGAAGCCCATCTCCAAACGGCCTAGTGTGCCTGTCAGCTTGGCCCCGCCATTTATCGGCACCTGCTGCCCGGTTACAGGGTCGATTCCAATCTGACGGCTGAAGAACAACTGGTCCTGCCCGCCGAGATCGAAGTTGAAGATCCCGGCGTTTTCCAAGAAAAACTGGCGTTTCTCAGGAATGAAGATCTTGAATGGCGTCAGATTGAACTGCTCTTGATCCACGTCCGTGTCCGCGAAATCTGTGTTTCCGGTGAGGTTCAATACTAGGTTTGAGCGAATGCCGTACTTTATATCGAGTCCACCCGTTAGTGGGTACTTTGGACTCCCGCCCGCTTGTTTGTCGTAAGTGGTCAGCCCATATGGTTTCACGATGAAGAGTCTTCCGCTTCCTATGTCGGTTATGCCTACGAGTTCTCCCGCTTGGGAGACTTTGGTAATGCCAAAGGTTCTTCGATAGGCGCTCCAAAGATCTTCCTCGTTCTTCCGGCGAATAAATCGTTTGAAATTCAGGCCCCAGATATCATCCTTCGATCTAGTGAAATTCAGGGTCGAAAAGGGGATTTCTATCGTTGCAGTCCAGCCATGCGAGGTGATCCGAGCTTCTGAGGTCCAAACTCCGTCCCATCCAGGATCCAAGTCTCCACCGGTCGTATCGCCTTGCTCCTCCACGACCAAGCCGTCGGTTTGAGTGCCGAGAGGGTTAACCTTAAAAACATAGGCACCACGACGATCATGGTTAGAGTTGATCAGAATCTCGAAGTGATGCGCACCTCCGTCTTCTCAGTGGGGGACTCGCCTTCGTACGGTTCCCGTTGGCGGAAGTTACTAACTACCTTGGCTGATTGCCAGAGCGGGTCATCAACGCTCCCGTTAAGCTTTGGCGGATGATCAACGCGCATTGCTTGCGCAGTTCTTGATTCTTCGTCAGGAAGGGGAGAAGGTCCACTGGCGGGCGATTGAGCGTCAACCCTGGGAGGCAGTGACACCAGCCCAATAATAATCGTCCCCAAAAGAAGATAGTTGGATTGGTCAAAAAGTCTGTTCTTCACTAGATTTGGATTCCGCTGGTTGGTGCGAAGGGTTCCAGTCTAGATGATGTCTGCAATTATCCCTCAAAATGATCCCTTCGAAGTATCAAGTTCGTAGATTTTCGTCTGAGGCTCTGTGCTTGCGGCTCAGTGGGGGCCGCAAGGACGGCCTTCCCGAAGCGTGGCGGTGGGGCGTAAGCGCTTGTGCCAGCGGCGACGCAGCAGCGGGCTGTTGCGCGCCGGCCAGCACACGAATGCGCCGCCAAACCAAATCCATTTTACGAGTGGGTTCAGATAGGCGTGCATCACCGGAAGTTGCGTATCCGGCAAAGACCACGTACAAATCTTCCTTCAGTGTCGAATAGATGGCCACCATAGTGCCGTTCTGGTCCGTCGTGGCGAACTTTCGCTTCTCTGGATAGAGCATCATGAGCGATTTGTTGTCCCGGAGGACTTCCACAATCATGCGCTCCGCGGTGTAATTCTTTTCTGGCTTGGTGTCGAAGCCTTGCAGCTGCAAGGTGTACGGCCCGATCTGCATGGTCTGGCCCAGCTGCATCTCTTTCTGTGTGTCGCGGTTGAAGGCTGCACCGGACAGGCCGATGAAAACGAACACCATTCCCACGTGAACGATGTAGCCGCCATAGCGCCGCGTGTTGCGCATCGTCAGGTCGACCGTAGAAGCCACGAACGAGGCCCCGGAGCGCGCCCGGATCACCTTAGCCCCGCGATAGAATTCCAGCCCGATCGTGGATGCGACGAAGATGCGCAAAATGAGGCAGATCAGCGAAAACAATTCGCGGAATCCCAGGGCGAACGCAACCACACCGGCAAACAGCCCGGTCCCCAGCGGCCATCCGAAATTGCGCTTCAAGCTCTCTGTCGAGGTTTTCCGCCACGCCAGCAGCGGCCCCACGCCTGTCAAAAACAAGAGCAGGAGGCCTGTGGGGATGTTGACCTTATTGAAGAACGGCGCGCCCACGCTGATGCGGTCGCCGGTAATCCATTCCGAGAAAACAGGAAAGAGCGTTCCGGAAAGAACCGCGATGCAGGAAACCAGCAGCAGCAAGTTGTTAAACAAGAAACTCGATTCGCGCGAGACAATCGCGTCGAGCTGATTCTCGCTCTTCAGGTAATCACGATTCCAAAAGTACGCGCCAAAGCACACCAGCAAGATGATGGCGATGAATCCGACAAACCAGCTGCCGATGCTCGACTGCGCAAAAGCGTGCACGGAACTCACCACGCCGCTGCGCGTCAGGAAAGTTCCCAGGATGCACAACAAGAAGGTGCAGAACACCAGCCAAACGTTCCACACTTTCATCATCCCGCGCTTTTCCTGCATCATCACCGAGTGCAAGAAAGCCGTGCCCGTCAACCACGGCAGCAATGAGGCGTTTTCGACCGGGTCCCAGCCCCAGTAACCGCCCCATCCGAGCACCGCGTACGCCCAATGCGCGCCCAGCATGATTCCGCAGGACTGGAACATCCAGGCGATCATCGTCCACTTGCGCGTCAGGTGAATCCACTTCTCGCCCGGGTAGCGTGCGAGGAGGGCACCCAGCGCAAACGCAAACGGTATCGTAAATCCCGTATACCCTGAATACAGGTTCGGCGGGTGAATCACCATCTCTGGATATTGCAGCAGCGGAGTCAATCCGTTGCCGTCGGCACGCGCTACGTATTCCAGCGCGCCGTTCGCCGCTGGGGTTGCCAGCGCTTTGAAGGGGCTGGCCACAAAATTATTCAGCGTCAGAAAGAATATCTGCACGCCTGCCATCACCACGCCCACATAGGGCATCAACTCGCCGTTCTTGTTCCGGTAGGTGAGCACGGAGAAAACATAAATCGCCAGCAGGAAGCTCCAGAAAAGCAGCGACCCTTCCTGCCCGGACCATAGCGCGGCTATTTTGTAAAACGTCGACAGGTCACGGTTGCTGTGCGAGACCACGTAGGCAATGGAAAAATTATCGCTAAAGAACAAATATTCGAGGCTGAAGGTCGCGAGGAAAATAAGGCAGCAGCTGGCTATTCCTGCCTGCCGTGTACTTTTAACCAGAAGAGGGTGCCGCGCGAGTATCGCCGCGATCCCGCCTACGAAGGCGTACACCGCGTACACAAACGCTAGCACGAGTGCAAAGGAACCGAATAAATCCACGGAGACCTCGACTCTCCCCCGGCAATTCCAGGAGCTTTACATGGTGCTAGGCTGGGATGATTTCGCTGCGGGGCCACCGGTGCCTCCCGGCGCGGCTTCATACTTCGAAGCGCATTTGGCCTGAACATGTTCCGCTACAAATCGGCCTTCGGAGGTGGAGCGGCCTTCCACGAGCGCCTGGGCCTTATCCGCAAATGTATCGGGGAGCGGATCGCCGCCAATATAACTGACGGGAAGCTTCTTCCCCTCTCCCTCCAGCACAAAATCAACTCGGTCGCTATAGCGGCGGATACTGCCTGGTTCAACGGTGCCGCCGACACGAATTCGATGGCTGCGCGCCGCACTGTCCAGCGTTTGCAGTTCAACGATGGTGTGGTAGTAAGTCTTGCTCTCGCCGTATCCCATCCACGCCAAACAGGCGAGTGAAACTACGATCACCACGATTCCGATCGCAAATTTCGCTTGCTTCTGCATACTACCGCCTCCATGCCGTCAAGACCCGGACCAGCGCTGATTCCATACAAGTGTAGTCCAGGCTGGTAATAGCGGAGATTGCGGTCCTCCGCTCCTCAGCCGACATTTCGATGGCAGCCGCGCGAACGGATGTAATTTATGACCCTGCTTTTGATGCGGCGCCATCTGGAGCAGCTTGGACGGATATCAACTCCGCCTCGAAGATTAGAGCGGCGTTCGGCCCGATCTTCGCGCGCGGTACACCGTTCTCTCCATAAGCGAGGTCGGGGGGGACGAAGAGCTGCCACTTGGACCCGGCGGGCATTAACTGCAAAGCCTCAACCCAGCCCTTGATTACCGCCTTAACCGGGAAGTTCACCGGCCCGGTTTGCGTTTTATAGGAGTTGTCGAACTCCGTTCCGTCAAGCAAGGTTGCGCGGTACTGACATACGGCCACATCCTCAGCCGTGGGCTTCTTTCCCTCACCCGCCCTGACGATCTTGTACTGTAGCCCGCTGGGCAGGCTCACCACCCCTTCTTTCTTCTTGTTCGCGGCCAGAAATTCCTCGCCTTCCTTCTTGTTTTTGTCTGCAAGCTCCTTCGCAGCCAGAAGCTGTTTCGCTCTCACCTCGTTTTTTATGGCGACGAGCGTCGTGCCTACCTCCTCTTCGGTCAGGAGCAACTTGCCGCCCGACAAAGAGTCCTTGAGCCCGCTAAGCAAACGATCTTGATCCAATTCAACCGCCTGCTGCTTTTTGAGGCTCTCGCCGATACTCACTCCCATCGCATACTTGCGCTTCGATTTCTCATCCAGCATGGAACTAGTAACTTCCTGTTTGGGAGCAGCGGCGTCCTTCTGGTTGTTGGTTGCAGGAGCGTCCTGCGCAGCGGCTACACGAGCCAGCAGGACAAATGTCAGCACAATGATCGATAAAAGGCGCATTTCAGTTTCTCCTAGTGAGAATATTGTTGCGACACACGGACGCGGCGCTTACGCCGCCCATTCTTTTGACCTCTTCGACTCTGGACAAGCAGCACTTCCGGTTCCACGCTGGCCGGCATTCGCGCTCGCGTTTTCACGATGAACACAACCGAGAACACCAGGAGCACAACTCCCAATCCGCTCAGGATTAGCTTGTCGCGACGGCTCGTTCCGGGAGAGGTCTGGAAACCCTGATCTGGTTGCCCGACCGGTTGAACGCTGTCGCTGCGGCTTGGCTGCTGGCGACCTTGAAGTTCCGCCAGCGTGCCCGTCCCGGTGATGCGGAACGCCAGCGTCTCCCCCGGCGTCACAGGCCCACTGCCCTGGACATTATCTGGGGAAACGTTCGGCATCGCCTGGAAGATACTTCCGGCCTGAGGTTCGAAAGTCATGGACTTAGGTAGCATGACGACAAAGCGTTCCTGCGCATTACGGATCCTCGGTTCAACCACAGCTTCGCCATTGTAGGGCAGCCGATAGACAACCGCGAAGCGCGTATCGCCCGGACGCAATGGAAAGCGGAAATAGTACTCGCCTTTGCGCTCGCCGGGAGCAGGTTTGCTCTTGAGGGGCTCGCCGTCTCCAAGCTGCACAAGCCCGGACAACACTTGAGCCTCAGGCGGCAACTGAATTGAGAAAGGGCGATCATTCATGAGTGTCCGCGGCGGCTTAGAGGCGTTGTGCATAGTAACCAGTTGCTTCACCTCTAGTGTGTCGCTCCTGGCCTCAAAGCGCTGCACATCCATGATGGCGGTCACGCCATCCATTTTGTCGGCGACGTCATAGACTTGAATTGCTACCAAGTTAGCATCTCGCCCGACTATCTTCTCGTAGGTAACGCCCTGATGAACCACGCGCACGAGCCGACTTCCTCGAACATCAGCAACATTAACGCTGAAGTGCCCAACGCTATCGGTCTTGGCGCGCGCACTTTCCTTCTCGCTGCCTCCCGATATGGACATGAGCACGACTTCATCACCTACGGCCGGTTTCTTCGTGGTGCCGTTGGTGACCCTGCCCGTGAGGTCGGCAGCCGGGGCCGAGGCACCAACAACCAGCAAGGTGGCCAAAACGAGGCCGAAGACTTTTCCCCCAGGGACTAGCTCCCAAAACTTCTTCGCCTGTAGAACGCCACGGCTTGAGCCGTCGACTTGGAGTACACTCCCCAGACTATCGGTGCGAGTAAGCCCGCTCCTTTCCCTAGTGCACACCTTGACGGCCTCAGTGCTTAACGCCCGGGCGCGATAGTGAGACAGTTGTGTCAAGCGCCTGCTCCTTTAAACTGCACGCCTTGTCGTTGAACTTCCGGCAGAGAGTGGCTCTTCGAACGAGAGCGGTGTTGCAGCTTGTTCTAATGTCTCCTATGCCTTGGTCTGCCAACAGGATTCTCGGGTGCCGCAGCCGCTTGCTGCCCGATTTGTGCGGAGTTGCCGTCTGTGGCAGCCGCATCCCCAATTGCGTTGAGTTGAGCCTCGACCTGCCCCAAGATGGTTGCGGCGTCAGCTCCAACCATCCCGGCTTCTCCCTGAGTCTCGATTACAGCTCCCCCTGCCACTTCGGCCCGGGCCGTAGCAAGAAGTTCCTTCATTTGTTTCAGGCTCGAGTTCATCTCGATAGAGCTAGCCCTGGGGTTTGTCGAACTGACTTGCGCCTGAGTCACGCGATTCTGTGCGCCCGGATCCCCAGCCACCTGTTGCGTGGATCCCTTAGTCTTCGCAAAGACAACGACGCTTGCGAGTGTATTTGGATCGTTGGGCGATTCCGCCATCGCATAATCAAACTGTGAGTTATTGAGAAGAGCAGTAAGCACTTCTCTGACCGGTCCTGGACCTAGAACACTGAATATCCGTTCGTCGTCCACTGCCTGAGAGTCAAGCTCTGCCCCGATCTGCTTGCAGACCGCGCGCAGAACGTCGATAAGCGAGGCATTATTAGCCTCAATCGTCAGCTCGCCGTTCTGGTACGTAACAACGGCCTGGCCTGCCTCAGATTGTGGAAGCGCGGCGGGTGGTTCGCTGGGCGCTTTCACTTTTATTTGCTCTTGCACTCGTGAATCCTGTGCCCTGCACCGTGGCGGAAGCCAAAGCAAGCTCGCTACCGCCGCAATCACCGTGAATTGTGAGCGCATGGATAACATCTAGGACCTCCTCATTTTGCCGCACTGGCGGTCTTCGGTTTGTCTTGGATTGAAACCAACTCAACCTCGAAGATGAGCGTTGTATAGGGTCCGAAAACGGTTGAGGCCTTATCTCCATAAGCAAGCTGTGGCGGTACATACATCTCCCACTTCGAGCCAACCGGCATAAGCCGAAGAGCCTGTTCCCAGCCTGCGATAACTCCCCTAACTGGAACGGCCGTTGGCGCCTTGCGTTTGTAGGAGCTGTCGATTTCCGTTCCATCAAGGAGGTTGCCGGTGTAATTGCAAAGGACGACGTCATCAAGCGTAGGTATCTTGCCCTCGCCCTTCTTCAATACCTTGTATTGCAACCCGCTGGGCAGAGTGATAACGCCTTCCTTCTTGGCGTTCTCGGCAAAGAAGGCTTCCCCTTCTCTCTTATTTCGCTCGGAAACCATCATCTTGGCGTGCTGGAGATCCTGCTTTTGCTCCGCTTCAAACGTCTTCACCGTCGCGGCCACTTCCTCGTCAGTCATGATGAGCGGCTTGCCTGCCAGGCCATCTGTCAGAGCTCGCACCAACAAATCAACATTGAGGCTGTCCTTTTGCCGCTGCAGATCCCGTGCCATCTCAACGCCAAAGGCATAACTGATTTTGTCTTTGCGGCTCTGCATTATCGGCTCCCCTGGCTGGCTCTTGGCAGGCGCCGCAGCTTCCGATTCGGCCTTGGCCGCCGAAGCTTTCTGTTCCGGCTTGGCAGCGGGAGCCGCCGGCTGCGGCTTGGTAGTAACCTGCGCCTCTTGCCGGGGCTTGTCGGCTTCCGGGGGTTGCTGCGCGACGGTGGTCCCCAACAGCAGTGCTCCTGCAACCGCCATCATCATCCAACGCATTGCTAATTTTAGGTTCATGGATTCGTCTCCGGTTTTTTCTCCATTTTTGTGTCACCTTGAAGTGCTTTTCTTATCGTCTCGATCATTTCAGGCGTTTGGTCTTTCTTCTGGGCTCTCGAGTTAGAAACCGGGGGCTGGGTGCCAGGTTCTTGAACAGCGAGCAGTTCCACCTCGAAGATCAACATGGTGTTCGGGCCGACGATCTGCGGCCGGGGGCCTCCGGCCCTTCTACCACCGTGGCCACCCCCTGCTCCGCGCTCACCATAGGCGAGATCGGACGGCACAAAGAGCTGCCACCGGGAGCCCTCCGGCATGAGTTGCAGCGCTTCCGTCCAGCCTTTGATGGGTGCCTTGACCGGGAAGCTCACCGGCGCTTGCCGCTCGAAGGTGTTGTCGAACTCCTTCCCATCGATGAATGTCCCCCGGTACCGGACGTTCACCACATCTTTCGCGGTAGGCGTTTTCCCATGTCCCGCTTTGATGATCTTGTACTGAAGCCCACTGGCCAGGGTCACTACGCCTTCCTTCGCCTTGTTCGCCGCTAAAAACGCCTCGCCCTCGCGCTTGTTTTTCTCGGCGACAGCGTTCCTATTTAAACCCGCTTCTACGTCCCTCTGGTCGATCTCCAGTCCTTCCAGGACGGCTAAGGCCTCCTCCGAAGTCATCAGCGTTTTGCCCCCGGAAAGCGTGTCCTTGACCCCCTGCATCAGAAGATCGACATCCACCTGCACCGACTGCTCCTCGAGAGCTTTGGCAAGATTCATGCCGACCGCATAACTGACGTCATTCTTGGTCTTGGGAGGTGGAGGCGGCGCTGTGGCGACGGGCGCCGCCGGTTTCACCGCCTTTACCTCTCCGATCCCCAACACCATGAACTTGTTGACGTATTCCGCCCGGATCTCCAACTCCTTCGACAAGCCTTGATAAGTGATTTTCAGCTTGCTCTCGCCCGCCTTGTGCACCGTGATCTTTACGTCGTCGCCCTCGCGGGGTGAGACCGTCACCATCCCGGGGTCCGATGGAACCCATTGCGGGCTGATTTTCGCCGGCTTCCCTGCCGCATCAACACCTTCGGCTCGAACCTCGACCGTGTCCTGGGCGGTGGCCCCTCCGTAGTTAGGACCGGAGACCCACGGTCCTAATCCGCGTGTGGGGTCGACCATTCGAGGATCCCGCTTGTAGGTGAACTGGATGTCCGTGATGTTAGGAGTGGAGGGCGCTGTTCCCTGGGCCCGGGCGGAGCTAGACAAGAGAACCGATAGGAAAGCCGCAGCAGCCAGCAAATTGGTTCGCTTACCGATAGTGTTCATTTGTTTCTCCTCAACGTAACCTCTCTTGCCCATCGCCCTTCCAGGTTGCTGAAAGGCGGCTCTTGTCGTCACCAGAGGGGCGCCTTGCAAAAGGAATCTACAACTTTCCCCCAGTTTGCAAACCAAATTCCTCTCTTCTCGAATGACGCTCATCACAACCCTTTCTATTCTAAGCAGCCCCCCAAAGCGAATCCCTTCCCCCGGTTCGGGGAAGGGATTCGCGGGGCTGGGTTCCTAGGAACCAATTAGTGGCAGTACTGTGAGGTTATGTTGGTTCCGCAGAAGGCAGCGACACCCACGAGCCTCTGACGGCCGCCCGGGTTGGCTGCATCTGGAGCCGCACCCGCGATACCGAGGAAGTTCGGTATGCGACCGCCCGGATTGCCCGCAGCGCCCGTAGCCGGAACGTTCAGGAACAGCTTGCCCGTAGCAGTGGGGGCAGCTGCGATGGCCGCTGCGTTGCCGCTGCAGAACTGCTGTCCTGGACCGAACTGGGCAGGAGCTGCAGCGCAGTCCGTCAGCATGGCGTCACGGTTGATCACACCGTCACTTTCGGGAGCCGTGCCGTCCAGAGGCAGAATCATCTGCGGGTGGTCGAACGGCGCCGCCTCGGTTGCCACGCGATCATCCGTGAACTCGAGCATGTAGTCCACCAGGGCGACCTTGTCTGCCTCGCTGAGATCAGACTGCAGCTCGGCATTCAGGTTGAGGATGTTGAAATCGCGGTGCGCGGAGTTGGTGACCGGGAAGTCGCCGCCACGCACGTAGAAGTCAACCACTTGCCGCAGCGTCAGCTTGCCGCCATTGTGGAAGTAGGGGCCGGTTAGCTCCACTTCGCGCAACTGCGCCGCCTTGAAGCTACCGAACCGGTTAACGCGGTTCACGAAAGGCCAGGTACCCATCTCTGCATGGCCGTGTTTTGTCAGGGGGGCAGTCACACCGGCAGTACATGGCGCCGTTCCCGTTCCGACAGTACAGCCTAAGCCGGTGAGACCGGCGTCTCCATTGCCTGGCGCGTACGCGTTGTTGGGTACCTCGCCCGCACTGCCCCGAGGATCGTTAGGCACCTCGGGAAAGCCTTCCTCATTGGCCACGTCCATGAGCGTATTGAGGCATCCGCCGACTGGTCCGCAGGCCTCATCAGATTGCGGGGCCTCATCGCCGACGGGGATTTTGTTGAGGAAAGGCGCAAGGTATCCAGGTACTTGAGGGTTAGCCGTCTCATCGGTCCAGCCCGGGTTGATGTGCTGATCTTGTTTGCTCATCTCAAACAACCCACCCGTAGCACAGTACGGCCCGCACGGGTCAGCGTCAGCACGTCCATTGGCATTGTTGTTGTTTGGATCGAATTGAGCTATCGGCTTGCCCGGGTCCTGACCTGGACCGCCGTAGTTCTTCAGCATTAGGGCAGCCAGCGAAAGCGGCCACCCAAAGGGGTCCGTGTTTCCGCGGCCGGTGTCCTCGCAAGCCCCGGTCACGTGCGTTTGATCGGCCACGCACGGCCGAACCCCGATGTTGTACACCCCGTTGTCGAGGAACGCGCCGCCGAACCCTGTGAACGGGACTCCGACTCCATTCGCGCTAACACCTCCCGCAACCGCTCCACTCCCCAAGTCAGAGTGAATTGTGTAGCCGGTCATGGTGGCGTTCGCCGTGATGGCATCGGGGAACGCATAACCCCAGCAATTGTCGAGGATGCAGTTCCCATTGCTCTGCATCGGAGCCGTAGCGATACCCAGGTTGGGCGCCTTGCGCTCAATGGCGTCCTGTCCGGGCTCGTTGATTTCCGATTCCAGCAGGAAGCCGGTAATGAAGCGTTCTTTGATCAGCGGCTCGGTTAGCGGTTCAACCCGCGGGTCCTCCCTTTGGAATTCCGCAAAATTGTCAAGCTCCTGCGCTTTCACGGTGAAGGGCGCGGTATTGTCGGTCAAGGCCGGCGCATTATGACAGGCGCCGCACCGCGCCGACCGGAAGTTCGGGTTCTTCAGCGACACGTTGGCTCCGAAGAAGAGGTCAAACCCGAGCAAGGGATCCGGGTCGTTTAGCCCGCGAGTGCCCCCGGCCTGAACGCGGTTGGTGCATGTCCGGATACCGCCGGCGGCCAACAGCTCGTTAGTGCAAGCGGTCATTCTCGCATGGCCCACGGTGTCGTTCTGGGAGAAAACGATGTCGTTGGCATTGTACGCATCGCGCTTGAAGTTACCCACCTCGGTGAAGCAACTCCCGCGATACTGGGCGAAACCGTCAGACCCTATGAACCAACCGCGGTGATAACCCGCCGGGTTATTGGAGCAACTCGGCAGGTCGAGAACCAGCAGCGGTTCCCCGGTTTCTCCAGTTGTCGCTCCGGTGTCCGGATTTGCGTCCAGGAACTTGTCGTCCGGCGTATTGTCCGGCACCAATATGGTCGCCCAGAGGTGGATCGACTGTCCCCAGAAGAGGCTCATGTTCGCTTCCATCTGGTTGTACTGGTTGGTGTCGGTTGGGGAGGCCGCGCCCGCCACGGGGCCCTGGAGAACAAAGTTGTCGAACGGGTCGGCGGGGTCGTCAAAGAGATGACCACCCGTACCGTCAGGGTTGCTCGCGAGGACCTGAATGGCAACACTGCCGGCTGCGCACTGATTTGGGTGAATGTCGGCACGACCGTCGGTGTAGCAGCCATTCAGATGCTGGCTGGTATTGCTGTAGAGCGCCGAGTAGAAAGCGTGCCGGATCAGGGCCGGATAGCTGATGCACAGCCCTGGTACACCCGTTCCAAGCGCCGTTGGAGGACCGCCAGCCGGCGAACGGTCCGCAGTCGGCAGAGTCCCACAAGCCGACCCATTCTGGTTGGAATAGCGGCCCAGGATGCTGTCGGTCGGATCCACCAGTTGGTTGGCCAGCGGTGTCACGCCCGCCTGCAGCAGTTTCTTGCCGATCTT
>QHYJ01000235.1 GCA_003223255.1 Acidobacteriota bacterium | reverse complement strand
ACTTCTGGATGGGCTGTCCATCCGTAAAACCCAGGAACTAATGCAGAGACTACTTTCGACCTACTTGTTCGTGACGCACAAATTGACGCCGGAACTTCTCGGCCGGGTCGCCGGAGCGGGCTTCCAAGGCGTTGAGATTTTCTGCGCACGTAGCCATTTCGAGTACACCGTTAAGACGGAAGTCCGCGCCATGGCCAGCGCTCTGGAAGCGCACCATTTACAACTTGTGTCGCTTCACGCACCCAACCGGCGTGACATGAGCGCGATGCGTGAGAGCGGCACGCCGCTTTCCATCTGCGAAATCGAGCGGGTCCGCCGCATCGAAGCCATGGACGAACTAAAGCGCGTCATCGACGTCGCCGATGATTTGCCGTACGCGCGGCTCATCTTGCACATGGGTGCTTCTCGCGAAACCGCCGATCCGCGCAAACGCGATGCGGCATTCAGTTCCCTGGAGCACCTGATCCTGCACGCGCGGCACGCCGACGTTACGATTTCCGTGGAAAACACACAGAGTGAGATGGGGAACCCCGACTATCTGCGAGCGTTTGTGGATGAGACGCGGCTCAATGGCTTGCGCTTCAACTTCGATATCGGCCACGCGCATCTTGCCGAAATCCCCGAAGAAGAACGTCTGGAGAAAAGTTTTTCGCCGCTCCGCGAACTGGTTTCTTCCGTCCATCTCCACGACAACCACGGGGAAAAAGATGAGCACCTCCCGCCGTACGATGGCTCCATCGACTGGCCCGGTGCGATTAAATTGCTCAAGTCCACGCCACAAAACGGCGGTCTGCCGCTGGTGCTTGAATTGAAGGAAAAGACCGGCCCCGAAGCCCTCACCATGACCGAGCAACTCGTCGCCGCCCGCAAGTCGCTCGACCGCTTCGAGAAAGCCTGGACGTAAGCAATCTGTCAGCCTCTGCGACAGGCGGTCCCTTGTCCTTCTGTCCTCGAGGAACAACCCAACCCTACTCTGGTAGACTATTTGTTTACCTTGTGGCCGAGAATTGCACCATGACGACGACTACCATTGAGCAGGCGGGAAAACACGACGGGCAGGAAGTTACGCTCAAGGGCTGGCTATACAATCTCCGCGAGTCTGGCAAGCTGCTTTTCCCTATTTTTCGCGATGGAACGGGCATCATCCAAGGCGTTTGTTCGCTCAAGGAAAACCCCGAGGCGTTCGCGGCCCTCAAAGGCCTGACGCAGGAATCCAGCGTCTTCATCACAGGGAAGATTCGCGCGGAAAAGCGCGCTCCCGGCGGCTACGAAATCGGCGTCACGAAATTGCAAATCGTGCAAAGAGTGCCGGAATCCACGCCATTCCCTATCCAGCTCAAAGAACACGGCGTCGATTTTCTCCTGGACAACCGCCATCTCTGGATTCGCACGCCTCGCCAGGCTGCCATCCTCCGCATTCGCGCCGAAGCCATCCGCTCTGCGCGCGAATACATGGATAGCCAAGGCTACACACTCACTGACGCGCCGATGTTCACGCCCGCGGCCTGCGAAGGCACGTCCACGCTCTTTGAAGTGAATTACATCGACGACCAGAAAGCCTACCTCACGCAAAGCGGCCAGCTTTATGGCGAAGCCCTGGCCATGGCGCTGGGCAAAATCTATACGTTCGGCCCGACGTTTCGCGCCGAGAAATCCAAGACGCGCCGCCATCTCACCGAATTCTGGATGCTCGAACCGGAAGCGGCTTATGTCGAGCTAGACGAAGCCATGGCGCTTGGTGAAGGGCTTGTCAGCGCCATCGTGCAGGGCGTCCTGAAAAACAAATCGCGCGAATTGGAGACACTCAAGCGCGATGCGAAAAAACTGGAGTGCGTCAAGCCGCCGTTTCCGCGGATCAGCTACGAAGAAGCCGTTGCCGTGCTCAACAAAAATGGCAATCCCGCCAAGTTTGGCGACGATTTTGGCGGCGACGAGGAAACTATCATCTCCAGTTCCTTCGACCGACCGGTAATCGTGCACCGCTATCCCACCTCTCTAAAAGCTTTCTATATGCAGCCGGACCCGCAGCGGCCCGAGCTGGCACTCGCCTTTGACGTGCTTGCACCCGAGGGTTACGGCGAAATCATTGGCGGTAGCCAGCGCATCCACGATTACGACCTGCTCGTGAAGCGCCTCCGCGAGCACAAACTCCCGGAAGAGGCGTTCGAGTGGTATCTCGATCTGCGGCGCTACGGCAGCGTGCCGCATTCCGGCTTCGGCCTGGGTCTGGAACGCACCGTCGCGTGGATTTGCGGCACCGAACATATTCGCGAGGTTATCCCCTTCCCACGCATGATTTACCGCGTGTATCCTTAGTGCGGGTAGTTCGCGCCGCCGTGGCGCATCCAGCACGCATCGGCACCTGAAAAGGGAATGTTCCGGGCCTCGCGCGTTTTCTGCGCACTCCGTTCAGGTGCGCTTTCGCGGCTCCTCATCATACGGGACGGGTCACGGAACACGAGAGGCATATGGCGCAAAAAGTTCGCATCATCGGCGTCCCCATGGACCTCGGCCAAAGCCGTCGTGGCGTGGACATGGGCCCCTCGGCGCTGCGCGGCGCAGGTTTGCAAACTGCCATCAAGAAACTCGGCCACACCGTGGAAGACATCGGCAACCTCGAAGTGAAACAACCGGAAGAAATGCCCGTTGGCGAGAAGCGCGCGAAATATCTTCAGGAAATCGCGGAAACCTGCCAGGACATCTGCAAGACCGTCGATAAATGCCTGGCCGAGGGCTTTCTTCCGCTCGTTCTCGGCGGCGATCATTCCATCGCCGTCGGCGCGGCGGCCGGCGTAGCCTCCCATTTCCGACAGCAAAAAAAGGAAATCGGCTACCTCTGGCTCGACGCACACGGCGACATGAACACGCCGGAGTCTTCGCCTTCCGGAAACATTCACGGGATGCCGCTCGCGGCCATTATGGGCTACGGCGCGCCCGAGCTTGTGGAGATGGGTGGCTTCAAGCCCAAAGCCGAGCCCGGCAACATCGTCATCGTCGGCGCGCGCGACCTCGATGCTCAGGAGCGCAAGATCGTCAAGAAATCCGGCGTCCACGTCTTCACCATGCGCGATATCGATGAGCGCGGCATGCGCGACGTTATGTCCGAAGCGCTCAAGTACGCCATGGACGACACCGCGGGAGTCGCCGTTAGCCTGGACATGGACTTCGTCGATCCCACCGACGCTCCCGGTGTAGGCACGCCCGTGCGCGGCGGTGCCACCTACCGTGAGGCGCACCTCGCCATGGAAATGATTGCCGACACGGAGTCTATGGCTTCGATGGAAGTCGTGGAGATCAATCCGATCCTCGACGAGCACAACCGCACCGCGTTGCTCGGTGTCGAGTTGGTCCTCTCTGCTCTTGGACAGAAAATACTGTAATCAGTTCTCAGGCGGCCAGTCGTCCGTTCCAGATATTTGAGAGAGTGGAAGGCAAGCCTTTTTTGGGCGACTCTCTTTCTTCCTGAAAGTGAAAAAGTGAAGGCCGTAAACCGATGACTGAAGACTATCCTCCGTTGTCAATTCAGAACGCCATCGAAAACATCCATCACCACATCCTCGATTTTCCCTTATAACTGAAACCTGACGACTCGACGACTGTGAGAAATTGGACCTGTGACCCCTGAGAACAAGAAACGAATCCGGGTTGGCATTCTCTTTGGCGGCCGCTCCGGCGAACATGAAGTTTCTCTGGCTTCCGCTGCTTCCGTGATCCGCGGCCTGGACCCGGACAAATACGAAGCTGTGCCTATTGGCATCAGCAAGGAAGGCCACTGGCTCGTCGGCAGCGCCGCGCAAAAAATGCTGCCCGAAGTCCTGAAGGACGGGCAGCGCGTGATGATGACCGCAGACCCCACCGACGCCGCACTGATTCCGCTCGACCGCAGCGGCGGCGGCCAGCGCATCGACGTGGTCTTTCCTGTCATGCACGGCACCTACGGCGAAGACGGGACCATCCAGGGACTGCTCGACCTTGCAGGCTTGCCTTTCGTGGGAGCCGGCGTGCTTGGGTCAGCCATCGGCATGGACAAGGATGTCTCCAAGCGCCTGCTGCAAGTTGCCAAGATTCCTGTTGTGCCCTGGATTGCTGTGCAGCGTGCCGATTGGGAGCGTGATCCCCGGGAAATTCAGAAGACCCTCGAGAGAAAATTCCACTATCCCTTGTTCGTCAAACCGGCCACGCTCGGCTCCTCGGTAGGCATGACCAAGGTGCATTCGCGCGAGCAACTGGCGCCAGCTTTGAATCTCGCCGCGGAATTCGCGATGAAGATTCTGGTCGAGAAATGCATCGTCGGACGTGAAATCGAAGTCTCCGTCCTTGGCAACCACGATCCGAAAGCTTCGATTCCCGGCGAGATCGTGCCGCATCGCGAGTTCTACGATTACACGGCAAAATACCTGGAAGAAGGCTCGCAGATTCTGATTCCCGCGAAGCTCAAGCCCGCCCAGGTAAAAACCATTCAGGACTACGCCCTTGAGGCGTTCCGCGCGTTGGAACTCAATGGTATGGCCCGTGTCGACTTCTTCCTGGAAAAGAAAACTGGAAAAATTTATCTCAATGAAGTGAACACGATTCCCGGCTTCACTTCCATTAGCATGTACCCGAAAATGTGGGAAGCCAGCGGAATTCCCTTCCGCGAACTGATCGACAAGCTTATCGAACTTGCTCTCGAAATGCACCGCGAAAAAGCCCGCACCAAGTATGAAATCGAACTCCCTGAAGGTGCCGCCGGCGCCCTGGAAGCGTAGCTTCGTGCTGGTGGGCCTGCTTTGAGCCGCGCTGAGATGGTTGCGACTTGGCTCATTTTTGCTGTCGCTGGCTGTATCCAGTGGTTTTTTCTGATGCCTACGCTCGTTCGCTCCTGGCGCAATCGTCGGAGTAAAAGGGCGAAACCAAATTAGAACGCTCTTCCTTTTACTCGGATGCTTCGACTCTGCTACGATTTTATTGCTGCTCAAAGACACAGGGATCTTTCGAAACAAGTTGTACCTTTGAATCCGATGCTCGCGGGACAGGAGACAACTGAATGACGCTGCTGGACCCACCTCCCGTCACATCCCATAAATCACGAGCTATACCGTTCACCATCGCCGCGGTAACCATTGCCGCGATTGTCGTCCTTTATTTTGTCTTCCGTTACTATCCCGAAAAGAAAGCTGCGGAACGTTTCTTCAACGCCCTGGCCGCCGACAACATCGACCAGGCATACGAGCTCTGGAAGCCCGGCCCGAGCTATACGAAGAAGGATTTTCTAGCCGACTGGGGCCCCGAGGGGTATTACGGCCCGGTGAAGAGCTACGAAATCCTAAAGACTAGTTCCCCACACGGCGCCAACGCCGTCGATGTCCGCGTGGCGGTCAGTCCCTTCTCGCCCATGCCCGACGCTTCCGACCCCGAGAAAAGCCGAAAGACCAAAGTTGTCAGCGTTTGGGTCATCACGTCCGACAAGTCCCTCAGCTTCCCGCCGTAGTGCGACCGGGCGTGAACTAGCCGCGGATTTCCTCCAGCGCATACTCCAATTCCTTGGGCGAAACGCTGGCAGTGCCGAGCTTGCCCACGACCACCCCGGCAGCAATATTCGCGAGCATTGCCGCGTCCACAATCGAAGCTCCCGCGGCAGCGGCAAGCGCGAGCACACTCAAGACCGTGTCGCCAGCACCTGTCAAATCAAGAACCTGACGGCCCGTTGCTCCTGGCTCGATGCCCGGTTGGCCCACGCGAGCGTACGTCATCTCAAAGCCGGTCGCGGGAATGCGCACGTGCCCCTTCGAGGATTCCTCGAAAACGTTCATTCCCTTTTCCCCGCGTGTAATCACCACGGCCCCACACCCGAAGTGCGCCAGCAGCGCGTGGCCTGCCTCCTCAAAGGATTTTTCGTCCCCGAGAGATCGCGTCACGTAAAAACCTGCTTCCTTGGCGTTGCACACAATCGCCCGGGCACCGCGATAGGCATACAACCGTGACGTCTTGGGCTTCACGAACACCGGAACTTTCAACTGATGCGCCGCGCTCAGCACGCGATCCGCAAAATCATCGGTGATCAACCCTTTGTCGTAGTCGGAAAGCACCAGAGCGTCGAGCTGTTTAAGCGCGGCAAAAATCAATCGCAACAACTTTGCCTGCGTTTCCGCCCGCAGTGGCTCGCGTCGTTCATAATCTACTCGGGCCACCTGGTGATGCTTCGCGATGATACGGGTCTTCACCGTGGTCAGGCGTTTCGCTTCGGCGAGAACTCCTTTTTCGCCAACGTTCGCTTCCCGCAGACATCTTTGCACCGCTCGCCCCGCTTCCTCGCTCCCCAGCACGCCAAACGCTTCCACTTTTGCTCCGAGCGCCGCAATATTGGCCGCCACATTACCCGCCCCGCCCAGGCAATCATTTTGTCCGACAAGATCCACGATGGGCACGGGCGCTTCCGGTGAGATGCGTGAAGACGTGCCCCAAAGGTAGCGATCCAGCATCAGGTCGCCGAGGACACCGATCCGTTTCCTCCGCAGTCGCGGGAGCAGCCGTTTCAAGCGCGGCACGGAATGGACAAGAGAAGTGGGCATGCGGGCTGGATGAACGATCGTTACTAGCTCCGGTCTTGCTCCGCAATCGTAGCCTCTTCCGGCAGCATCACGGGAATCTCGTCGCGAATCGGATAGACGCGCCGGCAGGTGACGCACTTCAAACCGGATTCATCCGCGAGCAGTTCCACGCGCGTTTTGCACAGCGGGCAGACCAGGATGTCCAGCGCGAATTTCGGAATGGTCAAAATGGTCCTCCCAGGGATTCTTTTGCGATGCAACAAGTAGGCACTCTAGCAAACACCTTCGCTGGTCAGCAACTCGATGTTCTTTTTCGGATTTTCCTTCGAAGGCACGGGGCCTTCTTCATCTTTGACTTGCGGCAAGAGCATCCCTCGGCTTGACTACCACGAAAGCTCCTGCGTCAATTGGCTTGACCCCGATTCTCGCGCATCGTAGCGTTTCTTTAGGGCTTCCCGGAAACGGAGGCCACGCATGCATCACACTTTCCGAACCCTCTTCTGCGCTTTCCTGGCACTGACGTGGCCCGCTGCTGCCTCCTTTGGCCAATCTCAGGCCCCGTCTTCCCAGCAGTCCACGCCCGCGGGACAATCTTCCTCCCAAAACTCGCCTCCTCAAGCGCCATCGCAAACCCAGAGACCCAATCAGGACAAGCAAGACGCTGTGGCCGAAGCCGCTCGCAAGGCAAAGGAGAAGAAGGCGCCAGCCGCAAAACGCAAAGTTTTCACGGAAGACGACCTTTCGGGAATGACCGGTGGTGTTTCCGTCGTCGGCACGGAGAACACAAAGCGTCCCGGCGCCACTCCCGCCGGGAATGCGAACGCGGAGGATGCCACGAACGGCGAAAAATACTGGCGTGGCAAAGCCCAGCCAATTTTGGAGAAGATCACCAGCATCGATCAGCGGATTGCTCAGCTCAAGGAAGACATCAAGAAGTATGGGGTTGGCGGCATCGATGTCACCACCGGAATGAAGGAGGGCGTCGCCTACGTCGAAGACCGCAACGGCCAGATCGCGAAGCTGGAAAAGAGGAAAGCGAATTTGCAAAAGCAGTTGGAGGATCTGGAAGAAGAAGGCCGCAAGGCCGGCGCCGAGCCCGCGTGGTTTCGCTAATCGCGCAGCCGTGCGGCGCTGGATTCTCTCGACGGAACTCTCTTGAAACTAACTGTCTCAAACGCCTTTCAATAGCTTCCGGACAAAGTGGGTACGTGCCCTCGTGTTGTCCTCCGACCCAGCAAGCCTTTGTGCAATACAGCACGCCAACACCAAAACTGGTCCTCGGACCAGTAGTCTTTCGCGACCCTCCCTCCCTACACTAGCAGCGAGAGCTCGAATCCCTCCCTATGGGAGAACTACTGTGTACTGCGATCGCTGTGGACTGAATTTTCTGCCCAAACAGTCCGTGTGCACTCGCTGCAAGAAAGTGCCCACGCGGTACTGGTTTCAACTCATGAGTTTGGTTACCATTTTGGTGGCGGTCCTCTGCAACACGGTGCTCGGATTGTTCTTGTTACCCCGGCTGGCCCAAGGCCATCACGGCCGGTTCTTGTTTCGCGGATGGTATTGGTTCAACCAGCAAGCCGCCCTTTACGGCTGGGTGCCCCTCGCTTTAGGCCTTCTTGCCTGGGACTATTTCATTTGGAAGGAAGCGAGGCCCAAGCTCAAGGGCTGGTTTACGCGCAAGCTGCTCACCTTTTCGCTGGCCGCGGGCGTAGCTCCCATGATTCCCTGGTGGATTCCTGCCGGGCAGCCTCCTGGTCAGTTCCTGTCCATGATCGGCAAGTATCAGGGCCTGCCGGCGATGCTGGCTTGGGGCGTGGTTCTGTTTGTCACCATTATCTTGTGCATCGACCCCGAATCCCGCGACTACCTGCTTGGCCACGGACGAACCCTGAGCATGATCAGCACCGGGATGCTCGTCGTAGTCCTTGCCATGACGCTGATTGGCTGGTCGCTCACCTACTGAGCCCCTAACCGGCGAAATGCTTACTGGTCGTCGGGACAGGATACTCGCAGGAGACACCTTTTCCGCGGAATCCTTGCTGACAGAGGGGCGTCCGCGCTCCAATGGAGTCACGGAGTTACCATGAAAAACCTAAAGACCCAGTTCCTTCTGGTTGCCCTGGCAATTGCCTGGTTCGCAGCGACCTCCTCCGCGCAGCAGCAACGCATCTTCGATTGGCTGCCCGCCAACGACGAAACCGTGCGCCTCGATCCCGCGAACTATCACACGGGCAGGACTTACCACCCGAACGCGGTCGGACAACGCAATCACGTCGATATCAAGGCGCAGAAGCCGGTCACCATCTTCATGACGCCGGAAGCGGATTGGAACCAAGCTTTACAGCATCCCGAAACCATCGGTAACCTGCGCCAGGTTTGCCTGCGGGAGCACGTCGTGGACACGACGTATGTTTGCGAACTGCCGGTCGAGCCAATGACGCTGATCATTCGCGACGAACGCTTCAGCCCGGAGACTCCTGTCTTTGCCGGACTCGGTGCGGTGCTAAACACCATCGATGCCACGCAAAACAATACCGCTCACGCCGTCAGCACGGGAATCGCCGCGGTGCTGAATAGCGCGCGCCAGAGTTCCTCGTCTCGTACCTTCAAAGATCCCAACGACGTACACATCCAGTACTACCGCTGGGATTGCGCCCAGAATTGCATCCAACCCGAGTTTCGATGGATGGAGCAGGTCAAAGAGAAATACCAGCTAACGTCGTTCCTCAAGGTTTACGGCGGCTTTCAACCGGATCATGACGGCGAGCAGGTCAGCATCAAAATCAAGTCCCCGGTGCCCATGGTCGTAGCCATGCTACCATCGCAAATCGCCGATCAGTTGCATTCGCAACCGGACGCGCTGGAGACCGCCCTTCAGAAAAACTCCTGTCAGCAGCGTGGCGTGCAATCCCTGCAGTTCGAGTGCACCTTCAATTTAGCTGATGGCCCGCAGTCGCTTATCGTTGCACCCGAGGCCGGCGAAAAAGTGCCTCATAAGAAAGCCGAAATTGAGATGCTGGCCTGGCGCTGCGTCGAGAATTGCCAGCTGCTGCAAACTGCCAAGGAATAAAGCATGGTAATTGCGGGAATGCAGCGCGGCACTAGCTCCCTTTGGCGCAGGGCGAAATTTATCTGTGGCTTGGCAGCAAATCCCAGATTCCCGTATCCTCCGTGCCAAGCACCCAAGAAGCGAAGCCCCGCAGTCCGCGACCTTTCACCAGCGCGTAGCGCTCCTTGAACGTGCGCGCATCGGTGTAGAAAATCCACTCCCGCTCGTCATCTCGGTAAAAATACAACCACGCCGTCCGGTCCCCGGGATCCCATTCCAGATGCCCGCCGTAGGCCTTGGCCAAGTCCAGCGCGTCGTCCGTGGAAATATAGTCGGCGGTGGGGTTGGGCTTGTCGCCGCTCTTATCCGGAGGCTTGACGGGCGTCCCTGAGAACCAGTGATAGCCATACAAAGGAATTCCAAGGGCCAGCTTCTGCGGAGGCACGACTTTAAGAGCATGGTCGAGATTCTCGACCGTCCAGTTCCATCCGGCAACCGGGCCGGGCACAGTCCACACAGTGTGCTGGTCGTAGGTCATCAGACAAAGAAAATCCACGGCCTCCGCTATGGCTTTAAGGTCGTAAGCGCCCCGCCAATTTTGGTAGATCCAGGCAGAGAACCCGGTTTCCCCTGGATGTCCCGGCGCGTTGGGGATCGTCGCGATGGAAAGCTGGAGATTTTCCTTGTGAAACCCGATCGCCGTTTCGCGCACAAAATCAGAGAGTGCGTCGCGGTCGGTCCAGCTGACGTTTTCGAGGTCCAGCTGGAAGCCGATGTAGCCATTCTCTTTGCTCGCGCGGATCAAGGCCGCAATGGCCTGCTGCCGCGCTTGAGCATTCGCGAAAAACTTGTGAACTTCTTCCTGTGCGAATCCGCCGTTCACAACCAGGGGCATTACAGGAACGTGGTGCTCGCGCGCAATTTCCAACACCTGTGGGTTTGGCCCGCCGGAAACCAAGCCGCTCGAGTCCACGGAATACCAGTTGGGAGAGAGTATGTCGACTTTATCCGCATGCGCCAGGAACGACCGTATGGACTTGGGCTCCCGCGTCATGTAGAAAATGGACTTGGGCTGCTGGGCGCGAGCGGTCACTACGGCAAAGAAAAATGTCGCGACGATGGCCAGGAATACTTGTATTTGCTTCATGGGCGCAGTCTAGCGACTCCAAGCCACCAATCGCAACATGGCAATACATCGCCGCGGGTCCATGGGGGCTTGGCGTCAGCGCTATCAGCGGCGGATCGCCCAGGCCATGCCATCGGGCCCCTTCCCCGTGGGAATGCGCGCACTGACTTCCAGCGCCTTCAAATCCAGCACCGCGACGGTATTCTCCCCCGCAACGGCAACATACGCCCGCGATCCATCGGGAAGGATCAAAATGCCTTCCGGCTGGCGCCCAAGATTGAACCGCTTGATTTCTTTCCGCGAGCTGGCGTCAAGAACCAGCACCTCATTGCCTGCCAAGTCAGAAACAAGCACGATCTTCCCATCGGGGGTGAACTTAAGACGATTCGAGCGTTTTGTCCGCACGTCCAGCGTCTGCACAACTTTCTTCGCCGCAATGTCAATAATCGAGATGCTTCCGTCACCGGAATTCGCGGCCCAGTATTCGCGCCCATCGGGCGAAATGTCTCCTCCTTCCGGTCCTTTTCCGACAGCGATGTTTGTTGCGCCCCAACCAGTCGAGGTGGAGTCGCGCTGCAGCAGCGTGATGCAAGCGGATCCAATGTTCGATGTGAAGAGTTGTGAGTGGTCTTTTGAGAAGACCAGCATATGCGTGCCGTTCTGGCCGATGCCCAGAAGCCAGTCGATCTCATTCGCCGCAGGATCGTAGCGCGCGACCAGCCGGTTTTGCTCCGCGGTGAACCACACTTTGCCATCGGCAAATGTGATTCCGTGCGGCCGCCGCAGAGCGCCAAGATCGACGCGGCGCAACTCCTTTTGCGCCACCAAATCCATCACCGAGATTGCGTTGCCGGGAGTGCGCGCGCCGTAGTTGGCGACGAACGCCAGTTTGCCGTCCTCGGAGGCGGTAATTTCGTGCGGCCCTTCACCGGTAGGTATGCGTGCGACCGTTTTCGAGTTTGCCGGATCGATGATGGAAAGCATGTTGTCTTCCTTGTCGAGAACCAGCAGCGCCGGCGAAGGCGTCTGCGCAACGGCATTTAGGCATACAAAAAAGCAAAGGCCAAAAATGCCACGCTTGGTGTTTCTCGTGAAAAAGACAGAATTCATGTGGACCTCCCTCAAGCAACTCAGGGCATGCATATTCTCAGAGCTACTCCCCGCGCAACGGCGCGGTCGCAAGGCATGCACGGGAAAGAGATTGAAAGCCTATCTGGAAAGCAATGCCGAATCCAACCAAAAACTACTCGAGCCGCCACGGCGACCGCTCGGGCCATTGCCGGAGCGCTTCGAGCGCCCAAGCCGTCGACTGATCCGTGTGGCACAAGGTGCAGGGATTCGGAATCTGGCATTTGTGTGTGCGCATACTTTGACGTCCCCGAGCGTGGTCTCAATCTTCGGCATGTGGCATGCCACGCACTGGCTTCCCGTCGAATCTTTCTTGTGGTGCGTGTGCTCCTCGAGCGTCGCCGTGCGCGGGCCGTTGGGAGAGAGTACGCAAAACTGCCTTGTCGCCAAGCACGGCGAGTCGAGAGATAATGTCTCCGGCGAGAGGGATGCAGGAGAGGTTTATGAGTGAAGAAATAAATGAAGAGAAGAAAGAGACCAAAGTTCATGCAGAAAGCGGAACCAAGGAAAAGAAGGGGCTAACCCGGCGAAAATTCCTGAGCAACGTCGCGGCCGGCGGCGCAGCCGCGGCACTTGTACCCAGGCACGTTCTCGGCCGCGGATTCACGCCGCCCAGCGATCTGCTAAACATTGCCGGCGTCGGCATTGGCGGCATGGGCCGCCAGAACCTCATCAACCTGTCGAGCCAAAACATCGTCGCCCTCTGCGACGTCGACTGGGGCTACGCGGACAAAGGTTTCGAGCGTTTGGACTCCGACATCCAAAAGTTGCGGGACCGCCTCGACCATCCTGCGCCGCCTCCTGGCTCGGGCCAGCCCCAACCGCCATTTGATCCCGTGAAAACCAAGGCGCGCTTGGACAACATGATCCGCCTGAAGGCCGAGCATCTTCCCAAGGCCAAACGCTACAAAGACTATCGCGAGATGCTCGAAAAGCAGAAAGACATTGACGCCGTGCTGGTGGCCACCGCCGACCACATGCACGCGCCCATCGCTCTCGCCGCCATGGACCTTCACAAACACGTTTATGTGCAAAAGCCGCTCACCTGGTCGGTCGAAGAAGCTCGCAAAATGGCGCACGCGGCGAAAGAAACCAAAGTGGCCACGCAGATGGGCAACCAGGGCCATTCCCTCGACGACGCGCGCACTGCCGTCGAATACATCTGGGCCGGCGCGATCGGCGAAGTCCGCGAAATTCACATTTGGACCAATCGCCCTCTCGGCTTTTGGCCGCAAGGCGTTCCGCGCCCGGAACCGCTCAAAGAACCCGCCGACAGGCTTCGCTGGAATGGCCAAGGCGTTGCGGAGCGGCTCGCCGCCGCAATGGCTGGCAATTATCCCGTTCCTGACACGCTGGCCTGGCGATCTACCATCCGTTCAACTGGCGCGGCTGGGTGGATTGGGGGGTCGGTGCCATCGGCGACATGGGCGCGCACCTGATCGACCACTCGATGTGGGCGCTGAACCTCGGTATGCCCACCAGCGTCGAGACGATCTCGACGCCCTTCAACGGCGCCTCGTATCCCCAGGCCACCATGACCTTCTACGAGTTTCCTGCCCTCAGGCCGCTGCCACCCGTGAAACTCACTTGGTACGACGGCGGCTTGAAACCTCACAAGCCCGAAGAGCTGGGCGACGATGAGCTGAGCCAGGAAGGCGGCGCATTGTTGATCGGCAGCAAAGGCAAGTTATTGCACGAAACTTACGGCATGCATCCCCGGCTTCTGCCCAAGTCGCTCCACGATTCCTTGGGGAAGCCTCCGCAAAAGCTCCCCCGCATTCCAGGCGAGGCGCACGAAATGAATTGGGTGGACGCGTGCAAAGGCAAGACCGAAGCTTCTTGCCCGTTCGAATATGCCGCGCGCCTCACCGAAGTGATGCTGCTCGGCATCGTAGCGTTGAAAGCCGGACGAAAAATCTCCTACGACGGCGAAAACATGCGCGTCACCAACCTGCCCCAAGCCAACGACTACTTGCGCCGCGAGTATCGCCAGGGCTGGTCGGTCTGAAGGGACGCACCGCCAAAGCTATAAGCCTCTCTCAGCGCGGAACCGCCGCACCGCAGCAGCGGCGTCCTGGTGCTGCGCATCTACGGTATAGTTAAGCTTCCGAATGTCGCTCGCGGAAAGTTTGCCGCCGAGATCCGCCAGCGCTGCGCGCAGTTGCGGAAACCGCTCCAGGGTGGATTCCCGCACGATGGGCACCGCATCGTACGGCGGAAAGTAGTGAAAGTCGTCCTCGAGTGCCACGAGCCCGAGCGTGTCAATCAACCCATCGGTGGAATTCCCTGCGACCACATCCACCTGATGATCCACGAGCGCGCGATAAATCAACCCCAAGTCCATAACCCGGGGTGATTCCGCAAATTGGAGATGGTAGCGCCTGCTGAGCCCGGCGAAACCGTCTGGCCGCTCCAGGAATTCGTATCCGACGCCCACGCGCCATTGCGGAGCGATGGCCGCAAGACCCGAGAGCGTACGCAGATGCATCTTTTTGGCATCGTCCCCGCGAATCACCATCGCAAACGTATTTTCAAAGCCGAGCGGCTCCATCACCTCCAAATGAAATTTCTCCGCATAAAGTTTCTTCACGCGATTGTAAATGTCCGCGGAAGTACCTTGAGGCGTCTCGTTCAGGACAGTGGTCAGCGCCGTGCCCGTGTATTCCACGTACAGATCCAGGTCGCCGGAAAGCAGCGCTTTGTGCACCAGCAGCGTGCCGCCGAGGTTGGTCTTGCGAATCACAGGGATGCCTGTCTTCGCTTCAATGTGCTGCGCCAGGAGCTCGGCAAGTACAACTTGCTCCGTAAAAAACTTGGAGCCGACCGTGATCCTGGTTTGTGAAGGCTTCTTGCAACCGGAAACGAACCAAGCGACGGTTACCAAGCAGAGGAAGCAAAGAACTGCAATACCGCGGTGCCCAAAAAGCTTGTCATCCCGAGCCGGGCGAGGGGTCTGCTTCTCACCGTCTTCAGAAACTGCAAATAGCGTGAAAACGCGGCGCTTTATCACACGACCCTCAATCGCCGTTCCAGCAGGCCGAGTAGAAAATCTGCGATAAGCGCCAGCACCGCTGCCGGAATCGCCCCCGCGAGAATCAAAGAATCACTGACAAGCGCCACCCCGCGAAAAATGAACGTCCCCAGGCCTCCTGCGCCAATTTCTGCCGCAATCGTTGCCACGCCAATCGTGATGATCGTCGCGGTGCGGATCCCGGCAAGAATCACGGAAAGCGCCAGCGGGAAGCGCACACGAAACAAAATCTGCGTCGACGTCATACCCATGGCTTCCGCCGCCTCCAAAACCGCCGGATCAATCCCGCTCAGACCGACGTAAGTGTTCCGCAAAATGGGCAAAAGCGCGTACAGCACCAGCGCGACAATCGCCGTGCGCCGGCCAATTCCTCCGATGAACGGAATCGGAATGAGCAAGCCAAAAAGCGCAAGACTTGGGATGGTTTGAAAAATGTTCGCAATGCCAAGCGACGCCGCGCGCAGAGCGGGCCGTTCCACGATGAACATACCCAGAGGCACGGCAATGACAATGGCAACCAGCATGGCCATCACCACGAGCGCCATGTGGTCAACCGTGGCTCCGAGGATTTCCCCGCGGTGCTCCGCGAAGAACGACCAATCACTCACCGCCGGAGTCATGCTGGCGCTCCAGAATTGGCTTCTAGCGAAGCCGCGAAGGCTCTCACTTCCGGATGATCCGCCTTAAGAAATTCCTGCGGTGGCGCGACCGCCACAATCCTGCCCGCCTCCAGCAGCACGATCCGCGTGGCCAGCAGCAGCGCCTCGCGCAAATCGTGCGTGACAAACACAATCGTCTTTTGCAACCGCTGTGCCAGCGCGCGAAATTCCCGCTGCAACTCCGCGCGCGTCACCGGATCGAGCGCACCGAACGGCTCATCCATCAGCAGAATCGGAGGATCGGCTGCCAACGCGCGCGCCACGCCCACACGTTGCCGCTGCCCGCCCGAAAGTTCACGCGGGCGCCGGCCTGCAAACTCATCAGGATCGAGTCCGACGAGTTTCAGCAACTCACGAACTCGCTCAGCCGCGCGCTCGCGCTCCCACTTTTCCAGTGATGGCACCAGGCCCACGTTCTCTGCAACCGTGAAATGGGGAAAGAGCCCAGCCTCCTGAATCACGTATCCGATTCCGCGACGCAGCCGAATCGGATCCCAGTCCACGGTCGCTCGCCCTTGCACGAGCACCTGGCCCCGCGACGGCAGTAACATGGCGTTAATCAACCGCAGTAATGTGGTCTTTCCGCTGCCGCTTCGCCCCAAAAGTACCAGCGTTTCCCCAAATGGAACCGTCAAAGAGGCGTTGGAAATTACAACGCGGCTAGGAATATCGTTTATGTGAAACGATACACCGCGAAATTCGATCAAATCCCCCGAAAAATTTTTAGTCTTCGCATTCATTTCGATTGACAGCCCCAACTCCCCGCGGGAACATAGTAAAGTAATTTGCCTCCCGTCGCCGATTTTTGGCGCATCCTTCTTTGGGGCTTGGCATCTAAACAAGGGGTCCACGCCGTGGGAGCACTCGCCGCAACTGCTGTCCGCATTCGTCACGATCTTCATACCCGCTTGCTCAAGGCCCGCGCGCGAACCGATGAGCTTTTCCAGTTGGTTCGCGAAGAAGGCTTATACGACCGGCCGATCGCGGAGAGGCACCGCGTCATTTTTTATGTCGGCCACGTCGAAGCCTTTGACTGGAACCTGCTTTCGCAGCGCGCTTTCGGTCTCCGTTCCTTCCACGCCGCTTTCGATCAGCTCTTTGCCTTTGGGATCGACCCCGTCGGCAACGGATTGCCGGCGGACACGCCGGCAGATTGGCCCACGAGACCCGAAGTGGAACGTTACAACAAGCGCGTCCGTGAAGAACTCGACCGTGCCATCGAGCGCGCTTTGCAGCGGCCGGAGGAAGGCCATCCCCACTTGATGCAGATGCTCCACGTCGCCATCGAGCATCGCCTGATGCATGCGGAGACGCTGGCCTACATGCTCCACCGGCTCCCTTCCGACAAAAAGATTCCTGGCCCCCAGAACATCGCCTGGAAAGCACCGCGCGTGAAGTCTCGCCTCGTGGAAATCCCCGCAGGACGCGCCACGTTGGGACTCCAGAATTCGCAGGCATTGGACAATGCCCGAGAAAATGCTCACGAATTTGGTTGGGACAACGAATTTGCCGCTCATCAAGTAAACGTCCCGGAATTCGCCATTGAAAGTCATAACGTTACCAACCACGAGCTCTTGCGATTTATTCAGGCTGGTGGATACCGGGACCGCTCGCTCTGGAGTCCGGAGGGCTGGGATTGGAGAACCAAAGAGAACATCGAGCATCCCCTGTTTTGGCGGTGCGGGGGCAATCTCTGGGTGTATCGCGCCATGTTCGGCGAGATTCGCCTGCCCTTGGAGTGGCCGGCGTACGTGAGTCACGCAGAAGCCACCGCTTACGCCAATTGGCTTGGGCGAAAGCTGCCCACCGAAGCGCAATTTCATCGCGCGGCCTACGGCACGCCCAATAGCGACCGCGAGCGTACTTATCCGTGGGGCGAGGAGCCGCCGGCCGAGCGCCATGGCAATTTCGATTTTCTCTCCTGGGACCCCTCGCCGGTCGGCGCGCATCCCGCGGGCGCCAGCGCTTTCGGCGTCTACGATCTTGTCGGCAACGGCTGGGAGTGGACGCGCACCGAGTTCAAGCCGTTTCCAGGATTCACGCCCATGCCCTTCTATCCAGGCTATTCCGCAAATTTCTTCGACGGCCAGCACTACGTGCTGAAAGGCGGGTCGCCCCGCACCGCCGGCTGCATGCTGCGCCGTTCGTTCCGCAACTGGTTCCAACCGCATTACCCGTACGTCTACGCAACCTTCCGTTGCGTCGAGGACTGAGAGCAGACCACCAGCTCAAGCCTAGCTCGGGAGACCAATGATGGCGACGCCTGTCCTAGCGACCCAGCACGTGTCGGAATTTGCGGCCGACGTGCGCGAAAGCCTGACCAAGCCCGGGCAAAGAGAACTGCCCTCGAAATATTTGTACGATGAAGTGGGCTCCGCGCTGTTCGAAGCCATCTGCCTGCTTCCCGAGTACGGACTCACGCGCGCAGACACGCGCCTGCTGCAGGAATATTCCGCAGACATCATCTCGCGCATACCGTCGCCCGTGCGCGTAGCAGAGCTGGGCAGCGGCTCGGGAAAAAAAACGCGCTGGATTCTCGAAGCGCTGTCCCGGCGCCAGCTAACGTATTACTACCCCATCGAAATTTCGCCCCATGCCCTCGCCGCATGCGAAAAAGAATTGGCGCAAATCGATCTCGTGAGCGTTGTTGGTTACGAACAGCCCTATCTGGAAGGGCTCCGCTCCGTTGCTGAAGGACGCGGCGAGCGCGATCACGTTTTAGTGCTTTTTCTCGGCAGCACCATCGGCAATTTCGACCGCGATGCTGGCGACACTTTTTTGCGGGAAGTGCGCGCCACCTTGCGCCCCGGCGATGCCCTGCTGCTCGGAACCGATTTGGAGAAGGCCGCCGAGCTGCAACTTCTTGCATATGACGATCCCGCGGGCGTCACCGCCGCGTTCAATCTGAATTTGCTCGCACGGATCAACCGCGAGCTCGGCGGAGGCTTTGACTTAAGCTGTTTCCGGCACGAAGCACGGTGGAATTACTCCGACCGCCGCATCGAAATGCATTTGCGCTCCACATGCCGGCAAAGTGTGCGCATTCCTGCGGCCAGCCTGCGCGTGGTCCTCGACGAAGACGAAACCATATGGACGGAAAGCTCCCACAAATACAAAGCCCAGGAAATTCCCGAAATGGCTGAGCGCACCGGCTTCCGTTGCGAAGCCCAGTGGATCGATCAGGAGTGGCCCTTCGCCCAAAACCTCCTTCTCGCCGAGTAACCGCAACACACCACTGTCATTCCGAGCCGTAGCACAAACTTTCAGGCCTGAGGAATCTCTCTCTGCAGCTCCCGCTCATCCAACCAGAACGCTGACGAACATCATCGAACAAATTCATGTGTGGAAACTTTGGGCACTTCCGTCGCGTCCAAGCTTTGAGGGCTCAGCGACCAAAGGCATAATAAAGAAAGGGTTCCCAGTGAACTCGGCAAAAAAGGCCTCCTGCAAGAAATCCTCGGGCCCAACTCTCTGGAGGTTGGTCTTTGGCAGGGGGAGCCTGCTTCGGGCCGGTACCTGCCTGCCTCCGCTTTGTTTCCTCCTCGTCCTTTGCGCTTTTCCAACGCTCGGGCAATCTCCGCCGCCCCCTAGCATCCCGGACCCAGCCGCCCAAGAGCACGCGCCGGCACCATCATCGGCAGGCACGATCAACGGAACCGTGGTCGATCGAACGGGAGCCGTCATCCCCGGCGCCCGCGTAAAGCTCTCGCGCGGAGGTTCCTCGCTCAGCCAGGAAGCGATGTCCGATAGCGACGGGCAATTTTTCTTTACCGGAGTCGCGCCCGGGCCGTTCCAGCTGACGATTACATCCGCGGGGTTCACTCCGCAGACTTCTTCGGGGACGCTGCATCCGGCCGAAGACTACACCGTGCCGCCAGTTCCATTAGCCGTTGCCAATGTCGCCGCCGAAGTGAAAGTTGCGATGACGCCCGTTGAAATTGCCGAAGCCGAGATCAAGGATGAAGAGAAGCAGCGCGTCTTCGGTGTGATTCCGAATTTCTACGTCACCTATAACTCCGCCGCCGCTCCTCTCCGCCCGAAGCAAAAGTTTGAGCTGGCGTGGAAAGCCACCTTAGATCCGATCAACTTTGGCTTGACGGGAGCGATTGCTGGAATTCAGCAGGCGGCCAATGCGTTTGGCGGTTACGGTCAAGGTGCGCAGGGTTATGCCAAGCGCTACGGCGCCTCCTATGCTGACTCGGCCATCAGCACCTTCGTCGGCGGCGCCATCCTGCCTTCTTTCCTGAAACAAGATCCGCGGTACTTTTACAAAGGAACCGGCTCGCGGCACTCCCGCTTCTTCTACGCCATTGCCAATGCGGTGATCTGCAAAGGGGACAATGGCCACTGGCAAGCCAATTACTCCTCGATGCTCGGTAGCCTCGCAGCTGGCGGCCTCTCCAATCTGTACTACCCCGAGTCGGATCGCGACGTCACCATAACGTTTGAAAATACCTTCATCACCGTCGGCGCCAACGCCGCCACCAATCTTCTGCAGGAGTTTGTCATCCGCCGGTTGACCCGCAACCCCCCAACTTACACGCCGCAGAATTACACCGCGTCTGCCCCAACCCAGCCCTAGCGGGAAGAATCCCAGCCGCGTCACGGCCAACAAGGAAAACGGATTGACCGTGGTTGGGAGGCTTTAATGTCATTCCGATACAACCATGCTATCTTTCTGCGTGTTTCTCAGCCTACCGGGGCCCCTCCGGCCCCGAACAACGCCCGATCCTCGCGCTTTCCCTTCCATCGCTGGCCGCTCCTCCCGCGAATCGAGAAGGAATCTTTTTTGCATGCTTCTGTAGCCACGGTCTCGCTGGTCCTGGTTACCACGCCCACCGTGACAAAAACTGCGTTCTCCTAACCTCTTTCAGATCTGCACCTTCTGAACTTCCCCGTCGCCGTGACGCAGATACGTCTTTTAGAATGTGCATTTACAAGAGGTGCCGGGTGTCACTCGCCTCGTCAGGGCTTTAAGCCAAAGAAACAGACGCAGAATCAGAAGGATTCGAGGCGCCAAACCAGGCGGGTGGACCAGACCTTTTGCGCGGTGAGCGGGGGGTGCCAGACGGCAAGAATCTGCGAGCCTTGATAGACGCGCTCGAAACCTTCTTCGGACTCGGAAACGGTTTCGATCGGCGCGACCCAGAATCCTTCCGACAACGGGGCGTGCAAGGAGACGCGCACACGCTGCCAGCCATCTTCCATGCGCAGGATTGGCGCAGGGAGCGTGCCGCTGAAACGAAGATTCATCCGTCCGGTAGGAGTTTCGAAGAAGCGGTCCGGCTCGGTGGGAGCGAGAAGATTGATGATCGATTCGATCCCGACGGCGACAGGCTTCTCGAGCAGTTCCTTGAGCTTCAGCCGGATTTCGCAGGCGACTTCGAAACCATTCGAAAAAGGGTTGAACGAAAAATGCTTGAAGAGCAGAAGCCTCGGCGCCGTGGCTTTCGTTTTGTCGTGGACAAGAAGGGAGTCCGCGCAGAAAAGCTCGGCACTGAGGGCAGCGGAATTTTTCACCGTGAAGGCGCTGCCGGCAAAGGCGGCGTCTTCGCGCAGTTCAAGAGTCTCGTAGTCGTGCTGCGTGCGCGAAGGATCGAAAATCAGAATGCGGAAAGCGTGGCGCGGCCAGCGGTCATAGCGAAGAAAGCGCTCGAGGCCAGGCTCCTTGACGCGCGTTTGTTCGTGGATGGAAGCGACCGCTCCGGTGGAAGTTGCGCTTGCCGCTTCGCGCAAGCGCGTGTGGTAGGCCTCGGGACGGCGCAAGATGGAATTGATGAGCGTAGCGGCAGCCGGACGAAAATCGAGCGCGGCGATAGTGCCGCCGTCGCCGGGCTTGAGAAGCGCTTGAAATTCCGGGGAGGTGAAAAGAAGTTCGTTCGTGCCGTCCGCGTCGTAATCGAGCATTTCGACGCGAGGCGTATGCGCGCCGGGAGTGAGGCGGTCGGCAATCGCTTCGGCGCGGATAAGATTTCGCGCGGGATCAGTGCGAAGATGCGGCGCATAAATGCCGCCGAAGATGCCGTGCCAGTAAGCGTCGTTGCATTGCGCGCGCAAAAGGAGGTCGCGAGCCTCCGAAAGTTGCTCGGCTTGTTTTTCACGATCTTGGCACGCGGCCGTGGGGGCAGGCGCGGCGGCGATGCGCGCGGAAACGTGGAGCATTTTTTTGTGCAGCAGATTCGATTCCGGATATTTGCGGAAAAAGCCCCGCCAAGAGCCGCCTCGGAGGAAGGCCAGCACCTCCGGGCGCGAAACAAATTCCTGCAGCACGGCGTGGTAGCGCCGGCGCACGCGCGTGGGAAATACCCACTCCATCATCTCGGTGTAGGAAGCGGTGGGAAGATCGGCGCGGCCCAAGGGAGAATGTGAAGCAAGGTATTCGCCAGGCGTGCAGACGTTGAGCCAATCGGAGTTTTTTTCGAGCGCGGCAAAAAAATCTGAGAGCCAGCCGTCTTGGTAGCAAAGCTTGAGGGTGCCGGGCCAAACACCGAATTTTTCCATGTCATCGCCCATGGCCGCTACGCCACCAGGATGAACATTGGCCGCTTCGCGCAAAAAGCCGATTACCTCTTCGACTTTGCCGAAGGGAACGATGTAGCGCAGCTTCTTCTGGCCAGGATAGAGCCACACATTCTTGCCACGGTCTTCGGCGATGTACGCTCCGAAGAGTTCTTCTGGCTCGAAGCCGGCGGCGAGAAAGTGCATGTCGTCGACTAGCGTGTATGCAACGTTGGCCTCCGCAAGAACGGTAGGAAGCTGTGGCTCCCAGACGCGCTCGGCAAGCCAGGCGCCCAAAGGACGCGGCCCAAAGTGTTTTTCGAGGTAGCAAGCGAGACGAGTGATCTGTTCGCACTGATCTTGCGGAGGAATAGAAACGAGAATTGGTTCGTAGAAGCCGCCACCGACGAGCTCAACTTGGCCGCTCTGAACCAAGTTTTTGAGGCGGACAAAGTATTCGGGGCGGTTTTTCTCAATCCAGGTGAGCAGATGACCGGAATAATGCAGGCCAACGTGAACCCCGGGGTATTTTTCGAGGTGCTCCAGAAAAGGCAGATAGGAATCCTTGTACGCCTTCTCGAGAACGTGTTCGAAATTGCCGCAGGGTTGGTGAGCGTGAATGAGAAGGGCAAGATGGAAAGTCTGCGGCATGGGAACGTTTTTTTCTCGTCATTATGATAGCAAGGCGCGGCAATTTATGAATTCAAACCGCGGATGCAATGGAACAAATACTCAAGAGTGACATCAAGCGTCAAGAAGAGGTGTGCTTGAGGATCCAGTCGGAGATGGAGTTGAGGGCTTCGAGGGCTATGGTTTCTTCGATGCCGCCATATTCGGCCGGTGAACCTGTGGGAGCATGCTGGAAAAGATGGTTCAGCCCAGGCAGTTCTTTGGTCTGAAAATCTTTGTTGCCGCCTTCTTGAAGGGCTTTTTGAATTTGCGCGAGATTTTCTTTGGACGCCATCTGCAAATCCCTGTCGCCGTTGAGCGCCAAGACTGGACACTGCGTTTTCTTCAGCGCGGGGACGGGATCGTAATCGAGAAAGAAGCGAAACCAGGGCGAGGTCATCATGCGCGCCTGTGGCTTGAGTGTGGTGGGAGGCAAGGTGGTGCTCATACCGGCGGAGTCGACGAGATCGGTTAACTTGGCCTGCAAGACTTCTGGATCGTTTTCCTTGCGCGCCAGGGCGTAAGACTGCTGGTTGAACTCGCGGGCTTTGGCGATGCGGTCCTCATCGAAGCCGGCGGCCTTCAGAATAAGTTCAGATTGGAGCAGCATGACCTCTTCGCCCTTCAGGCCGGGAGCGGCGAGCAGAACCACCCAGGCTACATCCGAAGAGCGCGAGGCAAGCATAGGAGCAATGACTCCGCCCTCGCTATGGCCGATGAGGCCGATTTTGTGAGCGTCAATTTCTTTCCGGGATTTCAGGTACCCGAGCGCCGCGGCAGCATCGCTCGCGAAGTCTTCGGTGGTGGCCTGATCGAAATTGCCCGTGGACTTGCCGATGCCGCGTTTGTCGTAGCGAAGAACGGCGATGCCTTTGCCCGTGAGATGGTCGGCCAGCACAAGAAACGGGCGATGCCCGGCGATGTTTTCGTCACGATCCTGACGACCCGAGCCGGCAATGAGAATCGCCGTAGGAAACGGACCCGAGCCGGACGGAAGCGTCAACGTTCCGGCGAGCGAAACCTGCGCTTTCGGATTGGTGAAAGTCACCTCTTCTTCGCGGTAGGGATAAGGCTTCGAAGGATTTTGCGGACGCACGAGTTCGAACAATTGATCGGAGCGCTGAAACTTCAAGTTGCGCGTAATACCCCCTTGCGTCCAGGTACCGGTGATGACGGATTTTGCGGGGTTTATCGTGCCTTCGAAAACGCCATCCACCACGGGAATTTCAAAATGAAAGACGGTCAGTTTCTGGCTGACCTTGATGGCCGGGAGGCCGCTGATGCCCAGATCCGGACTGTCGAGTGCGGCAACAAGCTGCTTTTGATCGTCGTGCGAGACGTGGAGCTGAAGACGCAAGCGCAGGCCGTTGGCTTCTAATGCCGCCTGCCAGACGCCTTCGGCGCTGGCGATGGCGTCACCCGGCTTCTTGGCTCCGGCGCCCGCAGCCTGGCGATGGAATGCAAGGGGAAGACCGACATTGCCCTGCGACCATACGCCTTGAATTCCGGAGTAATCGGCGGCGACTTTTCCTTCGAAGAATGCGCCTACGGAGGAAACGCTGAACTTGAGACTGGGGCCGTCCTGCGAGAAAGCGGTGACTTCGATGCCGTAGACACCCTGATCGAGGCTGTCCATGGTGGCTTTGAACGAGCCATGTTCAGCCTTGGTAACGTGCAGGACAAGATGTAGAACGGCGTCACCGGCCGGGAGGGAGCCGGCCCAGTTGCCTTCGACCGTGGCAGAGGCGTGGGGAGGCGATGGCTTGTGACTCGCTGGCGCTTGGGCGCTGGCAGGAATGCCATAAGCGTTGCAGAAAGACAAAAAGGCGAGCGCCGGAACGAAACGCATGGGAATGGCCTTCAAACAAAACCTCCCTATAGGCGGATTCCGTAATAGATGATTGCGCGAAAGAAAGAGTTGGCGCGAAGCGCGATCGAGTTTTCGCCGAAATCCATGCAAAAAGCAGATTCCTCGCTACCGCCTGCCTGCAGGCAGGATGGGAATGACACTGGAGGAGGCTGTTTCGGCAAACTGTTCGTGTGTCTCACAAAAAGAAAAGGCGGCACGCTGAAAACGTGCCGCCTGAAACCTTGACCTAACGAGCTGCACCTACAGGGCGGCCTTACTTTCCGCGCTTGGCGTACCAATCGGCGTTGATCGGGGTGAAACCGGCCCATTTCTCGGGCAAATCTTCGAGAGCGAAGATGGCGGTCACCGGGCAGACCGGGACGCAAGCGCCGCAATCGATGCATTCAGTAGGATGGATGTAGAGCTGCGTTTCGGCGGCGAACTCCGGCTCATCCTTGCGCGGATGAATGCAGTCGACCGGGCAGACATCCACGCAGGCGGTGTCTTTTGTGCCGATGCAGGGCTCGGCGATCACGTAAGCCATTCGAGGTCTCCTTTGTCAAGCTTCAGGCCGGAGCTTCTGTGAGTCGGTACGGCCGGCGAAAAAGTCCTTATACCATGGGGCTACTTACAGCGACAAGCGCCAAGGTCATTGTACGCGGGGGGAATGAGTTTCTCAACCGGGAGACAATGGATAGAATGTGGTGGGGAACTGAGTATGAACTGGAAAAGAAGGCTGGCGCTGTTGTGCTTCTTGGCCGGGACCGCCGCTTTGGCCGCGCCACAAGCGCCCAAAATTGCAGCGCCGCGCGATCCGGAGCTGATTGACGCGCAGGGATACTTGAAAGTGGTGCAGCAATATCGGGGAAAACCGCTGCTGGTGACGTTTTGGGCGACGTGGTGCGAGCCTTGCCGGGACGAATATCCCATGCTGAATGAACTGGCAAAACAATATGCGTCACAGGGATTGAAGGTTGTGGGCGTGAACCTCGATGATGACGGCGACTTGATCCTGATGCGCCGATTTATTGCGCGGTACAAGCCGATTTTTCCAAATTATCGGAAGAAGCCAGGCGAAGAGGGGCCGTTCCGCCGAACTGTGCTGCCGGCGTGGACCGGATCGTTGCCCATTTCTGTGTTCTATGCGAAAGATGGGCGGCAGGTGGGGAGTTTTGTTGGGGAGCGGAACCGCGAAGCGTACGAAGGGGCAATTCGGTCGTTGCTTAACTTGACTCCGAACTAGCGCCTCAGACTGAAGTTCATGCCATAAGTATAGGGCGCACCATTGCTGCGCCCCTACAAAGACTTTCTGTAAGTTTAGTTTGAGTGAGATTTTTTTTCGGGGCGGTTTGTGCTCGGGACCAAGGGAAATCGAATCACGTATTTTGGCCACGCCACGTTTTCGCTGACGACACATTCAGGACAGGTGGCACTCATCGATCCTTGGGTGCTGACGAATCCGTGGGGCCCTGAGGAATTGAAGAGCATGCCGCGGCTGGACGCAATCTTTCTGACTCATGGGCATACCACCACATGGGCGACCTGCTGGCGCTGGCCAAGGAGCACCGGCCCAAAATTGTGGCCACGTTCGAGACCTGCCTATGGATCGAGGGCCAAGGATTTGCGGAGGAAACGTGCCCGATGGGGAAGGGCGGTTCGCAGAAAATCGGCGATTTTGAGATTACGATGACGCACGCGCTTCATTCGAATTCGATCGATGACAACGGCGTGAGGCAGTACGGCGGGGAACCCGCAGGCTATATCATTCGCTTGCCGGACGCGTTCACCGTGTATCACGCAGGGGATACGGCGCTTTTCGGCGATATGAAATTGATTGGCGAGCTCTACAAACCGGACCTGGCGATGCTGCCGATCGGCGACCGCTTCACGATGGGTCCGATGGAAGCGGCGTACGCCATCCGTCTGCTCGGCGTGAAACACGTCATTCCCATGCACTATGGAACGTTTGACTTTTTGACGGGAACCGTGGAAGCGCTGCGAAAAGAGACGAAGAAGATCAAAGGGCTGAAGATTTACGCGCTGAAACCGGGAGAAAAACTATGATACGCAGCGAAAACCTGCGCAGCGGATACATCCAAGACAGCGTCGAAGAATATCTTTACAAACTGCTGCCGGAACGCGATGCGGTGGTCAAAGAGATGGAAGATTACGCGGAGGAGAATCGCATTCCCATCATCGGGCCGGCAGTGGCGCGGTTGCTGTCGCTGCTGGTGCAGGTTTCGGGAGCGAAGCGCATCTTCGAGATGGGGTCGGCAATTGGCTATTCGACGGTTTGGCTGGCGCGCGCCGCGGGAACTCAGGGAAAGGTCATTTACACCGATGGAGATCCGGAAAAGGCAAAGCGGGCTGAAGTGTACTTCCGCATGGCGGGAGTAGCTAAGCGAATCGAAGTAAGGGTGGGAGACGCACTGGCGCTGGTGAAAAAGACGCCGGGCAAGTTCGATCTGATTTTCATCGACGTAGACAAGCAGCAATACCCAGCCGCGTTGCACGCCGCGTTGCCCAAACTGCAGCAAGGCGGATTGCTCATCACCGACAATACACTCTGGTCCGGCAAAGCCGCGCGGCCCGCGGCAGAAAATGACAAAGATACCAAGTGCATCCAGGAGTTCAATCGGTTGGTGTACGCGTCGAAAGAACTGTACGCCGTGCTGATTCCACTGCGCGACGGCGTGACTGTCTGCCGCAAGCTGTAAGCTGGATGTCAGAGAACGTTGTCATCCAGCGAAGCGACAAATTGAATCCCCGGCACAAATTTTCCTAGAAGCCTTTTGTCGTAGGTAAGAAACAGGTCGACGCCCGCTTGGGCCGCCAACGCAAGGTGAATCGCATCCGCAGGTGCAAGGTTCAGGTTACCGCGCATCCGAGCATAGCCGTTCGGCTGTGTTCAATCGTGAAACCTACAACTTTGACTTGCAATACCTAGCACCGCCTTTTCCTAGAAACGAGCAGGTAAGCGTAAGACCACCGGTTCGAACCTATGAGATTGCTCTCTACCGGAAGAGATTGCGCAGGATGAAGCCGACATTGGCGGGGCGCTCGGCCAAACGCCGCATGAAGTAAGCAAGCCATTCATTGCCAAACGGAATGTAAATGCGGAGGCGATAACCATCCTTGACCAAGCGGCGCTGCAGATCGGCGCGCACGCCATAAAGCATCTGAAATTCGAAATCGTCCTTGGAAATCCCCTTTGCTGCCGCATAGCGAATCGTGGCCCCAATCATGCGCGGATCATGCGTGGCAATCGCATGGTAGAAGCCGCTCGAGATAAGCATTTGCATCAGGCGGACGTAATTGCCGTCGACATCGGCTTTCTTCGGAAACGCGACTTCTTCCGGCTCTTTGTAAGCACCTTTACAGAGGCGGATGCGGCAGCCACGGGACAAAAGGTCCGCGACGTCCTTCTCACTGCGATAAAGATAAGACTGGATTACCGTGCCGACCGCCGGATTGCGCGCGCGAATGCGCTTGACCAGATCGACGGTGCGCTGCGTGTAGGCTGAGCCTTCCATATCAATGCGCAGGAAATTATCCAGGCTGGCAGCCCGTTCCACGATCGAGAGAACCAAGCCTGTACAGAATTCGTTATTGATGTCCAGGCCGAGCTGCGTGAGCTTGCAGGAAACGTTCGCCTGCAGCCTTTCTTGGGCGATGGCCTCAAAAATCTCGAGATAGGCATCGCGGGAACGTTGTGCGTCGGAGGTGCTGGCAACATTTTCACCGAGATGGTCGAGGCTGACCATCATGCCGGCCTCGTTACACCGCTGGGCGGCGGCAAGCGCTTCTTCCAAGGTTTCCCCGGCTACGAAGCGGCGCGCCATGCGGCGCGTGGTGCCATTGGAGGTGACCCAGGTGCCGAATTTCTCGTTTTCGGAAAGCTTTAGAAGCGCGGACCGAAGCATTCGCTAGCTGCTAGGGCTCGCGCATTTCGCGATGCTTTTCGAAAAGCCGGAACCGCACTAATGTTTGTGCTCTTCGAGGAACTTTTCCGCGTCGATTGCCGCCATGCAGCCGGAACCCGCGGCGGTGACTGCCTGCCGATAGCGGTGGTCTTGCACGTCGCCGGCGACAAACACGCCGGGAATGGAAGTCAGGCTGCCATGCTTGGCGATCAGGTAGCCGTTCGAATCCATTTCTAGTTTTCCTTTAAAGATGGTGGTGTTGGGTTCGTGGCCGATGGCAACAAAAACTCCGTCGAGAGCAAGCTCACGCGTCTCCTTCGATTCGGTACTGCGCAGGCGGACGCCTTCGACCAGTCCTTTGGGCGCGAGAATCTCTTCGACGACGAACGGAGTGACGAATTCGATCTTGTCGTTCTTTTTGGCGCGGTCAATCATGATTTTCGAAGCACGGAATTCTTTGCGGCGGTGAATCACATAAACCTTGCTGGCGTAGCGTGAAAGAAAGTTGGCTTCTTCCATGGCGGAATCCCCGCCGCCGACTACAGCGATGGGTTTGCCGCGAAAGAAATAGCCGTCGCAGGTCGCGCAGGTGGAAACACCGTGGCCGATTAACTCTTTTTCGCCCTTTAACCCCAGTAGACGAGCGGAGGCTCCGGCCGAAACGATCAACGCTTCCGTTTCGTAAATATGTTTTCCAGCAGTGACTTTGAAAGGACGCTGACGCAAGTCGACTTCGGCAACGGCCCCAGCTTTGAATTCCGCGCCGAATTTCTGCGCCTGCTTGCGCATGTTTTCAATGAGCTCCGGGCCCAGGATGCCGTCCGGGAAGCCGGGGAAATTTTCGACGTGCGTGGTAAGAGAGAGCTGGCCGCCGGGCTCATGGCCGTCGATCACCAGAGGTTTAAGGTTCGCGCGCGCCGCATAAATCGCGGCGGTAAGACCAGCGCAGCCACTGCCAATAATCACGACATTGTGCATTCCCGTTTTCTCCAAACATTAGATTCAGCACTGCGCTCGCCGGATACAGCGGCCGTATTGTAGCATTCCCCGCTGGACGCTTTGGAATTCGACGGCAGCCAATTTGGAGAGAGTTCTTGATGGAACGGAACGCCGCGGCGTTGACCGGCGCGAATGCCCGTTTGTATATTCCAGAAAACGCAGTTGCCCGAGGAGATGCTGACGATGGATCCGCGCTACCCCATTGGAAATTTTGAGATGCCTCGGCAAATCACGACCGCGCTGCGGCAGCAAGCGATGGATGAGACTGCAGCGCTGCCCGCCAAAATGCGCGCCGCGGTGAAGGGCCTGAATGAAGCGCAGCTCGATACGCCGTATCGCGCTGATGGCTGGACCGTGCGTCAGGTTGTGCATCACGTTCCGGACAGCCACTTGAACGCCTACCTGCGGCTGAAGCTGGCGCTGACGGAAGACAAACCAACCATCAAGCCATATGACCAGGTAGCATGGTCCAGGCTGGAGGATTCGAAGTCCACGCCAATCGAGGTGTCGCTCGCTTTGCTGAGCGCCATGCACGCTCGTTGGGACCGCATCTGGCGATCGCTGAAGCCGGAACAGTTTGCGCGGCCGCTGATTCACCCGGAGAGCGGCGAGCGCACTATTGACTGGCTGCTTTTCCTCTACGAATGGCACGGAAGACATCACACCGCGCACATCACGGAGCTGCGCAAACAAGAAGGCTGGTGAGTAGGACTTCGAGGCTACGAGACCTGGCAAGGGCTCTCCGTTAGCCGTTAGCCGTTTGCCGTTCTTAGTGCTTCGTCTGCGGTGGCGGCGCACTCCGCGGAGATACAAAACTAAGTCACAGAACCCGTTGGCTGCAAAAAGCTGGCCTGGACGTGGGCCCTAGTGGTTTTGCTCCTTCGCCCTCTGTCTCAAAACCGTAGCGGAGTGGCGTGGCACGATGTGCGTCGTGTAGGATGAATCGTTGCGCAAGGAGCACGCATGAGCCGACCGGCAGGAACGTACGCCATTTTTGAAACTTCGCAGGGAAACATTGTGGCGCGATTGTTTGAAAAAGAAGCGCCCAAGACCGTGACCAACTTTGTCGGGCTGGCCGAAGGCGCGAAGGAATTCACCAACGAAAAGACCGGGCAAAAAGAGAAGCGGCCGTATTACGACGGACTGATTTTTCACCGCGTGATTCCGCAGTTCATGATCCAAGGCGGCTGCCCGCACGGCAACGGAATGGGCGGGCCGGGCTACAAATTCGCTGATGAGTTTCATCCCTCCTTGAAACATTCAAAAGCGGGGTTCCTTTCAATGGCCAATGCGGGCCCCAACACGAACGGCAGCCAGTTTTTTATCACCGTGGCGCCAACACCGTGGCTCGACAACCGGCACACCATTTTTGGCGAAGTCGTGGAAGGCCAGGACGTGGCCAATAAAATCTCGAATGTGCAGCGGGATTCGAACGACCGCCCGCGCACGCCGGTCGTCATCCAAAAGTTGCGCATCGAACGCATCGCCTGATCGAGAGCGAAGGCACGACCATGCTGACGCCAGAGCGGTTCCTGCGGGTCACGATTGAGCTTATATTCGTACTGCTGGGCGCCCTAGTCGCGTGGCTGGCCTTGCGCGGGCATATCCTCGTGGACCGGCACGGCAGAATGTGGCTGATCCTCGGCGTAGTGCTCACCTTGTGGGGCTTGCACGCGTTGTACAAGCCAGGCCAATGGTGGACCCAGTGGGAAAATTGGACGCGGGGCCTCTCACTTGTGCTCCTGGGAATCCTGATGCTGACGATGACCCGTGTGCCGTTTGACTGGGTTGAACCGATGCTGGTGGCAGGCGGCGCGATCCTCGTGCTGCGCGGAATTGTGGCTTCGGCGCTCGTCTTTCGGCCACGCTGAGGGATTATTTCCGCGTGGCCGGCAGATCCATGTTCTTCTGACTCCCCCGGTAACTTCTCTGCTTTTCCTCTCCTGGTTGGATATAATGCGCGCCAAGACGGCCTCTCAAAACCGCGAGAAGCCGCCAGTCACCTTTATTGAAAAAAAGCAAAGGAGAAAGAACGTGCTGAAGGAATTCAAAGAATTTGCCATGCGTGGCAACGTGATGGACATGGCCGTCGGCGTGATTGTGGGCGCGGCGTTCGGAAAAATCGTTTCTTCGCTGGTGGAAGACGTGATGATGCCGCCGATCGGACGCCTGGTGGGAAGCCTCGATTTTTCCAGCTTATTTATCAATCTGGGCAGCAAACCCTATGAAACGCTGGCAGCCGCGAAAGCTGCGGGCGCACCCACGCTCAACTACGGCCTCTTCCTGAATTCCGTCATCAATTTCCTCATTGTGGCCTTCTGTGTGTTCCTTGTCGTGCAGCAGGTGAATCGCTGGACCAAGAAGCCGGCCCAACCCGCCACTCCCACCACGAAAGAATGCCCGCAATGCGCGATGAGCATTCCCCTCGCGGCAAAGCGTTGTGGCCACTGCACGGGGCAACTTGCTTAAGCAGAGAGAAGGAAAGGGAACGTGGTGCGCGGTTTAAGAGGGTGACTTGCGCTTTGTCTCATTGGCTTGGAGGTGCGCACACAGACGATTCACAACGTCGTCTTCGTGGCCATCCTCCAATTCTTTCTTGACCTCTTCGAGGGCAAAATGTACGACGTCGTGGTGGTGCAGTTCCCGAGGTGCAACGGAATCGCTGAAGCGCAGCCACAGGCGATGGAGGAGGTTGATTTCGTTGGCGGTGAGGTTCGGGGCATGGGGACCGAGCACTTTGTAAAGCTTGTCCCCGTTGGGCATGTGGATTTCGAGGTTGAACTGGGGCTTGGAATCGCCCAGCTTTTCCCAGGCTTCGCCGATCAGGCGCGCCTGCTCTTCCGTGCTCTCTCTTGAAGAACGGCCCAGGACAATCGTGCTGGATTGCAACGACGTAGCGGCGCGAAGAATGCCTTCGGAGAGAGCATTTGCCGCAACGATCGCCAAGCGGATGGATTTGCCGCGCTTCTCGGCCATGGCCAGCGCCCGGGAGAAAAGCTGCTGCTCGATGCCGCCAAACAGCTGTTCGGCTTCGAGTTCATATTCCCCGGAGGCCGCACGGCGCAACAAGCGCGCGTGCAACACGACGACGTCGCGGCGGCCCGGTTTAACCCGGTCGAGTACGTTACCGAGGTGATAAATCGCATGAATGTTGCTGACAGGAACGAGAATATTGCCCGGACGAACGCCGACGGCCTCCGGCGTAAGTTCTGCTTCCACTTCAAGGTTGAACTGGTCCATCTCAACATGGGCAGCCCCAACCCTTTTGGCGCGCCGCTCGGAAATCGTAAACACCATGTACAAGAGAATGGAAAACGCGCCCCCTGCCATTGTTGCAATCGGCTTGGTGAACAGGTTCACTACCGCGATCAAAAACAGAGTGAGGGTGATTAAGCCGAGTCCGACGGGGATTTGTATACCGCGGAAGCTAAAATTCAGAGGAACTTGGAATTCACGCTGGCCCGGGCTCGTATAACGCAGGACGAGTACTGCCAGGCCGTTCATCGCAAAACTCCAGACTACTCCAAAGGCGTAGAGGTTCGCAAGGAAAGTAACGTCACCGTGGCTGATGATGATGGTGATGATTTGCAAGCCCACGACAGTATTGATGATTCGATAGCTTGTTCCGAAGCGCTTGTGCGGCTGTCGGAACCATTCGCTAAGCACGCCGTCTTCAGAAACGCGATTCAGTACGCCGTTTGAGCCCACAATCGCCGTGTTCACGGCTCCGGCCAGAATTAAGGTGCCCACGACGACGACAAAGCCATGAAAGATGAGCCTTGCCAAAAACGGCCCCTGCAAATTCATGGCTAGTCCGCCTATCAGATTTTCGAGGAAACCTTGACGGACATCGTCGGGAATGATCATTACCGCAAAAAACGAAACCAGCGACGTGAAAACCAGACTGTAAATGAAGATCA
>QHYJ01000234.1 GCA_003223255.1 Acidobacteriota bacterium | reverse complement strand
GGATGGCCGTGTCCTTTCTGGCGGCGGCCGTCATGCCCTCGTTTGCACAGGTGGATATTGGCAGCATTTCTGGAACGGTTGTGGACACGACCGATTCAGTCGTTCCCGGTGCAAAGATCACTGTGCAGAACGAAGGCAACCGCACGACTCAGGAGACCACCACGAACAGTTCTGGATACTACATCTTTCCAAGCTTGATGGTCGGAGATTACACGGTTATCGCCGAAATGAAGGGCTTCCGCAGATTTGTTCAAAGCGGCGTCCATCTCAATGCGGCGGACCATCTGAGCGTTCCTGTCCGGTTGTCATTAGGCGAGGTCACCGAGGCCGTAGAAGTCATCGGAGCGCCTCCGGTGCTCGCCTTGGAACCCTCTACGGGCGGCACCGTCACTGCATCCCAGACGCAGCAGCTTGAGGTTAATGGGCGGAATCCTGTCTATCTGGCAGGGCTTGAGCCGGGAGTTACGGGAACAAACATCGGTACGTTCGATCCGGACAGCGTCAGCAGTGGCGCGTTCAGCATAAACGGAGGTCGGACCGATGCCTACACTGTTTACGTGGATGGCGCGGTCGCAACCCGGACAAGATCATCGGGGTCCATGCTCGGCGCTCAAGACATGAGTTCGGTTCAGGAGTTGCAGGTCCTTACTGGCTATTTCGATGCTGAATACGGTCGCTCCAACGGAGGCCAGATACGCTTCGTCACCAAAAGCGGCACAAGCACGTATCATGGTGAACTGTATGAGGTCGTGCGGAATGCTGTGTTCGATGCCAACACATGGTCGCGCAATGCCAGTCCGTTAGTCCAACAAAACTCAAAGCCTCCCAAGCAGAACTACAACGACTTTGGCTTCACGTTCGGTGGCCCCGTCTATATTCCGAACAAATTCAACGCGGACAAAAGCAAGCTGTTCTTCTTCTTGGCCGAGGAGTGGGTTAAACGTCGGTATGACACTGAGGCGACAGGAACGGTTCCCACAGCCGCTATGCGCACGGGGGATCTGAGTGAGCTATTATCCCCTACCAATCCCTTCTTCGGAAAGGCCCGAGTTGCCAAGGACCCGAACACGGGCCAACCCTTTCCTAACAACGTCATCTATGCTGACCGCCTGAGCAGCCTCGGTGTTGCCTTATTGAACGAATACCCCCTGCCCACACCGGGATTTCAGCGCGGTAGCGCAAACTGGATTCAGACATTCGCAGTTTCATCCAACCTCAATAAGACGACGTTCAAGGTCGATTATCTACCGAACAGCAAGAACCACTTGTACGTTCGGGGCACACTTATTCCGTGGACGTTCAACGGCCCTCTTGAAGGCACGTTCGGCGTTTTTCAATCGCTTTGGTCTCGGCCCAATCGAACTGCCACGGTCGATCTGAGCACGACGTTCTCGCCTACGTTAGTGAATGATTTCTCGATTTCGGGGAATTCTGACGGCAAAGGCACCATCGCTCCGGATTCGCGCTGTGGCGCGTACTGTGATCGCAGCGCCTACGGCATCAATTATCCGTACCTCTATCCGGGAACGAAATTGCTCACTTCCAAGTTGCCAACTCTCGCGGTTACTGGCCTTACCACGATAGATAACGGACCGTATCCCGGTTCGTGGGCAGGCTTCGTCTACGATCTGGCCGACAATGTGACAAAAGTTTTGGGCAATCACACCATCAAATTCGGCGGGGTCGTGGAACGTGCAGGCCAGAACGATCATATTCAACTGACAACGGCAAGTGCGCCGCAAACAACAAATCAGAACGGCCAATTCCGTTTTCTCGACACTGGCGGGGCTCGCACGAGCGGACTGGGGATCGCCAACGTGCTACTCGGTAATTTCAACGACTATTCCGAGTTTGGAGCTAAACCGCAAACACCGTGGATCGCGAATTCGTTTGAAGTCTTTGCCCAGGACATCTGGCAAGCGAGGCGCAAGCTCACAATCCATTATGGACTGCGCTACTCGCTGTGGCCTGCATGGTACACAACTAATGGCACTATCGCGCAGTTTGAACCCGCTTTCTATGATCCAACGCAAGCCGCAACAATCGATCCAAAAACTGGCTACATTACCAGCGGCTCCCCGTACAACGGCATTGTACTGCCGGGTAGCGGACCATCAGCGAGTGCGTTAAGGCAGTTTCCTTTCCTCAGCCAGCCGCAAAACCAAGCGATGTATCACAACTTGCCAGGTGGTTTCGCTCCAACACAGTGGGATTTGTTCCAGCCGCGCGTGGGCATCGCTTACCAGATCACTCGCAACACGGTGCTCCGGGCTGGCGGAGGATATTTTGCGGACCGCACTGCGATCAACCGGGATACGGCATTAGGAGGCAATCCGCCATTCATGGCGCAGAGCACATTGATAAACGGCAATGTTGCTGATCTGTCTGGCGCGGCGTCGGCAGTTCTGCCCTTCACCATGACCATCCAGAGTCCTACCAACATTTGGCCTGCAACTTGGCAGTACAACACCATTGTCGAGCGGGAATTTGCCAGAGGCGTGGCGGTTTCTGCGGGTTACGTCGGAAATCGTGGTTTGCACCTGCAGCGAAAACGGAATATCAATCAAATCCTGGCGCCGGGAACGACCTACGCCAATCCTTCGGTGAACCCCAACGCGCTGCGGCCTTATCTCGGAGCGGGAATTATCGACATCTCAGAAAACTCCGGTCTGTCGAAGTATGATTCGTTCCAAGCAACGGTGCGGAAGATCATCGGGGCGCTGACGTTCGGTGTGTCTTACACTTACTCCCGTTCTCTAGACAATACATCGTCGCTTACCGATGTGCTGCCCAATTCGTACAACGATGCGAATTATTGGGGGCCGTCTGATTACACCGTGCCGCAGGCACTGACTGTGAGCTACACCTACAACCTGCCGATGCGTGGTCGGGGAGCATTGACGAAAATGATGATCGGTGGATGGGCAATTTCCGGAATAAATCAGTTTGACTCCGGTGTACCCTTCTCGGTGCGCACGAACATCGACTATGCGGGAATTGGGCCGGGGAGCGGAAACCAGTTCTGGATCGTGTCCGGCAATCCAAACGGCTGCTCTACGCCGTTTGAGGGAGTCGGGGCAACAGTTTACTGCAAGAGCGCATTCACCGCGCCTGCGCAAGGCGCTTTTGCGACGGGCGATACAAGAAATATGTTCAACAATCCGGGATTCTGGCAATGGAATTTTGCGGCGTACAAATCATTTCCACTGAAGGAAGCCTTGCACCTTCAATTTCGCGCCGAGGCGTTTAATTTAATAAATCATCCGAATTGGGGAACGGTCAACTCCAATCCCCTTAGCTCGACGTTCATGATGGTTACATCTAAATTGGGCAGCCGGAATCTACAGTTTGAACTGCGGCTCGCCTTCTGAGGACTTCCAAATGAACAGACGCGAGTTCATGCAGACCGCTCTCGGTGCAGCCGTTCTCACGGTGGACACTGCCAGGGCGGCGGACACACCACAACGACAACGCCCTGCTCCCATGATCGGCATTCAAGTAGGAGCGACCTCTTTCGTCGATGAAGGTATTGATCCAGTTTTGGATCGCTTTCAACGGGATGCGCACATCAATGGCCTATTCATTGCAACCTTCTCCTACGGACGCGGAATCGCCGGGAGGCAAGTTCCCGGACAGCCGTTACCGGACCACGGCAAACAGGAATACGACACGGCTTTTCACGGCGGCAATTTTGCAACCACGCATGAAGGCTTCTACGCGCGTACTTCACTCAAAAAAATTCAGTCACCGGATCATCCGGGGTTCGACGTACTCGCAAGCGTTCTGCCGAAGGCTCAGTCACGAAATATGAAAACTTTCTGCTGGTATGAAGACGTCTTTCGTCGTGATCTTGAGGGCATCGACCGCTTGCAGGAAGTAACGCTGTCTGGCAAAAAAGCAGGCACGCTCTGTTTCCACAACCCCGAGGTACAGGCGTTTTGGCAGGCGCTAACCGAGGATTATGTTCGCAGCTACCCCATTGACGGGGTGATGTGGGGCAGCGAGCGTCAGGGACCTTTCAACAATGCGCTCGGGTCATCTCATGGCGGCGCAGGGGCGAATCCCTCGGAAGTCACCTGTTTTTGCGAATTCTGCAAACGGGAAGCCAAGGCACGCGGCATCGACCTACAACGAGCCGTTGACGGCTACACGAAACTCGCATCGTTGGTCCGCGAGTCCCGAGCGGGTTCACGTCCAACTGACGGCTATTTCGTTTCCTACTGGCGTCTGCTCGTCCAGTATCCGGAAATTCTTGCCTGGGAAAAGCTGTGGAACGACGGCCAGCACGGCACATATGCGAGGATCTATCAATTCGCCAAATCCATTCGTCCGACACTCATGGTCGGCTGGCACATCTGGCATAACAATTCCTTCAGCCCGTTTTACCGTGCCGAGCAGGACTATGCTGAGTTTCGGAAGTATTCCGATTTCCTGAAAGTGGTGATGTACAACAACTGCGGGGGACCTCGGCTTGCTTCCTACGTGAACAGCGTGAGCCGCACAATCTTTGGCGATTTCTCGCCCGAAGAAGTGCTCGGCTCTGCGTATAAAGAGCTGGATTACAAGGAAGCGAATCTCGCGGAGCTTCCCCGCAAAGGTCTGTCGGCGGATTACGTAGAAAGGGAAACCCGACGCGCGATCAATGGCGTTTCATCTCACTCTGAATCAAACGGCGCGGCGAGAATCTGGCCCGGTATTGATGTCGATATTCCTACGGGCCAGAACGAGAAAGAGACCGAACCACAAGATGTGCGCGAAGCCGTGCGAGCCGCTTTTCGTGCCGGCGCGGACGGTGTGATCCTCTCGCGCAAGTATTCTGAAATGCGTTTGGCGAACCTCCGAGCGGCGGGGGAGGGCTTGCAATATGAATAGGCGCTCATTTCTCTTGCTTACCGCAACGTCAGTCGCAGCAACTCCCGCCGACCTTGTCGGCGCTTTCGCCAATGCACCATCCCGGAGTTCCGCAAGCCCGGCTTACACAAGTGCGTGGTACGCGACGATGCGGCGGTGCGGACAGATCAACTACAACGAACGCGATCCGCTGACGATGGATACCGAAGCGTGGGGCGATTATTGGGCGTCACTGAAGGTCGATGCCGTGCTGCTGAACGGCGGCGGCATTCTCGCTTTTTATCCCACGGAAGTGCCTTATCACCGTCGCAGTCAGTTCCTCGGCACGCGAGACCTGTTTGGTGAGCTAGTCGCAGCGATGAAACGGCGTAACATTCGCGCCGTCGCGCGTATGGATTGCAACCTCGCCTATGAAGATGCCTTGAAAGCTCATCCGGAATGGTTCGAGCGCAATCAGGATGGAGCGCCAAGACCTCATGCCGAGTCGCCGTGGCTATTTGCAACATGCATGTTCAGCACGTATTTCACCGAGCAGATGACTGCAATCTATCGCGAAATCAACCAACGGTATTCAATCGACGGATTCTTTACAAATGGCTGGCCCTCCACAGGCCCGCTGCGTGTTTGCTACTGCGAAAACTGCCGAAACCTGTTTGCAAAACTAGGCGGAGAGCCGCCTGCCGAGACCGACATCTCCAATCCGCTTTATCGCAACTACTATCAAGCGTACATGGATCGCATACAGGAGATTTGGCGTCTGTGGGACAACATTGCGCGAGAGAAGAACTCGCAATCGGTGTACGCGGGGAACCTTGGCGGCGGCTTCGATACGGTGAAAGATCTGAAGCAGCTCGGCAGCGTTGCCGCCTGGTTCAATGCCGACCATCAGGGGCGTGCTGGCGAGACGCCGATATGGAGTTGCGCACAGCAGGGCCGCCTAGCGTATTCCGTTATGCAGGGCCGCACGATCACGAATGTTTCAGGGGCTTACAGCAATGCGCAACCCGTCTGGCGGCACGTCTCAAAATCCCCGGCAGAGCTAACCCTTTGGATGGCCCAAACCACAGCCAGTGGCATGGTGCCGTGGTTTCACTGGCTTGGCGGCTCTCCCGAGGATAACCGGTGGCGCGAAGTGGGCCGTTCGGTTTTTGACTGGCTGGCGGCAAACGAAGTGCACTTCCGCAACCGCCGCACGATTGCTGATGTGGCCGTTCTCTATCCTCAGCGCACGGTAGCATTCTACTCGCGGCCAGAGTCAAAGCGGCCACGTTATCGCGGTGGTCCCATCGATTATTTGCAAGGACTTTACTACGCGTTGCTCGAAGGCCGTTTCTTCTTCGATTTGGTACACGAAGGAAATCTCGACGCGGCGAATCTTAAAAAATATCGCGTCTTACTTTTGCCTAACGCTGCGTATCTGAGCGAAGCTCAGTGTGAAGCCATCCGGCAGTATGTGCAGGATGGCGGTTCGCTTCTCGCCACTTTTGAAAGTTCACGCTATTCGGAGTGGGGAG
>QHYJ01000233.1:3764-21544 GCA_003223255.1 Acidobacteriota bacterium | reverse complement strand
GTTCTCGACGATTTCTGAACCTTGAAGCACGAAGGTGCCCTGGCGTCCGCCCAGTTTTCCGCGAAATCGTTGCATGCTGACGAGGGAGGCAGATTGATCGTCGCGTAGGATCTGTAAAGCCCGAACCGTTGATTCGCCATCGATATCTCCGGTGAACGTTTCGCTTAGACGGATCTCCACTAACGCCGGGCTTGCGGTTTGGTCGTAGAGCTTGTCTTCAGAACTCTGAACTGTAATCTTTGCTTCAGCTCTTGCGCGCGCACGCGGCTTCGCCTGAGATTGCCCGACCGCGTGAATAGATTCATGGTCGTTCAGTTGCGCTCTCCTTTCGTTATATTGCCGCCGTGTAACGGCATCGTTGCATGATACGGGCGTAGTTGTCTCCTTTCCTGACTGAGCGCTTGCTGCTTGCCAGGCACTGAGAGAAGTGATCGCGACTTTTGCTACGGCTCGGAAGCTCATCATGTTTCTCCCTTCACTTTGTTATTGTCGAACTCCCGGTCAATCCGTGTATTGGATTCTCTTTCAGGTTACGCACCGCGCCAAAGCTGGCGAATGCATTCTGACGGGCGCCCCGGCTCAAGATTTGGGAGCGTTTCTTCCGCGACGTCCCCCGGGCCGGATGCGGCGAGCCGTGTTTCGCGATCTGGAAGAACTCATCCTGGCCATCGGCGCCTACATCGACCGTCACAACCAGGATCCCAAGAACTTCTTCTGAACAGCCCGCGCCTCCGATATCTCGGAAAAGGTTACCCCTGCTCGTCGAGCGCTACAGAAACGTCATTCTGAATGACGCACTACATTGGTACGCCGGTCACGCGGAGCGGCTCTTGGACCGACGCGGCAATTCACATCGCCGCAAGGCGCATCAGGCGAACCGCTCCGCAGCCGATTCCTCGGTCTTTGGCAGTTTATGCCGTTGCTTGCGCGGGACGTTCCACAATGGGCCGCACTTCCACCGCGCCCCATTGCGCCGAGGGAACTCGCTCAGCAATGGCGATAGCTTCGTCCAGATTGTTCGCCTCAATCATGTAGTAGCCGCCGAGTTGCTCGCGCGTCTCCGCGTACGGGCCGTCGGTCACCAGCCGCTTGCCCTCTCGCGTGCGGACCGTGGTCGCCACAGAAGCAGGCTGCAACTGGCTGCTGGCCACGTAGTGCCCACCCGACTTCACCTCCTGCGTGAACTTCATGTACAAGTCCATGCCCTTCTGCTTTTCGGCCTCGCTGAACTTCTCCCACACTCTGGTATCGTCGTATATCAGTAGCATGTATTTCATGGGAACCTCCTCCCTTTCACCAGTGAATCGAATGGGAACCGGCAGAATCGACAGCCCGGCCCAAAATATTTATCATGCAGCATGCCTCAAAACACTCCCCCGGAGGTATCTGGTACATTAGAGGCAGTTTATCGCTCGGATTGGGGCCGCATTGTCGCCGCTCTGATTGCGGTTTTTCGGGACTTCGACGCCGCCGAAGAGGCCGCCCAGGAGGCGTTTGCGGCCGCCGCGGACCAGTGGCCCGCCTCGGGAGTGCCCGAATTCCCGCGGGCTTGGCTCATTCAACCTGCTCGCCATAAAGCCATTGACCGGCTCCGGCGCCAAGCCAACTTTCAGGAAAAGATGCAGACCTACTTAGCCTCTGGCTCTGGCCGCATCTCGGAGGAGCCAAATTACGACACGGCGGAGATTGCCGACGATCGCCTTCGCCTGATATTCACTTGCTGTCATCCGGCCTTGGCTCTTGAAGCACAGGTTGCGCTGACCTTGCGCACGTTGTGCGGCCTGGAGACGGAGGAGATTGCGCGCGCATTCCTTGTTCCTGGCCCAACCATGGCGCAGCGGCTGGTACGAGCGAAGCGCAAGATTCGCGACGCTGGCATCCCTTACATTGTGCCGGAAGCAAAGGATCTGGCAGCGCGGCTGGACGCTGTGCTAGCGGTTATCTACCTGGTCTTCAACGAAGGCTACGCGGCCACGCGTGGCGAGCGGCTCATCCGCACGGACCTCTCTGCCGAAGCCATTCGCCTGGGACGGCTCGTCAGCGCGTTGATGTCACCACAACCTCCGGCGGAAGCAACGGGTCTTCTCGCACTGATGCTGCTTCACGACTCCCGACGCGATGCGCGGCTCAATGAAGCAGGTGAACTCGTTCTCCTCGAAGAGCAGGATCGCACGCGGTGGAATCAAGCGCAAATTACCGAGGCGCTTCCGCTTGTCGAAGGGGCGTTGCGCGGCGGACCAGGTCCGTACGCTCTGCAGGCAGCCATCGCTGCGCTGCACTGCCAGGCGGCGCGCCACGAAGATACGGACTGGCCGCAGATCATGCGCCTGTATGATGTCCTCGCACGCGTCCAGCCTTCGCCAATCATTTCGCTGAACCGCGCGGTGGCTGTTGCGATGGTAGAAGGCCCGCACGCGGGATTGGCCATTATGGATGCGCTGGCGGCAAGAGGCGATCTCGAGAACTACCATATCTTCCACGCTGCGCGCGCCGAACTGCTGCGGCGCAGCGGAGCACGCGAGGAAGCGGCTAAGAGCTACGCGTGCGCGCTCGAGTTGGTTGCGAATGACAGCGAACGCCGCTACCTGGAGCGGAGGCTGCGCGAAGTCCAGGCTCGCGAACGGTGAGTTGCGAAAAGCGGATCCCTCGCTTCGCCCGGGATGACCCTTCTTGGCGTCTTTCAAAGCTGCTAACAAGAAACGCGCCAGGCTGAAGCCCGGCGCTACATGAAATTCCTGACGCGAAATCTACGACGTGAAGTTTACGATGGACGCGAAGGACTTCGCGTCGAGGCTTGCTCCGCCAACTAGCGCGCCGTCCAGTTCTTCCTGCGCCATTAATCCCTTGATGTTGTCCGGCTTGACGCTACCGCCATAGAGAATCCGCAGTGCTTCCGCGAGTTTGGCAGAGAATTTTTCCGCAGCGAGCTGGCGAAGAAATTTGTGAACCTCAGCGGCCATCTCCGGAGTGGCAGTGCGGCCTGTGCCGATCGCCCAAACGGGTTCATAGGCAATGAGAACGCGCGAGAATTCGTCGGGCGTTAACAATCCAGGGCCGCCATCGAATTGCGCCTTGCAGATTTTGTGCGTTTGGCCGGACTCGCGATGAGAAAGATGTTCGCCTACACAGACAACGGGAGTGAGACCAGCGGCGAGCGCCGCTTTCGTTTTCTTGGCGACAGTTTCTTCCGTGTCGCCAAAGAATTGGCGGCGCTCGGAGTGACCGATGATGACGTAGCGGCAGCCCGCTTCGACGAGCATGCCAGTGGAGATTTCACCGGTGAAAGCGCCTTCCTTTTCCCAGTGGAGGTTCTGCGCAGAGATGGCGATGTTCGTGTTTTTCGCGGCTGCAACGGCGGCGGGAATGGCCGTGAACGGCGGAGCAACAACGATGCTGCAGTGCCTTGAGGCGGAGACGAGGGGAACAAACGTCGAGAAAAAGGCGCGCGTTTCGGCCTGGGTCTTAAACATCTTCCAGTTTCCTGCAATCACGCGGCGGCGCTTGGTCTGGCTCATTTATGTTCCTTCCTTAGCGAAACTTCTCCTCAGCTAGGTCGCAGGAAAAGATTTAACACAGAGAGCACAGAGCAGCCCGGGTGCTTTTGGACGCGAAGTAAGCCAGTCATTTAGCAGCTCTATTTGCTGGTCAGGGCTTCGACGCCGGGGAGTTTGCGGCCGGCGAGAAATTCGAGCGAGGCGCCGCCGCCGGTCGAGATGTGGGAGATTTTATTAGCTACACGCGATTGATGGACGGCAGCGACGGAATCGCCGCCGCCGATGATGGAAGTTGCGCCGGCGGTGGTGGCGTCGGCAACGGCTTTGGCAATTTCAAGCGTGCCCTTGGCAAAGGCGGGCATCTCGAAAACACCCATGGGGCCGTTCCAGACAATCGTTTTCGCTCCAGCAAGTTTCTGCTTATACGTTTCGATTGTTTTCGGGCCAATATCCAGGCCCATCCAGCCATCCGGAGTGTCGTGCACGGAAACAATTTTCGCGACGGTGTCGGGTTTGAACTCCGCACCTACGACGTGATCCACGGGAAGGAGCAGCGCGAATTTCTTTTGCTGCGCTTCTTCGCGAAGGCGCTTCGCAAGATCGAGTTTGTCATCCTCAACAAGCGACTTGCCGATAGAGTGGCCATCGGCTTTGAGGAACGTGTAGGCCATGCCACCGCCAATGAGCATGGCATCGGCAATTTTCATCAGATTTTCGACCACTTCGATCTTGTCGCTGACTTTGGCCCCGCCCAGGATGGCGACAAACGGGCGCTCGGGATTCGTGACCGCTTTGCCGAGATAAGCGAGTTCTTTTTCCATGAGCAGCCCGGCGGCCGCTTGCCGGACAAAACGCGTGATGCCGACGACGGAGGCGTGCGCGCGATGCGCGGAGCCGAAAGCATCGCAAACGAAGACACCGTCGCAGAGAGCAGCGAGTTGTTTGGAGAAGGCTTCGTCGTTTCTTTCCTCTTCGGGATGGAAGCGCACATTTTCGAGCACGAGCACTTCGCCGTCGCGCAACGCCTTGCTCTGCGCCTCCGCGCCTGGACCAATGCAATCCAAGGCGAAAGCCGCTGGTTTACCGAGGAGTTCTTCCAGCTTTTTGGCCGCAGGCTTCAGTGAGTATTTTGCATCGGGACCGCCTTTGGGGCGGCCCAGGTGAGAGGCCAGAATAAGACGCCCGCCCTTTGCAATGGCGAGGCGCAGCGTGGGCAGCGTCTCGCGAATGCGCGTATCGTCGGTGACGACCGCGTCTTTCAGCGGAACGTTGAAGTCGACGCGGATGAAAACGCGTTTGCCTTTGAGGTCGAGGTCGTTGATGGTGAGCTTGGACATGAAATCAGTATTTAGTAATTGGTTTTGGGTTTGCCGTAAAGAAGAATTGCGCTCGCTTTCAAACCTTTTGAGGTGCAGGTCAAAATTGGGATGCCAAAAGCTTAATCAGGTCGCGGCAACGGCAGGAGTAGCCCCACTCGTTGTCGTACCAAGCCAGAACCTTGACGCAGCGATCGCCGACCACTTTGGTGTATTGGGCGTCGACAATGGAAGAGTTGGAATCGCCTTTGAAGTCGGCGGAGACCAGTTCTTCCTCGGTGTAGCCGAGAATGCCCTTCATGGGGCCATTTGCGGCAGCTTTCAGAGCCGCGTTGACAGAATCCTTGGACGCGGGCTTGTCGACGAAGACGGTCAGGTCCACCACGCTCACGTTGGGCGTGGGCACACGCATGGCGTAGCCGTCGAGCTTGCCTTTCAGCTCAGGGATAACGAGATGCAATGCTTTCGCGGCACCGGTGGAACTGGGAATCAGGTTCAGGGCAGCGGCGCGCGCGCGACGCAGATCCTTGTGCGGCAGATCAAGCAGCCGCTGATCGTTGGTGTAGGAATGGATGGTGGTCATTGTGCCGCTATTGATGCCGAAAGTGTCCTGAAGAACTTTGGCGACGGGCGCGAGGCAATTCGTGGTGCAGGAGGCGTTGGAAATGACGTGATGCTTCGCGGGGTCGTAGCACTTGTGGTTGACCCCAAGAACGAAGGTGGCGTCGGGGCCGTCCGCGGGCGCAGAGATAATGACCTTTTTCACGGGGGGGCGGAGATGCTTCTTCGCGTCCGGGCCTTTGGTAAAGAGGCCGGTGGACTCCACGACGATTTCCGCGCCGACGGAAGCCCAATCGAGTTCGGCGGGATCCTTGACGCGGAACACCGTGAAGCTACGACCGTCTACCGAGATGCTGTCGTCGGTATGAGTCACTTTGTGCGGCAGATTGCCGAGCACAGAATCGTATTTCAGCAAGTGCGCGAGTGTTTTAGCGTCGGTGATGTCGTTGACGGCAACGAACTGAATATCCTTGTCGTCGATGGCGGTGCGCAGGATGTTGCGACCGATGCGGCCGAAGCCGTTAATGCCAACTTTGATGGGCATACTTTCCTCCGAAGATGAATCGTTTACCGCAGAGAGCGGTAACGGAGATTTTTAGTGAAAAGCGGGAGGAGCCCCTCTTTTGCGTAAGTGTTGATTCTAAAGGACCTTAAGTGATTTAGAATCAACACCTGCCGGAGTGTTGATTACCAAGGGGTTACAGCCGTACAGCATCCCAAGATCGGCTTGGTTAATCCCACCGTTCGTAACGCGAACGAGAACAGAGGAAAGCAGAACCCTCAGAGGGAGCGACGGCACCAGCCGTCCCCATAACTCTTTCGCCCTACTCACTAACAAGTATTTTAGCCCCTCTGAAGGTTTCGTCAAGGGCGAATTCGGGGTAGTCGAAGATCGTTATTCCGGAGCGGCGCGCTCGCGGAGCAGCGCAATGGTCTTCGGGTTGGGAGCATGGTGAGCAGGCCCTGGGAAACGCAGGGCATAGCCCAAGGGAGTGCATTCCACGACTTCCTCCGGCCGTTCATAGTAGCCGGGAAGTTTTGCCCGGATGGAAAGGTCGGCGCCGCGTTCCAAGAGGAGCTTTGCAGCGTGCAAGCCGCCATCATTGAATTGCGTGACCGCGTGAAAGATGGGGGTTTGCCCGCCGACGCCGGACCCATCCACTGCCGCCGGCGCATTAACCTCAGCCCCGCGATCCAGAAGCATTTTTGCGGCGTCGATGTTGCCGTACTCTGCGGCCATATGCAGTAGCGTCGCACCGCGCAGCGTGAGCCGGCGCGTCCCGGTGACGCCGAAATCGAGTTCAGGGATACGCCAATGCAGCAGCAAGGGGTCCGCATCCAGGTGTTGGGCCAAGCTGTCGAGCCGCCCTCGAAGCAAGTCCAAGACAGGCGGCAGGTTGTGCTTGGTGGTGCCGCCAGCTTCGAGAAGGATGTCGATGCAGGCGGCAAGCTGAGGCGAACGGCCGTAAGTGCCTATGACATAGTCGAGGGCCGTGCCGGGGTATTTGGGGCGTGGCTGAGGGCAATTTGGATTTGCCCCGTGTTCCAGGAGCCATTTCAGAGGGGCCGGCTCCACGGTTTCGCACGGCGCGAAGAGGATGGGGAAATAACCACTCCAGAGGGCGTTCACGTCCGCGCCGCGGGATACCAGAAGGTCCATCATGGGAATGCGATGGCCAAAGAGCGCGGCCCGCATCAGGGGCCCGTCGCCACCTTGGTGAACGTCCGAACCATGATCGATCATCCACTCGGCCATGGCGAGTCTCACAGGACTGGGCGGCTCCCACGGCACACGACACTCGGCGGCCCAAGTGAGCGGGCCATTTTTTCCATAGCCCAGTGGAGCGCGATGCAAAGCAGGGCTACGAGTCATGAGGTCCTTGACCTGCGGGAGATCGTTGGAGTCGATGGCTTGCTTGAGCTGACCAATTTCCTCAAGCGAATCGACGTGGGCCTTGATCTTCGGCCAACTGGCAAAGCCATAGAGCCGGGCGATTTTGAACTGGGCATCGGTAAGAGATTCTGCGCCGCCAGATTTGAGAAGGTCTTTGGCTTGGTCCCTCAGGTGGCGGAGGTTGGGACGCTCGGGAAGCGCACGGGGCTGATCGGGCGAATCGGTCGACATGCGACCTCCTTTCATTTTAACGCCCGTTGTCCGCAAGTCGGGCCGAAAGAAGGTTCGCAAAGAGATGGAGAGCAAGTGGGTGGGCTTCTACCCTTTCCGCGGACCGGATGCGTCCCTAACGCAAAGGTGATCGTACCACAAGAAGGCGATGACACTTCACCTGAGGAAAGAGTGTTCGCAGCGAGCGTGCTGGTATTTAGATCCAGCCACGATTCCTCGCTGCGCTCGGAATGACATTCTCGGAGGCTTCCGCCAAGGAAGGCAGCGTCCAACTGCCGGTCTGCAGGATTGAGAAAGGCCTGAAGACCCGCCACTACAACCGAGGACTATAATGGCGGGCGATGAAGGACTGGTCACCGGCGTCGGCAGTGCGCTGGCTGTTTACTTCCGAACCGGGCAGGCACGGGTACAAAGACCCGCCACCACAAGGGCAGGGCAAAGCTGACAGGCTGCTGCCGCGGTGGATTTTTCTGCGCGCGCTGGGGCTGATCTATTACTCCGCATTTTTCTCGCTGGCATTTCAAATCAAAGGATTGATCGGGCCGCAAGGCATTCTGCCTGCAGACCAGTATTTGCGCGCGGTGGCGGAACAATTAGGCCGCGTGGGCTATTGGTATGCGCCGACACTGCTGTGGTTTTCGAGCAGCCAGCACATGCTGACGGCAATTTGTTGGGTGGGAATGATCGCATCGGTGCTTCTGGTGCTGGATTTGTGTCCGCGGGGAATGCTGGCGATTTGTTTCGTATGTTTCCTGTCGTTTGTGAGCGCGGCGCAGGATTTTTCGGCGTATCAATCCGATGGAATGCTGCTCGAGGCGGGGTTTATTTCCCTGTTTTTTGCGCCGCGAGGATTCCGGCCGGGCTGGGGCGAGGCCAGTCCGCCTTCGCGCGCGAGTTGGTTTTTGCTGCTATGGGAATGCTTCCGCATCTATTTCGAGTCGGGCGTGGCAAAGATCATGGGTGGCGATCCAGAATGGCGGAACTTCACGGCGCTCGATGAGTATTACCAGAACGGGCCGCTGCCGACTTGGATTGGGTGGTACATACAGCATTGGCCGCACTGGTTCCACGCGGCATTGGCATTTGGAACGCTGGCGCTGGAATTGGGGCTGGCCTGGATGATGTTTTTGCCGCGGCGGTTTCGCATCGTGTGCTTTTGCCTTGTGACGCCGTGGCAAATCGGCATCATTCTTTCGGCAAACTACACGTTCTTGAACTATTTGGTGCTGGCGCTGGGATTTCTGCTGCTGGATGACAAGCTTCTGCAGCGGTTTTTGCCGAAAGGCTGGAAGAGCAAATTCCCCGAGCCACAAGAAGTGGAACCGCAGGGGGAAACAAGTACGGAAAAGCGTTGGCGAGAGACGCTGTACAAGCAATGGGCAGCCGTGAAGCTGGCGTCGACGACAGTGCTGCTCGCATGGATCTTCTACGCCACGACGGCACAGATGGTGTGGATGGTGAAGCCAGTGAATCTGCCGACCACACCCGTGTCGGCGCTGGAACCGTTTCGCATTGCAAACCGGTATGGATTGTTTGCGATCATGACGCGAGGCCGGTACGAGATCGAATTCCAAGGCTCGGACGATGGGCAGAAGTGGTTGGTGTATCCATTCCGGTTCAAGCCGCAGGATCCGGCGAAGGCGCCGGGAATTTACGCGCCGTATCAGCCACGGTTTGACTGGAATTTGTGGTTCGCATCACTGAGCACGTGGCGTGAGCCGATTGTGCCGCGAACCGAACAAGCTTTGCTGCGAGGCTCACAGGACGTGCTGCTGCTGTTTGCGGGAAACCCGTTTCCGAAAACCCCGCCAAGGCAGGTGCGGGCAGTACTGTGGCGATATTGGTTTACGACGCCGGAGGAAAAGCGCACAACGGGTAGGTGGTGGCGGCGGGAGCAGTTAGGATTGTATGCGCCAACGTTAGAGCGGGAGGACGACGGTAGAATTGTGGTGCTGCAGTGGCCCGGGATGATGGAACCACGAGAGTAGCACACCCCATTGCGTTTGGCTCAGACAGTCGCGGCCATCACGGCGCATCCTGACAAAAAAGTATACGCAGAGCTATGGCTCAAGCTTTCGGGCGCCTTCGGAAGATGAAAGAATTTTGAGTAAGCTGTACATAGGTCAGGGCCTTACCTCAAGCGGGCCTTCCCTTCTTCTTTAGGAAATGCAGTCAAAACACGATAGGGCAATCTTCGCCACCCCGTCTGCGAGTTGGCCCGCAGATGCTTTTTCTTCTTGGACATCGTACCGATTCGGTTCGGCCTTAATTACTGCGGGAACTGCTCGATTTTAGTGACGTGGTCGACGGTGAAGCGGACGAAGATGGTTTTCGACGGCGGCTGGCCGTAAATCCAATCCTCGATGTCGTTGCCTTCGGAGTCGCGCTCGCGGACTTTGTGATCGGGCTTGCCTATGGCGGCAACGACTTCTTCGCGGTCCATGCCGACGACGGGCCGGCGTTCCTGAATGGCCTTCTTCATTTCCGGCGGCAAGGTGTCGATCCAATGCACTGACGCGGAGCGCTCGTTCTGAAAATTGAGGAACGGCGAGAGAATATGTTTCAATTCCTCCGGAGTCATGTCGGGGACGAACTTATTCCACTCCAGAAAGATGGTGCTGCCCATGCCGGGCTGCAACCCCGGCGGGCCGGTTTCCTGGGTCGATTGCATGGTGGGATAAGAGCCACCGATGCCGATCTGAAGGTGATCGCGCCAGTGGTGCTTGCCGCGGCCGCCGCCATTCAGGTCGACGACAATCTCGTGGGCGCGGAATTCGAGCTGCGTGATCTGCACATTGTCACCGGAATTGACGGCGGCGCCGCGCGTGGCCACGGCGCGGTCCAGAAGCTCGGTGTTCAGCGGTTTACCCACCGTAAAGTCGAAACCCTGTTTGCCGGCAGGCAAGGATTTGACGGCCTTGGCAAATTCGCCGGAGACAAAGCGAATCAGGGCCAGCTTGGAGCTCTCCGGGAGCGGCTGGTTTGGCGTGCTGGCCCCCTTGGTCTGCGGCGGAACGGTTTCGGAGGTACTTGCCATGCTGGGGAAAATGGGAATCTCCTCGTCCGACGGAAAATTGAAAGAGGGCTTTTCGGGCGGACGAAGGCTGTTGATGCGAGGAACGTCCGCATCCATTAAAAGTAAGAAGGCCAGAGGAATAGTGTACCAGTTCGGCATACCCTGCTGCGGGCATCCACAAGTGGTACCCGCAGCCCCTATTCTATGATGCAGGAAGACGGCTGAACAGGTGCCAGATTGCGAAAAAAGTGCGATTCGCTTAACTGTACGCGCAAAGGCCTGGACTGTACCGGAGGACGGGGAATTGGGGGCTTTCGATTCGACACGTAAGCCCCTGATTCGCCGGGCTTTTAGCGGGAGACGACGTTAACTCCCTGGCGGTCGATGGTGGTGCGCAGAACTTCGCCGCCAGCTTCGACGATGGCTTTTTCGACCCGATCGCGAGCTTCGGGTTCAATCAGAAGAACCACGCAGCCGCCCCCACCGGCGCCGCACACCTTGCCCGCGAAAGCGCCATTGCGACGGGCGTTTTCGATGACCCGATCGATGGTCTTGGTGGAAATCGTGGGGAGGTTGCGTTTGCGGAAGGACCACTCCTCGCGCATGAGGCGGCCAGCTTCCTTCCAATCCGGTTTCTCGAAGGCCACCCGCATACATTGCGCGACCTCGGAAATCCGCTCGAGGCTCTGTTGCACCGCGCGCTTGCCGCCAATTTGCGCTTTGAAGACTTCCCAGTTGTTGATGCCGTGCTGGCGGGGCTTGCCCGTGTAGCAAACCAGCACGCGGCGTTCCAGCTCGTCGAGGTTGACGCGCAGTTCGACGCGATGTTCGCCGCCGGGAGGCAGTTCAATGGCCGCGGCACCACCAAAAGCCGGCGGATAGTGGTCCTGCGTGCCCGTGGGAACGTTGATGACGATGGCTTCGGCATCGCGGCTGATGTGAATCCAATCGACCTTGCTCTTCCCTGCTCCGGTGAAGCGGTCCAGCGCGGCGCAAATGGCCACAGCCATGGCGCTGGAGCCGCCGATACCGGCACCCGCGGGAGCTTCGGAATCGGTCATCAGTGTGAAGCCGCCCTGGGGACGGAAGAACTTGGCGATCTCCGCGAGGAGCGGAAGACGGTAGCGCTTGGTTTTCATGAGCGCGGCGAAACAGGGGAAGGTTTCTTCACGCTGAGTGTCGCGGGACATGAGGCGGATGGACTCGCTGCCGTTGGTTTCAATGCGGCAGGAAGCGTAGAGGGAGATGGCGGCGTTGACGGTGACGGCGCCGGGATGAAACAGGTAGAGCGGCCAGATGTCGAGTGTTCCACCGGCGAAGTCCACACGGGTTGGCGCCTTAGATTCGATAATCATGGGTACGAGTCAGCCTGGTATTTGGATTTGTTGGACGAGGTAGTTTGACGGAATGACGTGGCAAGCTCAAGGAAGGAAAGAAAGGATGTCAACGGAAAGGTAATGACCACTCGTAGCAGGCGAAGCTAGCGCCGAGGCCGGCTAGCTGCCGGCGGAAGCGGCGCGGTTACGAGCGATGAGTTGCGGGCCGTCGTTCTTTTTGACGGCGAGCGCGGGATTAGGCTCGAAGCAGCGGCGACAGCGGGCTTCATAAGCGCCCATAGCGCCGACGACGATCAGGTCGTCGCTTTCGACAAGGCGCTGCGTGTGGACCGCAGGGTTGCCACAGCGCACGCAGATGGCCAGCAGCTTGGTGATCTCCTCGGCGATGGCGAGGAGGCGCGGCATGGGCTCGAACGGGCGGCCGCGATAGTCGGTGTCGAGTCCGGCGACGATCACGCGCTTGCCGAGATTGGCGAGCTTGGTGCAAACCTCGACGACTTCATCGCCGAGGAATTGCGCTTCGTCAATGCCCACGACTTCGGTGCGGGGCGAAAGTTTGTCCATGATTTCGGAGGCCTTCGTGATATTGTCCGAGGAAATGCCCAAGCCGGAATGGGAAACGATTTCCTTGGCGGCGTAGCGCTCGTCGATGGCAGGCTTGAAGATTTGCACGCGCTGGCGCGCAATCTCCGCGCGGCGCAAGCGGCGGATGAGTTCCTCGCTCTTGCCGGAAAACATGGGGCCGACGATGACTTCGATCCAGCCCATATTGCCTTTGACGATGTCCACGGTGGCTCCTGTTTCAGAGTCGTAAGTCGTAAGTTATAAGTTTCAATCCTTAGTTCAATTCCCAAAAACCCGTTCTACAATTCCCAGAGATCCGCTTTCGGCAAGAAAAATCGCGCTAGTTTCGATTGTCGTGCGCTTGATTCACAACTCCCTAGGCTTAACGCTCGCCGACGAGAATTCCTTCTGCCAACCCCAGAGTGCGCTCACGTGCCCGCCCCCAAGGCGCCTACGGCCGCAGTGCGATACATCTTTGCATTATAGAACGGCGCGCAGGCGGCAATCACGGCGATACGAAATGCCTCCTGCCGGCTGATGAGATCGCCCGAAAGGACTCCCCAGGCGCCTTGGGCGTCCCGGATGCCGACCATTCCGGCGAACCGGTCAATGGCCACGGCAAGCTCGGTGCCATTTTCGAGGACCTCGCGGGCAAGCGTTTCCGGTAATTCGATGCCGCCAGAACGGCCATAGTGGCCGCGCGTGCCATCGGAAACATAAGCCCAGCTTTCGAGGAAAACGCGGCGGCGGTTGTTGGAAGGCACCTCGGAATGCCGGCGGACTGGGAGGGCCGAGGCTGGTTCGTGAATTACCTCGAGGCCGCCTTCCAGACCGACGAAGTAATGCCACTGCAATCCGTTCTTCTGCGCGATTTGCACCAGCGTCTCTGCTCGTTGCCGAGCGCCGCGCATCACTTCTTCCTTTGAGGAGGGAGTATGACTAACTCCGCTGTCCACTTCGAGCCCGAGCAGTTCAAATTCCGTAGCGGGAGGGAAAGAGGGAGAAAGGACATCCAAAGCTTGCTTGACGGCGTTGAGCTTCGGGCCGCGCTTGCTGCCGATGGCGATGACGGTCTTGGGCATTCTCTGTGGGGTGCGTCGCCCGATTGTAACGGCACTGCAAGGAAATTTTCACGGAGAATTTTGGGAGCCTGAGGAAAACGAGTGAGAAGAAGGGAGCGGACTATCGGATTTGAACCGATAGGCCTGGACTCGAATCAGGGACGCCGACCTTCAAGTGCGGGCTATTCTAGTGATGTTCCAAAGGCTCTCCATAAGCATGATCTCGGCCTGCTCTCTCCACGCTGGGGCCCTGGTCTGAATTGCTTTTGTCCGCCCCTTTAGCCAAAACACAGCTTTGTAGAATGGCAGGGCAGCTGGAACATGAGGGTGACCGCCTGAGTCCAGATAGGTGTTGAGAAACAGCTCGGCCGCACTGTCCAGGGCGCGGATGGAGCCCAGGCACTGCTTGGCCAGGCGCTCCAGGCTGACAATGAATTTTGCGACGTCGCGCGCGGGGTGAGCGATGTCGTAAAGATCCCAATCCAGCACCACAGTTTGGCCCTTCGTGAGAACAATCTGATGTTCGCAAAAGTCGCCGTGACCCGCGCACGTGAGACCAGCATCGAGGGATACTGCGCTATTCCTCAATCGTTCGAGCAGGTCCTCGCATTGCAAGGCCCAACCACGTTCAGCCTCGCAGATAAGGCGGCACTTGCGCTCGGCGCTGCTAAGGAATCTCTCAATCCCTGAAGTTCGACCGGACGGCGAGGCAAGCTTTTGGAAGCGCCCTAGCCATCGCCCACATCGCTCCGCAGACCTGGCACACTGCCGGGCCTCCCCGAGCTTGAAGATGTCCTTCGCCGACGTTCCATTGACCCTTTCCTGCAAAAGCAGATGCAACGATGGAAGATAAGCGACCGCGCGGGGGATCGAAAATTCCTTTTCCGGGCCAAAACCTGCTCGCCGCAGTCCCTCCATAACTTCATACAGGTCGTGACGGTCTGTGGCATAGACTTTGCCGATGAAGCGATGCCACCCGTCCTTAGTGCGGAGATCAATCTCAAAGGTGCAGTGGGGCTCCGGATGCAAGCGCAGCAGTTGTATTCGAACTTCCCGAGGGACGCCCCAAGGCCATTGGGAGGCGGGAAGCAAGCCAATTTCATTGATCAACTTAGTGTCATCCACAGCTGTGACTTCTAGAGGTGAAAAATGCAGATTGCTGGGCGCCATGGGTCCGCGGTGGAGGAAATCAACGGGGTGATGGATCGGTTCTGACATATTTCATTTCCCACTCGCCGCCGAGACGGCTCTGTTTCGAGGTTTTTCCAGCTTTAGTGCAGGTTCTTGGTAAACATTCCCTGCGCGGGCAAGACGCCACTTTGTGGGCTGGGAATGCGATACCTGACATTGGAATCTTCCTCTGAGCCCAGGAGTAATCTCTCAATCTGAAGCGCACGGACCTCCATCGAGAAGGACCGGGCGACGAAGTCGGCTGCCGCTCGGCCCATTTCGTCGCAGAGACTCTTATTCTTCGCCAGCGTGAGGAGTTGACTTTGGAACTCCTGAAAATCCTTCGCAAGGAAACCGGTGCGGCCTGCCTCCGCGGTTATTTGGCCCAATTCGGTATCCATGGTGACAATGGCGCGACCAGCGGCCTGAGCCTCCAGTAAAGCCTGATACGGGCGGTTGCTTTCCGCCTTCTCCGGGATAGCAAAGAAGTCGCAAGCTGCGTAGTACCAGCTTATTTCGCTGTGCTCCACTTCACCGGCCAGCAGGACACGTTCGCGGAGGCCCAGCCTGGCAGCTTCCTCTTCTATTTGCCTACGGCCCTCCCCATCTCCCACCAGCAGCAGGAGAGCGTTGGGGGGAAGCGCGGCAAAGGCACGCACCAGTTCGAGGACCGACTCCGCCTTTCCGGGTCGAGGATCATCCTTGTGCCGTCGAACGGAAAGGCGGCTGACACACAACACCGTGGGCGCGTCCTGTGGTAAACCGAGCACATGGCGCGCTTCCTCCCGACCAGGCAGCCGCGTCCACGTCTTTACCGCCAGCGGCAGGAAGCAGATCTTTTCTTCAGGCACGCCCCAACCGCGAAGGTGCTCGCTAGCCCCGCCCAGGTCTCTCATAGTCCGGACGGCAATGACCTTGTCTGCTCGTTTTAAGGACTTTCGGAAGCCAAAGCTGTATAAGTCTCGCCAGGGCCTCGGCATGGCGTTGACTCTTTGCTCGCCAGAGCCCTCGCATCCGAGCAGCACATACCTTTTAGGATGTTGCCACCAGCCAAACAGGTCGGGGTACTGAACCGAAGAGGCATAGACAAGCCATGCGTCTGGCGAAAATCTCTTTACCTCCCCCCGCACCAAAGCCGCTTCCGCAAGAAGGCGACGCGCAGGAAGCCGGCCAAGCCAGAAGTCGCGCAAGTCTACTCGAGAAATGATTTTCACCTCATGGCCGCGGTCCCTGAGACTCGTTAGAACGTTGGTGATGAACATCCCACTCCCCGACGTGTGCTTTTCGCCGCCAGGGCAACTTTCCAGGTAGGTTGCGCGCGGAACATAGTAGGCGATTCGCATGGTGTCTCCTTTTCACTTATTCCAGCAAGCTTTGAACGCTCGAATCCACAGTTTGGCTTTTCCGGTATTCCGGAGTCTCCGAGCACACTTGCACTGCGTCCCGATACCACCTCACAAAGCTTGTAAGTCCTTTTTCGAGAGGAGTCGCAGGTCGATACCCCAGCACGCGGCACGCTTTGGATGTATCGGCCCACGTCACGGGAGAATCTCCAGGCTGCGGGGGTCGCCATTCGCAGGTGGCCTTGCGTCCAGTCACATTCTCAAGCAGTTCGACAAGCTCGATGAGTTTCACAGGGTGGGAATTACCGAGGTTAAAAACCTCAAAGGGAGGGTTGTTTGACGGGAGCCGGAACTCATGATCAAGACTAGCCAATATTCCGGCCACAATGTCATCCACATAGGTATAGTCGCGGGCGCTCGAACCATCTCCGAAAATGGGCAAGGGTTTACCGGCCTCAAGCAACGCTGTGAACTTACGGATGGCGAGGTCGGGCCGTTGGCGCGGGCCGTAGACGGTGAAGAAACGCAGACAGATTACTTGGAGTCCAAACAGATGGGCGTAGGTGTAGGCTAACATCTCGCCGGCCAGCTTGGTGGCCGCATAGGGAGAGAGTGGCCGCAGTTCCACTTGGTCTTCAGAAAAAGGCACACAGCTCGTGGCGCCATAGACCGAGCTGGACGAACCAAAGATGAACCGGCTCACGTGAAACTGGCGGCAGAGCTCTAGCAGGTTTACAGTGCCCGCCAAGTTTACTCGCTCGTACAATTTCGGCTGTCTGATAGAGGGGCGCACACCCACACACGCGGCTAAGTGAATGACTACCTCAGGGCGATGGGAGGCCATGATCTGAGATAACTGCGCTGTGTCACAGATATCGAGGGCATGAAACTCGTGGGTACCGACGCGTTCAACAGCTTCCAAATTGGCTTTCTTCCAAGCGCAGTCATAAAAAGGGTCGAGATTATCTACGATTGTCAGTTGAGCGCCCCGACGGAGCAGGGCCTCGGCAAGATGCGAGCCAATGAATCCGGCTCCTCCGGTCAGCAGCACTCTTTGTCTTTGTTTACTCATCTCGGTTCCACATCTACCTTTGTTGGGATTTTGTTGGGATCTTCAGAAATGGTAACGCACAGAAACCTGGAGCTGGCGAGCCGCGTCAGCGGTGTAGGGTTGGCCGAATGTCGGCGAGGAGATTACACCGTTGTACTTGTCAAAATTCGCATGGTTGAAAACGTTGAAAGCGTCCCAGGCAAGATCAACGAAATGGGCATGCTCCCTCTGCCTCATTACCCGCCAGCGTTTCGACAGGCGAAGATCAACGTCTGTGTAGCCAGCGGCCCGCCCGGCATTGCGCCAAAGGCCAAGCGGCCGGTCGTTAAAAACGGTATCGTGATTGTCATCGGTTCCCGTGGTGATGTTGTAGGGAAGGCCCGACCAAGCGTTAAAGATCCCGGAAACGTGAAAACCGAACGGCAGGGAATACATGACCACCATATTAAATCGATGTCTGCGGTCGGAATCGGAGCGGCCCCAGTCGCCGTGCGGGTCGTAGTTATTGGCCGGCGTATAAAGGTAGCCGCTGGTGTCGTCAAGGGTGCGCGAGAGCACATACTGGGCCATGAGGTTGACCTTATGGATGGCACCTTTGTAGGTGACGGTTAAGGCGTTGCTATGCGAGGAGCCGGAAGCCTCGAACTGATCTATGTTGACAAAATTGGGGTTGGGAGGGGTGGTGGTCCCGGGCTGGGGGGCATTGAGGTTGCGCGAACGATAGAGGTCTACGCCGCGCATG
>QHYJ01000233.1:0-3753 GCA_003223255.1 Acidobacteriota bacterium | reverse complement strand
TAGTTCTGGCCGCGCCCCACTTTGCGTTCAATCGCAACGCTGCCTTGCATGACATACGGGAAGCGGATGCTGGGATCGATCGTCATGATACTAGGCGGAGCCACGCTCGTCGGCGTGATGCCGAGCGGGAACGGCTGTGGAAAGGAGGGGCAGGACAAAGGGCAAGATAGAACGATCTGCTGGATGGCCGATCCATTGTAAAGAAGGCTGTCCTGCTGCATGAGATGCGGCTGCCGGTCATAGAAAATTCCAAAGCCTCCGCGGAACACGGTGTTGGCGAGCACAACGTTCGAACTTCGAGGCGAATAGGCCGCAGCGAAACGCGGAGCAAGATTCTGATAGTGGGAAACGCCCGGTTGGAACTCATAGCGCAAGCCGAACATGAGGGACAAATCAGGCCGCAAGCGCATGTCGTCCTGGAGGAAGGAATAGACTTCGTGCGCTGGGAAGTCCACCAAAGGGTTGCCGACGTTCATCTTGAACTCTGAGGGATGGGGCGGCGTGCTCTCGAAATCTGCCAAGCTCGAAAAAATGAAGGTACCGCCAAAATTTGAGCGGTCTTCGGAGGTGAAGTACCTCAATTTGACCCCCGAACCGAACCGTAAATTGTGGCGGCCATAAAAAAGTGAAGCCACGTCCTGCATGTCCCCCAGTGTTTCAATTACGTCGCTGAGGTTCTTTTGGGCGCTGCCGAAACTGGAGGCGCCCAAGATGTCTACGGCATAGCCGGCCGACAAGCTGGAGGTAGTCTGGCGCTCCTTTTTGTAGGTAAGACGTACCTGGTTTTGAAAGGTGGTGGAAGATGTTGCCGTTTCGAGAATCCTAAGTTCATTTTCGTGGTTAAAAAAATTCGTTGCTCGGTCTGGAAGATCGAACCCGCCGATGCCCTGGTTATCCAGCTTGCTGTTCTTAAATTTATAGAATAAAGACAACCGGTGAGCGGGGAGGAAGTGACTATCGACTCTGCCGAACAAAGAGGTCGTGCGCTCGGGGACCCCGACGTTCTCTACAAACGTTCCTCCCGGCGTCGTAATGTTGTTCACCACAAGCCCCGGCGGCGTGGTGGCGTCAACAACCGCACTGTTGTTAAAGACATGGTAGCGTCCCGCCACGAAAAAGGTGGTCCCCCCTTCGGAGGTAAGCGGGCCGTCTAATTGCACCTCGCCGATTGCGCGCTGCTGCACTGGCCGCTCTAGCGCCAGAGCATTGCGGGCATCTAGCGCGGAATTGCGGAACAGAGCAAGCACGTTGCCCCGGTAACGGCTGTGGACGCCGCGCCTGGTGGTAACTTCCAGCCGTCCCTTACCAGGCCGTCCGAATTCTGCGGAATACGGATTCTGATCCACGACAACGCTTTTCACGCTCGAGGTGGGCAGATCGAGGGAACTGGTCTCCACTCCATCCACAATGAGAGTCGGTCCTGTGGCGCCGGCGACCGCGGGGTTGAGAAACAAAGAAGGAACAGCCAAGGGATCCGCGTCACGCGCCGGCAGATTCGTAACTAAATGCTCGTTGAATTGAGCCTGGCTACGATTGTCCTCCGCTAAGATCATAGATTGCCCACTGACAGTAACCTTCTCGGAAACCTGCGCGATTTTGAGCTTCACGCGAACGCGCGGTATCGCTTCAGAGCCGACAGCGATGTGCTTTTCCACCGCTTCGAAACCGGGGACGTTCACGCTCAGCACGTAGTCGCCAGCAGGGACATTCAAAAATTCAAATGCACCCTCATCGTCGGTGGTCGTGGTAAGGAGCTGCCCTCCGGTCGAGGGGGTCAGATCAACATTGACATCCGGCACCGCGGTGCCGTCAGGATCTTGAACGCCTCCGTGCACCGCCCCTTTATCTTGAGGACTCCTGGCTGGCGTGGGTTTGGAGGCGGGCGGGGCGCTTTGGTGATCGGTCACGCTCTTCGGCGATGGCGATGGCTCTTGAGCGGTTGCCGTGGCGACTCCCAACGAAATCGGCACGGGCGGTGGAGGAGGCGAGACCTTCGCGGAAACAGGCAGCGGACCGGCGGCAGGGCTCGGCGCAGTTTCCCGTGGTGCTGTCGTTGGCGCCGAGGCTTCCGCTTGAGCCCCAGGTGCCGATTTCTCCGGCGCCAAAGCGGTGGTCTTCACGCTCATTTTCGGCGCGGAATTTGCGGCCGCGACGGTGTTATCGGCCGGCCCGTGTATGTCGACCACCAGGCGATCGGGATCGGCAAGTTCAGAGACGGAGTAATCCTTCACCCGGGCCACGTCCAGCACTACACGCACCACGTCCGAGCGGTTCTGCGCCACGCGCACCGCCTTCAAGCAGCGGTCGGAAGGAATCCCGATCGGCTGGTGCAGGAGTTCATTGCTCAACCGGGCGTTTTCGATATCAAAGTAGATGCGATCCGGATCAGAGATACGGGCGGCCTGATATTGCACCCGGCCCCCGAGTTCGATGATCATTTGGGCGCAGTTGTCCGTGTTCGAGATGCGCACGCCGCTTACTTCCACGGTTTTCGCACCCGTTTCGGTCGCGGAATTTGCGGCCGCGGCCGGGTTATCGGCCGGCCCGTGTATGTCGACTACCAGGCGATCGGGATCGGCAAGTTCAGAGACGGAGTAATCCTTCACCTGGGCCACGTCCAGCACTACACGCACTACGTCCGAGCGGTTCTGCGCCACGCGCACCGCCTTCAAGCAGCGGTCGGAAGGAATCCCGATGGGCTGGTGCAGGAGTTCATTGCTCAACCGGGCGTTTTCGATATCAAGGTAGATGCGATCCGGATCAGAGATACGGGCGGCCTGATATTGCACCCGGCCTCCGAGTTCGATGATCATTTGGGCGCAGTTGCCCGTGTTGGAGATACGCACGCGGCTCACTTCCACTTCCTGTGCCGACGGCGTACCGCTCGCCACGGCGCGGCGGGAAGCCCCGTGCGGGGTACCCAACGCGCGCAGGTTTTGCGCGTGTTGGGGAGGAGAGCCTTGCTGTGCGCCGGCTGGCGCGCCAATCCAAAAGATGGCTGTCAGGAGGATGGGTAGGCAAAGGTATCTTGGGATCATCGTAGTTCTCCCCTCTTTTTCAGCGATGGTGGTGGCAGAAGCATGCCGAGGTATGCCGAGGCTAAATTGAAGATCGTCGAGCACGGCCCGGGCGCGTTCAACCAGCCCCGCGGTACGGGACGCCCAATCGTGCTCGAAGAGTTGGACTCGACGAACAGCACATTTGATCAACCCGATGGCTTCGTATAGACGAGCGCGCATCAACCGCTCTTTCGGCACACCGGTGGCGTAACCCGCGAAGAAACTTTCCCGCATCTTTTCCAATCCAGCCTGATGAGAGATGGCATTCCAAAACTCCCAATCGGCCAGAAGAGATCCAACATCGAGCGCCGGATCAGCCAAATGAGCAGTATCGAAATCCATCATGGTGAGCCGGTCAGGTGAGACCCAGATGTGTTCGGATTTAAGGTCACCGTGGGTGAAGGTCGGAGGCTCCTGGGGGATTCGTTCGTGGAGTTCGCGCGCGCGATCCAGCAGCGCCTCAATCGCCGAGCCCACCTCCGGAAGTAGTGGGGGAATGTGATTACTCTTCTTCGCAATCAAGCGAGTCTCAGCGGCAAAATCGTGTGGGGGCCCGAGCGGGCTGATAAGTTCCACGGGTATCTGATGCAAAGTACGAAGGGCCACTCCGAAGCGCTGTAACCACGGTGCGACCCCACCGACCTGGTGTTGCACGAAGTCACAAAGGGGCGCGCCCGCCGCGCGCGGGTAAAGA
>QHYJ01000230.1:598-4732 GCA_003223255.1 Acidobacteriota bacterium | reverse complement strand
AAACAGCGGGGCGACCGGAAGCAAGCGACGTTCGAACATCCACCAAAATATAGGCCCTTGTCTCGCAGTCTTCAAGAGACTCGATTGACCGTCGCAAGGCACTGTCTGATGGTGCCTTACGTTACCGGAGGAGTCAGGTCGTTAGTGGGCCAGCGGCACCTGTCGGTATGAGCGGCCTGAGACATAGGTAACAGGAATGGTGGACGAGAGGGGATTCGAACCCCCGGCCTCCTCATTGCGAACGAGGTAAATTTTAAACTAAGACGTGATGCTGCAATCACTTAGTGTTCGCGACGCGGTCGTTAGTTGGCCTACTCGGCCTACGGAGGTAAATCGTCGGGGTGGCCACCCATACCACTTCCGCTCAATCGTCCGCCATGTGGGCGGAAACAGTCCTCAGGCGACAGTTCGATTCGGGCGAACGGCATGCGAATTTAGAGCTCAACGATTCAACTTGCACTCGAGGTAGCCGCAGGACGCTGGGAAGAGAAGGGAATCGGAACGTTCAAAACTTGCCAAGGTTCGGACGTGGGTTCGATTCTCACTAACGACTCCCCAGGAGTTGGCATAAAATCCAACGTCAACTCAGGAGGCCTGCCATGAAACTTTCGGTCTTCTGCGGAGCGAGCGTCGATGGGTTTCTGGCCCGCCTGGATGACACGTTCGACTTCTTGCAGACAGGTGAGCAGGAGCCTCACGGGTTCGCGGAATTCCTTGCCAGCGTCGATGTAGTGGTGATCGGCCGCAGGACTCTCGAGGTTGTGCTGAAGCTCGGACACCTGGCGCTTTACGGCAACAAGCCGGTGATTGTGCTGAGCAGCCGTCCGCTTGATTTCTCCTCGGTCAAAGGCGCGATTGTCGAGCAGATGTCCGGGGAACCTACCGAAATCGTAAGGCAGCTGAAAGCGCACGGCTTCAAACATGCTTATCTAGACGGCGGTGTCACGATTCAGAGATTCCTCGCTGCCGAATGCATCGACCGGTTGGTGATCACGCGCGTGCCGGTGCTCATTGGGGCAGGCATTCCGCTATTTGGCCCAGTACCGCGCGACATCCGGCTTCGCCATGTCGCGACGCGCTCCTATCCAGGCGGCCTGGTACAGAGTGAATACGAGGTTGGCGACGGAGGGCCTTCGTGATCGAGAGTTCGTTGGGGATATAAGTTGTTGCGAGGATACCCGTCGAGAATGCGATTGCGGAACGGTTCGGCACCCGAAAGGAAGTGTTTGCGATGCGCATCCCGCAAGCGCGAATTACAGCACCAGCGGTACACGCATGCCTGTTCGCGCTTGCTTACACTTTCTGGCTGCTTTTTGAAAAGGGCACGCATAGTCCAGCGAGATTCGACTTATTTGCGGTTCTCTGGATTCAGGGGTCGCTTTTGTTTTGTGGGGAGTCCTTGGAACGGGCTGGTGGTACGTCCTGGGCATCTCAATTGAAGCCTGGGTCAAACGTTTTTCGAGAAAGAGAAAAAAACACGTAGCAAGGGGACATCTGCAACTTACCTGATTAACGGGAAACCGGACCGGTAACGCGACTACTGGATTCTGGTCGGGGCGGATGAAACCGGCCCAACTTGTCTGACCTCTGGGGGAGCATAGGCCGCCACGTCAATCAGATGATTCAAACATATCAGCTTGTAGTGCCTGATTGCCTCGGTGTGGCCGCCGGTATCCCGGCCTAGCTGGTCGAGGAAATGGGACTTGGTATACATGCGAAACAAGTTGCCACCAAAAGTTTCATCGTCGTACTTGCCACACGACCCGACACACTCCTCGGTGACCAAATAGGCGACATAGTGTTTCCATGTCAGTTCGAAGGTTCGGCACGATTGAGTCGTCTCAATCGCCTCAGCGTCTTTCAAGATTTCTGTCAGCTCGGGAAGATGTCCAATAGTGTCAGCTCGACTTGCAACCGATGGTGTTCTAACGGCGTCGTCAACGACGAGCCGCAAAGAATTATCTCGTGGCTCCGAAAGCTCTCGTAGATATAAGTACTTAACAGAATCTAGCGCGTTGAGACCTTGGCCAGGATTCAATCTTGGCTCCTATCGAAAAAGAAGGCGGTCCACCAAATGGCGTGAGCACTAAAGTAAAACGCGGCAGGCCTAAATGCAAAGATTCCGCCCAGCCTCTTCACTAACTCCGATTATGCGACTTGGGCAAGGATGAAGGACCACCAAGCCAAGGTAAAGAAATGCACGGTAATGAAATGCGATATGGTCATAGGGTGCCTACCCGAATAACCCCGAGGCAAGCCACTCGTGGTACATGCGATTGTGCTCAAAATGCGCTGCCGCTTACAACGAACAGCAGGGCTGGGAGGATGGTCAGATGAAAAGAACAATCTTCCTCGTCGCGTTGAATGCCGTCTGGCTGGCCGTGTCGCTACTTGCGCCGATCTTGCGTGCGCAACGGCAAGAAACCGGGCTGATAATTCAATCTTGGAAATATGACCCTGAAACGAAAGGCCTCGCGCTGAAGCTCGTGAACTCGTCGGGCAAAGACATTATCGCCTACAACATCTCGGATTCCGATGGTTCCAGAGACTACTATGGGCGCCCGAATCCTCCGGGTGAGCATTTGGAAGATGCGCTTGGCTCGCTTATCATTGCGCAAATGAGCGGAAAGGAACCAGACAAAGACAAGCCCAATGGCATATTCGCCTCTGGCGCAACCCGTACGCTGATTCTTTGGGCCAAGGACATCTCTGTCAAAGCTGTGGTTGATCTCGTGGTTTACGCAGACGCGACAGCGGAGGTTTTAAACGAACATGCCTTTTCACAGGTAGTGGCAATCCGCACAGGCCAACTCATGGCCATGCAAAAAGTCAGCGAAACCACCCATCGCGCGTTGGAGGATGCTACGATCACCAATCCGGGCGCGGCAGCGGTTGAGAAGTTGAAGCGAGAACTTGTTGAAGCCAAGAAGCTCAATAATCCCGAAGTCGCGGAGGGCAACCGAGCAGTGGGATTGCAAAGCGCGATTGCCGACCTGGAGAGGTATCAACAGCCAAACTTTTTTTCGAAGAAAGGCACCGAGCGCGACCATCTTAAGGAATACGTCGAGGACTTGGATAAGCGGATCGCGCTGATCCTTCCGCATACGCAAATTAGAGTGCTTGAAAGCAAGTAGATGTACCCGGCAGCTGTCCCTGCTGAAAAACGGGGAACATGAATGGAGACCACCAGCGTAGGATTTCCAGACCGAAAATGATATTTCCGAACGCATCAAGCACAAACGAGTAATTTCTCGTCGTACGTCCTGATAAACAAGTGTTGGTAGTTTCGTTCATGCGAAAGTTCTTGGCTAAGTCTGGTAACGCGGAAACCGTCCATGTTGCTACTGGGACGTACCTTTCCGATTTGGCGACTCGCCAGGATTCGGCTCACTCAGGTAGACTCGGGCTACTATGAGCAACGTATCGCGCCGCGAACTATTGAAAGGCATCGCCACGGGAGTGACTATGGCCTCCGTTTACTCACCTTCCCCTGCGTCCTCGTGGGCGCAGGAGATTCATGCAACGCCTCGCAAGGGGCGAATCAAGCAGTCCGTTTCGCGCTGGTGTTACCAAAAAATTCCTCTGGACGAGTTGTGCCAGCGGAGCGCGGAGATGGGGTTGAAGGCGATTGACCTGCTGGGTGTGGAAGAGTGGGAGGTGCCACGCCGCTACGGGCTGATTTGCAGCATGGGGTATGCCGGCGGCGGGGATATTCCCAACGCTTTGAACCGGATGGAAAATCACGCGAAGATCGAGGAGGCCTTCCGGAAAAATATTCCGATAGCGGCGAAGGAGGGTGTGCCTAACGTGATCACATTTTCCGGGAATCGCGCGGGCATGTCCGACGAAGAAGGGGCAAAAAACACGATTGCCGGGCTGAACCGCGTAAAAAAAATCGCTGAGGACAACGGGGTGACGATTTGCCTCGAGCTGCTGAACAGCAAGGTGGATCATCACGATTATATGTGCGACCACACAGCATGGGGAGTGCGGGTGATGGAAGCTGTCAACTCGCCGCGCGTGAAGCTCCTTTATGACATCTACCACATGCAAATCATGGAAGGCGATCTGATTCGCACGATCCAAAAAAGCATCCCGTGGCTAGGACACTTTCATACGGGTGGAGTGCCGGGG
>QHYJ01000230.1:0-543 GCA_003223255.1 Acidobacteriota bacterium | reverse complement strand
TGGCGCACGAATTTGTTCCCACGCGAGATCCGCTGACTGCGCTGAGAGAAGCGGTTGATCTTTGCGATGTTTAATTAGGACGGTGACCAAGGCCCGTAACAATAGTTTGTTAGGGGAGTAGTAGCGCAGGGAGCTGCGCCACCACAAATACCCGCTGCCGCGTAGTTGTAAACGAGTTTGAAAGAAGGCACGCCAGACGGGCCCCAAATTGTCTGCCGGCGGAGGCAAGGAAGGGGATGTGGACAATTGCTTCCAGGTTCGCCGGCTCGCCCTGTTTTCCGCTTGTGCATCCCCAGAATCGGATGGAAGGACGCGGTTGGAACCTGTCCTATCCGAAAATTCTCTGCGGCCCATGGCGGATGCCATATCTGCAACGAATCGAAGAATCATACAGCGTTGTCTCTCGCCAAATACCACGATTTGCGTGACACGTCGCGAAAGAGTAGAGCGCGTTTCACTAAGCAGGCAAATGATGCAGATCGACGTTCACGGCTATCATCCCGCTGAGATCGTTTTCAACGGAACACTCGCCAAGATCCTGCA
>QHYJ01000039.1:37034-38723 GCA_003223255.1 Acidobacteriota bacterium | reverse complement strand
TGACCTCCCCGGCATGGCTCCGGTCACCGACCCTAACCTCCTCAACCCCTGGGGCCTCAGCCGTAGCAGTACCAGCCCGTGGTGGATCTCGGACAACAATTCAGGTTTCACTTCGCTCTACACCGGTGCGGGCGCTAGCGTCCCCATCAATGGCACGGGAACCGTCACGATTCCGCCGCCCACGAATGCCTCCCTTGGCACGACTGCCACTCCAACTGGCACGGTTTTCAACGGCAGCCCTGACTTTGTCCTTCCCAACGGTAGGCCGGCTCGCTTCCTGTTTGTCACCGAAGACGGCACCATCTCTGGCTGGAATGGCGGCCAGAATGCCACGCTCATGGTCGACAACTCGGACAATGGTTCGCCTCATGGGGCCGTTTACAAGGGTGCGACCACGGCGGACATCAATGGCACACGCCTCCTCTATGCCACCAATTTCCGAAAAGCGCGCATCGAGGTTTATGACGCGAATTTCATGCGCGTGCGTCTAGGCGACGGTGCTTTCCAAGCCGAGGGAATTCCTGACGGTTTTGCGCCCTTCAACATTCAGAACATTGGCGGGACTCTCTTCGTCACTTATGCGAAGCAGGATGCTGCGAGGCACGATGACGTCGCCGGAGACGGCCTCGGTTTCGTTCTCTTCTTCACGCCCTCAGGCCGGCTCATTGGCCATCTCGAGCACGGTCCCTGGATGAATTCGCCCTGGGGCGTCGTCTGGACGCCGCGCGATTTCGGCGAGTACAGCAATTCCATTCTCGTGGGCAATTTCGGCAGCGGCAAAATCGCCGCATTTAATGGCTTCACCGGAAAGTTCATCAGTTTCCTGAAGAATCCTGACGATACGGACATGGTCATCGACGGTCTGTGGATGATTGCGTTTGGAAACGGCGCCACCGCGGGCCCGGCGACGACACTGTTTTTTACGGCGGGGATTCAGGGTGAATCGCACGGCTTGTTCGGCACCATCACTCCGGTTGACGGCTTGGATGGCGACGAAGAGTAAACGGCGCGCCTTTCGTCAAGGAAAAGTTCCTACTAAGAAGCAGCAAAAATAGGGTGGGGTTGCCCCGAGACGGCAGAGGCTCATCACTCTCTGCCGTCTCTCTTCTTTTGGAGTGCGGCGGCTTGCCACCGCTCTTCTTCATTCGGCTTGCTTCATATCTGCAAAAGTCCAGCAATTTGTATCGGGCCGGATGTTAGAATCTTTTCGCGCCAGACTCATCATGCCCATTCAAGAAAAAAACTACTGGCTAGAAACAATAACCACTCCACCGTTACAATCCGTTCGCGATTTGCCGGAAAACATCGACATCGCCGTTGTCGGCGGCGGCCTCTGCGGACTTTCCGCGGCTCGGGCCGTCGCGAAGCACGACCTAAACACCGCGGTGTTCGAAGCGGAAACTTTTGGCTGGGGCGCGAGCTGCCGCAACGGCGGCATGGTTCTCACGGGCATGAAATTGCCGGTGCCCACCATGATCAAGCGCTACGGCCTTGACGCGGTGCGCAAAATGTACGTCACGTCCATCGCCTCCATCGACCTGGTGGAACAAATCGTGCGCCAGGAAAAGATTGACTGCAATTTCTCCCGCTCCGGCCACCTCGAAGTCGCCTGCAAACAATCTCATTTCGATGGCTACGCGGAATCCGCTGCAATGATGCAGCGCGAATTCAACCATCCGCGGCGCATCG
>QHYJ01000039.1:0-37022 GCA_003223255.1 Acidobacteriota bacterium | reverse complement strand
GGCGGTATGGTCGACGAAACCAGCGCAAGCGTGAATCCCGCGCGCTACGTTGCCGGCTTAGCGCGCGCAGCGCAGCGCGCCGGTGCCTGCCTACACGATCACACGCGCGTCGAAAAGATTGAAGCCGAATCACACAATGGCGCGCGCAAGTTCCGCCTGCGCACTTCGCGAGGCACAACTACTGCGCGCGAAGTAATTCTTGCCAGCGGGGCGTACACGACGGAAGCCACTCCCGCGCTGCGAAGGAAGATTATTCCCATCGGTTCCTACATTATCGCCACCGAAGTGCTACCTGCCGAGTTGGCTCGCGAACTCAGCCCGCGTAACCGCATGATCTACGACTCCAAGCACTTTCTCTACTACTACCGCCTGTCGCCGGACAATCGCATGCTTTTCGGCGGACGTGCCGCATTCTTTCCTGAAACCGAAAAGACCGTGAGGCAAAGCGCGGAAATTCTTCCCCGCGGCATGATCACCGTCTATCCGCAACTCCGCGACACCAAAGTCGAATACGTATGGGGCGGCACGCTGGACTTCACTCTCGACGTGATGCCGCACGCTGGAAAAATCGATGACATGTACTTTGCGGCGGGCTTTGCCGGCCACGGCGTCGCCGCGGCTACATGGTTCGGCACGAAACTCGCCGGACTCGTTTGCGGCGAAACCGACAGCCTTCCTTTTACCGGCATTCCATTTCCGGCTGCGCCCATTGGTCTGCGAAGCGGCCACACCTGGGCTTTGCCGCTTGCGGGACTGTGGTACCGGATTCTCGATTTCTTCACGTAGCGCGCGAACTCGGTATCGCAGGTTGCATCTTGCGAATCACAAAATACATCGGAAGCGCGAGCAGCACCGGCACCGGTCCCCACTTGCGGGCAAACGGGTCGCTCCCCACAAGCACGACGACGCTCATCACCAACGGCGCCGCCACCACGTAGAACAATCCTGCGCGGCGCCCTGGAATCCAAAACGGCCGCGGCAGATCCGGCTTTGTCTGCCGCAAACGCCACGACGAAAGCACCGTTAGAACCGTTACGCCGATGCGCAGCCACACGTAAACGGTGAGCAACTGCACCAACGTCTTTTGCGCTAGCAACGCGTACACGATCGATGAGGCCATAATCGCAATCCACGGCGTTCCGTAGCGCGGATGCCGCGCCGAAAACGCCGCCGGAAGGTAGCCGTCTTCCGCCATCGTCGACGGCATGCGCGTGCTCGTCAGCACAGTCGCGTTCAGCAGCGCCACGTTGCCAATCATCGCCGCAATGGTCAGCGGAATCGCCAGCCATGGCCCTCCGAGGAGTTGTGCGACGTCGGAAAAATAGCCGGTGTGCCATTTTCGCCAATCGCCGAGCGCGGCCAGCGAAAACAGAGTCGGAAGAAAGTACGTGGCGATAGACAACGGCACCACGACGGCCAGCGCCCGCGGATACGTGCGCTGCGGATTTTCCACTTCCTCGGCGACGCTCGAGAGCTGCTCGTATCCCGAATAGAGCCACAGCCCCAGCGCCAGCCCGGTGCCAAACACTTGAAATTTCGGCGCATGCGGCGGCACTAACGGCGAGAACGGATTGTGCTGCCACTTCAGCGCCGCGACCACGCACAGTGCGCCCACGGCCACCAGCACAAAAGCTTCCAATATCGTCGAGACCACCCCGACCATGTGGATCCCGCGCACATTCACGTAGCAAATCAGCGCGACTAACGATGCGGCAATCGCGTAATGCGTCAGCGCGCCGGCCGGCTTGAAATAAAACGAGATGTAGTCGGTGAGATAGTCCGCGAAGAGCACCGCGTACGCCGCTGCCAGCAAAAACGATGCGCTCCAGTTCCACCAGCCGGCGAGGAATCCCCAGAAGTCGCCAAATCCCGCGCGCACCCAACGGTAGAATCCGCCCTCGACGGGAATCGCTGTCGTCAATTCGGCCGCCACCAACGATACCGGAACGCACCAAAACAGCGGGATGAACAGATGATAGAGCAGCGTCAGTCCCGGGCCGCTGGTCGTGACCATGTCTTCCAGACCAAACGGCCCGCCCGTGGCGTATGCGTACATCACAAACACAAAGGGCAGCAGGCTCGCTTTGCGCAAGGCACGAGGGGGTAGGTTTCTCTGGCGGCTCACGCTGGAAGTTGCTGCACGGGTTGTAGGCGCCGCGATGAAGTGAAGAACATGTTGTCCAAGAGGGTATCGCATTTTGTGGAAGTAGAGGAAGTAAAGGAGGTCGCGGGAGTAAAAAAGGCAAAGAGGCGCACGAATTGGGTGATACCGCCCCCAGATCCGTGAGGTGGTGGGAATAATATAGAAAGCGTTTCGGATTGCCCTTCGGCGCGCCGACCGCAAGTCGTCGGCCCACTCAGGAGCGGAGTCATTTGTGAGATTGTGTGAATTGCCAGCCGAAGCGGCCTTTGATGCACAGGTTGCCCTGCGTGACGGAGTGATCGAGCGGCGAACTGACTCTCACAATTTGGCCGGCCTGCGAGTGCACGGTTAGCTCGCATCCCACGCCGCAGTACGGGCAGATCGTCTCGGTGCGTGTTTGCCGTGATTCGTCCCAAGTTCCCGCCGCGCGCATGTCGTACTCGATTTTCCCCATCAACGCTCCGGTGGGACATACGCCGATGCAGTTCCCGCAATACACGCACGCCGAATCCGTCAGCGGAATTTCGAATTCGGTGGCAATGTGCGCGTGGAACCCGCGTCCCGCCACGCCGATCGCAAACGTGTTTTGCGCGTCCACGCCGCAGGCTTCCGCGCATTTGTAGCAGAGAATACACTTGGAATAGTCACGCACGTACAGTTCGTTGTCGATTTTCGGTGGCTGCACCACGGTTGCGGCACGCGGCCCGAATTTTTCCGGGCGCGCTTCGTAGCGCTTCATGTAGGCCTGGAGTTGCAGCGCGGTCGAAACATCGACGGACGAAGCGAGAAATTCCAGCACCACGCGTCGGCTCAGCCGCACGCGCTCCGAATCGGTCCACACCACCATGCCCTCTTCCACTTTGCGCGAGCACGCCGGCACCAGCGGTCGCGAACCTTCCACTTGAACCACGCACACGCGGCACACGTTCACAGGAGTCAGCGTTTCGAGAAAGCAAAGCGTCGGTGTTTCGATTCCAAGTGTTTTCGCTGCATCGAGAATCGTCGCGCCTTCAAGCACGGTCACGCGCTTTCCATCAATCGTGATTTGCACATCGCGCCGCGCCGCAGGCACAGGAATTTCCGGTGCCGGCGCGCGCGGAATCGGAATCAATGGAGAAGGTGCTTGAAGCTGCTCGCTCATAAAAAAAGACTCCAACGATCCATCGCCGAGAGAATAGCGCCGGAAGCGGTCTGACCCAGGCCGCAAATCGAGGCGTCGCGCATCGCCTGCGCCATTTCTTTCAGCAGCGCGCTTTCCTGCTCCTTTGAACCGAGCGGCTTGCGCGCTATTAGCCGCTGAAGCAGTTCTTCCTGACGGATCGTGCCAACGCGGCAAGGGACGCACTGCCCGCACGTTTCGCTGCGGAAAAATGCGGCGATACGCAGCAAAATCTGCTCGAGATCCACGGAATCGTCGAAGAGCATGACGACGCCGGAGCCGAGCGTCGCGCCGATTGCGCGTGTGCCTTCGAAGGTTAACGGCGTATCCAGTTCCTTCGGGGAGACAAAGCTGCCCGCGGCTCCGCCCAACAGGACCGCTTGCAGCCGGCCCGTTCCACCGACGCCACCGGCCATTTCGATAAGGTCTCGAATCGTCGGCCCAAAGGGGAGTTCGTATACGCCGGGGCGAACCACATGCCCGGAAACGCAGAACAGCCGGTATCCAGAGGAGTTTGCCGTGCCGATGCGCGCATACGCGGCGCCGCCATTCAAAATAATCTCCGGAACGTTGACCAGCGTTTCCACGTTGTTGACAACAGTCGGCTCGCGAAACAATCCACTTTGCGTGGGGAACGGCGGCTTGTTGCGCGGCTCGCCGCGGTAGCCTTCGATGGAATTGAACAGCGCGGTTTCTTCGCCGCAAATATACGCGCCCGCGCCGCGGCGAATCTCGATGTCAAACGTGAATCCGCGCCCGCCAATATCCTCGCCCAGAAAGTTTTGCGCCCGCGCGGCATGGATCGCTTGTTCTAATCGCTGTGTGGCATAGGGATATTCGCCGCGAATATAGATGTAACCCCTTTTTGCACCGACCGCGAAAGCCGCAATCGTCATGCCTTCGAGAACTGCGAAGGGATCGCCCTCCATCAGGATGCGGTCCTTGAAGGTGCCCGGTTCGGATTCGTCGGCGTTGCAGATCACGTAGTGCGGGCGGTTCGACTCCCGCTGTTGGTGCACGGCTTCCCATTTTTTCCCGGCGGGGAAAGCCGCGCCGCCGCGGCCAAGGAGTTTCGACTCGATGGCCTCGCGAATCACGCGCTCAGGGCCCCATTCGAACGCTCGTCGCAAGGCTTCGTAACCGCCGAGTCGGCGGTAATCCTCGAGACTGGCTGGATCCACTTGCCCCACGCGGCGCAAGAGTCGCAATTGCGATCGTCCGTCTTGCGGGACAGAAACCTTCGCATTCAGCGTATCAATTTCGTCAGGCAGCTTTCCTGTCGCTGCATCTAAGACCGCGGATGCGATACTCTCCGCATACGCAGGCGCTATCACGCGCTCGCGGGGCTTTTCTCCCGCTGCGGTGATCAACGCAGCGGGCGCGCGTTCGCAAAGACCCAGGCACGAACTGCGCTGCCAAATTGCCTTTCCAAGCGAGCACGGTTTCCCCGCAGGCCCGAGTTTGCGCTCGAGCTCCGCGCACAACGCTCCGGCGCCGCGAGTCATGCAGGCAATGTCGTCGCACGCGCGCGCGACGACGGGCGGTTTCGGCGCCAGCGAAAACTTTTCATAAAACGACGCAACACCATGCGCCTCCGCAGGAGGCACGCCCAGTTGTAACGAAGCGTAGTTCAGCGCGCCCGGGCTGATCCAGCCCACGCGTTCTTGAATCGCGTGCAGCACGGGGAGCAGCAGATGACGCTTCGAACGCGTTGGCAAGCCGTTGGTAGGGACGTTGCCGTCCGCCTGGCCATCGCTCGTAACTGTCAGAGACGCGTCGCCCGGACTAGATTCAAGCTGTTTCAACGCTGCGTCCATTGCAACTCGTTCTTCTGCGCTTGCTTTGGCTGCGTTCAGATGCAGGTCCACTCAGTGCTCCACGTACTTCTCGATGCGAATTGCCGTCGCTTTAAATTCGGATGTTCCGGATTTCGCATCGACGGCATCGATTGTGAGATCGTTCGTCGCAATTTCATCGTGAAAGTGAACGGCAAGAAACGCCAGGCCCGGCCGCAACCCTGGGTCAAACCGCACTGGCGCAAGCACAGACCCGCGGCGCGAACTCACGCGCACTTGTTCGCCTTCGCTAACTCTGTACCGCTTCCCATCTTCCGGCGAAAGGTCCAGCGTCGCCTCGCGGCGCAAGGGAGAAGGGAAGCGCCGGCTCTGCTCGCCGGTATTGTAGGAATCCAAGTGTCGCCCCGTAGTGAGCCGAATGGGATATTCTTCGCTCAATGCATCCACCGGCGGCTCGAATTCCACCACGCTGAACGGTGCCCGCGGACCGATCAGAGGCTCACGCCACAGTCGGCTGTGCAAATACATTTCCCCTGGATGCGATTCGTCGTAACAAGGCCATTGAATCCCGCCAAGTTCTTCGAGCCGCTTGTAACTCATGCCCGCATGCATGGGGCTCAGCGAACGCAACTCGTTCCAGACGGTTTCCGCATCCGGCTTTCCCCAGTCGCGGCCAAAGCGCTTTGCGAGTTCGTAGATGATTTCCATGTCGTCGCGCACCCCTTCGGGCGGCGGCACTGCGGCACGCACGCGCTGCACGCGGCGCTCGCTGCTGGTCACCGTGCCTTCGGTCTCGCACCAGCCGGCCGAGCCGGGCAGGATAACGTGCGCGAGTTCGGCGGTCTTCGTGTAAAAGAGATCCTGCACAACAAGAAATTCCAGCCCGCTCATCAGCTTCACCGCGCGGTGACGATCCGCTTCGGAATCGATAGGATTTTCGCCCAGTACGTAAAGGGTAGTGAGCTCGCCGCGCTCCATCGCCTCGAACATCGCGCTTAAGTGCCAGCCTTGCCTGGGGTGGAGTTTCGCTCCATACGCGCTTTCGAATTTCGCGCGCAGCTCCGCGTTCTCCACATGCTGAAACCCCGGCAAGCGGTCGGGAATCGCGCCCATGTCGCCGCCGCCCTGCACATTGTTCTGCCCGCGCAGCGGATTGAGGCCGCCTCCATAGCGACCGACGTGTCCCGTGAGCAGCCCGAGGTTGATCAGCGCCAGCACGTTGTCGACCGCGTTGTGATGCTCGGTGATGCCCAACGTCCAGCAAATCTGCGCGCGCTTGGCCTTGGCATACGCATGCGCCGTCTGCCGAATCGTTTCCGCAGGCACGCCGGTCTCGCGTTCCGCGCGCTCCAGCGTGTACTTCTCGACGCACGCGCGATAAGCGTCAAAGCCGCTAGTTCCATGTTGAATGAACTTTTCGTTGGCTAGGCCTGAATGAATAATTTCGCGGGCCATGGCATTGGCCAGCGAAATGTCGCTGCCCACGTCCACCCCCAGCCAGGTGTCGGCCCATTGCGCCGAACTCGTCCGACGCGGATCGATCACGTGGAGCTTCGCGCCGTTGCGAATCCCTTTCAGTACGTGATAGAAGAAAATCGGGTGCGTCTCTCGCGCGCTCGAGCCCCAAAGCAGGATGACGTCCGTCTCTTCGACTTCGCGGTACGAACTGGTTCCGCCGCCCGCTCCGAAAACCGTCGCCAGACCGACGACGCTGGGGGCGTGTCAAGTCCGGTTGCAGCTGTCAATATTGTTCGTGCCAATCACCGAGCGCACGAATTTCTGCGCCACGTAGTTGAGTTCGTTGGTGGTCTTCGAGCAACTGAACATGCCGAACGTGCGCGGCCCGTGCTTTTCAACTTGCGCGCGGAATCCAGCGGCCACGCGACCCAGCGCCTCGTCCCAAGTCGCGGGCCGATGCTTGCCGTTCTCGCGAATCAACGGCGTCTTCAATCGCTCTTTCATTCCGTTGTTCATGTTCTTCCTCTTGCGGGCTCAAACAGGCTTTCTGTCGCGCGCGCCCGCGAATGAAGAGTCACGACAACCTATTATGCTCTCCGGCTTGCATAAACTTCTATCTTGACGCGGGAGTCTTAGGGCGAATGCCGCCAGCATCGATGAAGCCTGCAAATTTACGAAGGATTGTTGAGCCTATCAATATGAGCAGTGGCCACGTTGAGCCTATTCGTGGCGCAGGGCGACCATAGGGTCGACGCGCATGGCGCGCCGCGCCGGCGCCCAAGAAGCGGCAAGCACGACAGCTGTGAGCAGTGTTGCCGCCAATAGATAAGTAAGGCTGTCCATCCGTGAGACGCCATAGAGGAAGATTCCCGATCCACTCCACCCGATGCCTTCCGTGGGGAAAAAGCGCGTCACCGCAAATGCGGCAAGCGTACCAACAACCAAGCCCGCACACGCGACGAGTAATGATTCACGCAACACGAGGCGCGCAATTTCGCCGTGGCCTGCCCCGAGCGCAGTGCGAATGCCGATTTCCCGCGTGCGTTCGGCGACAGAATACGATGTCACTCCGAACACACCGACAACAACCAAGATCAGGGCCAAGCTTCCGAAGGAAGCCAGCAGGGTGATCACCGGCCGCCGCAAGGTCATAGACTCGGAATCGTGGAGCTGCGCCTGCATACTGCCTAATTCCCAATAGAGCTGCGGATCAACTGGCTGAAGCCAATTGTTGATGCGCGCAGCGACATTCCCCGCGTCGCTCCCAGCCCGCACACGAATCGCCATACTCCATCGCGGCGGTGCGGTTTGTGCCACAGCGAAATACGCGAGCGGCCGCAAATCTTCTTCCGGATTGCGCTGCCGGAAATCTGCGACAACGCCAACAATCTCCCTCTCAATCGTTGGGGAATCCGCAAACGCCAGGTGATAACCGATAGGATTGGTCCCCGGGAAAAACTGTTTCGCGAAAGTCTCGTTGACGATCGCGACCGGGCTGGCATGTTGACCATCCCGCTCTTGGAACGGCCGGCCGGTAAGCATTGGCACCTTCAAAGTTGAGAAATATTCCGGGCCTATCAACACAAAATAGATTCTGTCCTCAATGGCTGTCGCGTTTTTAGCAGTCGCCTCAATTCTGAGCGGCGCACTTTCCGCCCCTTCCATCGGCAAGGAATTTACTATGCCTACCGACTCCACCCCTGGCATCAGCCGCATCCGCTCTGCCGCATCGTGCATGAGGCGGACGCGATCCGGCGTGGTTGTGTAGCGCGTAAACGGCAGCCGGATCGTGGCTGTCAAGACGTTGCGCGGGTCATACCCAAGATGTGAGGATTCGACGTGCAGAAAACTGCGCAGCAACAAGCCGAAGCCTACGAGCAGCACCATGCCCAGCGCAACCTGACTCGCGACCAGGCCGTTCGGCAGACGCCGCGAGCGCGACCCGCCCGCCGCGTTGGGCGCCGCATCTTTCAAACTTTCATTAAGATTTACCCGCGTTGCGTGCAACGCCGGAACCATCCCGAAAGCCAAGGCGCTCAGAAACGAAACTCCCAAACTGACCGCAAGTACGCGAGCATCCACCTGCAGATACACACCGGAAAGTATTCCCGACGCCGCTTTTGTGATGATTTCCTGACACCAGCACGTCACGATTATGGCGACAACTGCGCCGCAAAGGAACAGCAGCGCGTTTTCGGTCAAAAGTTGCCGAATCATTCGTCCGCGGGAAGAGCCCAGCGCAGTGCGTACGACAACCTCTCGGTGACGATTCACGCCTCGTGCCAGGAGCAAGCCGGCAACGTTCGCGCACGCGATCAACAAAACAACCGCTGCCGCAACCATCGTCATCCAGAGGCCGCGTTGCGCATTTTGTACGGTCGGTCCAGGATTGCGAAACATCTCTCCAAATTCTTCCACGACGAAACGCTTACTTCGATCGGCTAGTGCGCTGGTATTCTTAAACTGGTCCGCAAGGACTTCCACCTCCGAACGCGCCTGCGCAAGCGTTACTCGAGGTTTCAACCGCGCGACGATTTGCACCCTCATTTTTCCTGCTCTTACGTTTCCTTGAGCCGCGTAAGAGTCGAGAACCAGAGGGGCAAAGATTTCTAGCTCTTCGTAATAGGGTCCCAGCGACTGCGGGAGCACGTCAACAACGGTAACCAGCCGACGATCCAGAACAATCTGCTGTCCGATAATCCCCGGGTCGCCGTGAAACCGATTCCGCCAGCAGTCGTAGGAAAGCATCCCGACCCCGTCCTGGCCAGCTTGTTGTTCCTCCTCTCGAAAGTTGCGTCCTAGCAATGGTTGAACGCCGAGCGTCGGGAACCAGTTGGGGGTGACCAGAAACCCCGGCAAGTTTTGGGCGGTGGCGCCATCGGCGCTGTAAAAATAGTCGGCCCATCCCTCCGCCGCGATCTGCTCAAACAACTCACTGTTTTTGCGGGTGGCCTGATACTGCGCTGGAGTAGGGGTATGGACGTCGCCATCGTCCTCGATCGTCCAGATATGAACCAATCGCTCCGGTTCACGGAAAGGCAGGCCGCGCAGGAATGCGGAGTCCACCAGCCCAAAAATCGCCGTGTTCGCGCCGATGCCGAGAGCTAGGGTTAGAACAGCGACGGCGGTGAAACCAGGGGATTTCCGGAGCATCCGCAGGCCGAAGCGCAGATCCTGCATCAGAGTTTCGATAAGATTCACGCCGCGCGCGTCCCGGCACTGTTCTTTTCTCAATTCCAATCCATCCATCGCGCGTACGGCGGCGCGGCGCGCGTCTTCCCCTGTCATGCCCTGCGCGAGGAACTCCTCAGTCCTGCGCTCCAGGTGATACTGCAGCTCTCCGCCGAGTTCCTGCTCAACCCGCCCGCGCCGGAAGAGCGAGCGCAGCCGCAACGGGATCGTGTAGAGCCAATGTTCGAGGCGCATGGGTGCTCCTTGCGGTTACCAGCGGCGAAAAACTTCCTTGTTCTTCATTCCTGCTCCCGCGGGACCTCTTGTCGCGAAGAACAAAGATAAGAGAGATTCCTTGTCGCTTCGCTCTTCGGAATGAGGAGCCTGGCTAGGCGGTCGCGACTCACAATACAGACTCCAGAGCTGGGCATAAGGTTCACAGCGGCCACGCTTCGCTACTCGTCCCGCAGCGCTACCATGGGATCGACGCGCATGGCACGGAGCACGGGAATCGAACAAGCCCAGAGCAACGACAGCGAGGATCGCAGAAACACTAGCACTAGCGTACGTCACGGGATCAACGGAGGCACGTGAAACAGCATGCTTTGCATGGCCTTGGCTCCGCCCGCCGCGCCGGCCAATCCGACGACGATGCCGATTAGCACCAGCACGAAGGCCTGGCGCAGAACCATTGCCAGGATTTCTTTTGGCCGGGCGCCGAGAGCCATGCGAATGCCAATTTCGTTCGTGCGCTGGCCCACCACGTAGGACATCACGCCGTACGTTCCGACGGCGGCAAGGAGCAAAGCCAAGCCAGCCATGCTCAGGAGCAAAACGGTTTCGTACTGCGTCGTGGTCATGGATTCGGCAATGATTTGCGGCATGGTGCGGACGTGAAAGAGCGCCAGGCTTTTGTCGAGTGAATCGACGGCAGGGCGAACCGCGCCTACAAAAATTTCCGGAGCGCCGGAGCTCTGAACCACGACGTTAAAAGGAAAACCAGGAATTTCCAGTAGCGCCGGCAATCCGAAATAAGCTTCGGGCATGGGGATTCCGCGCGGGCTGCCCTGATTCACGTCGCCGACTACACCGATCACGCGGCAGGTGGGGCCATGTTCGAAGGTTTTTCCGATGACGTCTTCCCCGGGCCAGAAGGTCTTGGCCATGGTCTCGTTAATTACCGTCGGAAGCGCGTACTTCTTGTTAAGGACCTCCGCTTCCGCCTGAGACATCGAAGAAGTCATTTCGCGCAAAGGTTTTGCCGTGTCTTCCAGGTCCGCCTGAGTGAGGTCGCGGCCTGCGAGCAAGGGAATGCCCATCGCGCGGAAATAGCTGGGCGAGATATAGGACCACTCGACTAAAGGGCCGGTCATGGACTCCGTCTGTTTGCCCGGAATGACGATGTAGCCGTTCATGCCGCCGCGAAGAGGCAGCTTGGAAGTCAGGGCGGCAGTGCGGACTCCCGGTGAGGCCGACAATTTTTGCAGCGGCTGCTCGTAAAACTGCCAAGACTGGTCGAGCGTCTTGTAGTGGACGCCAGGCAGCTTGACGGCCGCGGTCAGCACATGCTCTGGTTGAATCCCGAGATTGGTGTTGCGCAGATTTTCGAAGGTGCGCAGCAGCAATCCTGCAGTAGTCAGCAATGCGAGCGATAATGCGATCTCGCCGGCTACGAGCGCATTGCGAAGCCAGCTCGCGTGACGCGTGGCACCCGCGTGGAGCGAACCTTTCGATTTGAGCGCGTCGCTGGACTCAACGGAGGACGACTGAAGAGCGGGAGCGAGACCAAATAAGACTCCGGCGGCAACACAAACGAGGAACGTGAAGGCGAGTGGAACCAAGCCGACGCGGAGGGGAGTGGGCTGCGGCAAGACATCGGTCAACACGCCACGGAGCAGGCTCACGCTGGTGTAGGCCACAAGGATGCCGAAGCATCCGCCCAAAAGCGAGAGTAGAAGACGTTCCGTGAGCAACTGGCGAAGCAAACGCGCCCGCCCCGCTCCCAGCGCGGTGCGTACGGCAATTTCGCGGCGGCGGCTGGTCGAACGAGCGAGAAGGAGATTCGCAACGTTCGCGCAAGCAATCAGCAGCACCAGGCCTACGGCACCGAACATGATCCAAAGCTGAACGGCGAAGCCACCCACGAGCCACTCGCGCATGGGAATCACCACAGCACCGACATGGCGATTGGAATCCGGGAACTGCTTTTCCAGGCGTTTGGCGGTGGTACGCAGGTCGGCGCGAGCCTGCTCGAGCGTTACGCCTGCCTTCATCCGGCCAATGCCACGCCAATTGTGATTGCCTCGCCTCCCGAGATTCTCCAGGGACATGTCCAGGGGAACCCAGAGGTCGGCATCATTTGGACCGCGAAACCACGCAGGCATCACACCAATAATCGTGTAGGGAGCATTGTTTAGCTCGAGGGTCCTTGCCAAGGCTTCGGCGCGACCGCCAAAATGCGTTTTCCAGAAGGCGTCGTTGAGCAGCACCACGTGGTTAGCGCCCTTTGCATCTTCGCGGTTGGCGAAAGCGCGGCCGATTTGGGGCGAGACGCCCAGCCGTTGGAAGAAATTGGCCTGCGTGGCGATCTCGGATACGGCTTCGGGCGCGTCGGCTCCACTCGCATTCACACCGATGGGCCAGGAATAGAGGCTCATGTCGCTGAAGGTGGAGTTTTGCGAGCGCCAATCGAGGTAGTCCTCTCCGGTGAGAGGATAGTCGCCGGGGGCGGTCTCGGTTTCGCGGAGTTCGACAAGCTGTTCGGGACGCGGATATGGGAGGGGCTGAAGCAAGGTGGTATGAACCAGGGAAAAAATGGCGGTGTTCGCACCAATTCCGAGAGCGAGTGTCACCATGGCGATAAGGGCAAAGCCCGGATTGCGCACGAGCATTCGCGCGGCGTAACGGATATCCTGCATCGCATCTTGCAACCAATTCACGTGGCGCATGCCCCGACACTCCTCCTTGCTTAACTCAAAACCGCCAAAATCGTGGCGCGCGGTGCGGCGTGCTTCTTCCCTGGTCGTGCCGTGAGCGAGGTTCTCTTCGATTTTTCGCTGAAATGATATTGCAGCTCTTCGTTCAGTTCCTGCTCGACGCGGTTGCGGCGGAAGAACGAGCGTAGTCTCAGCGGAACGGTGTAGAGCCAATGTTCGAGGCGCATGGTGTGCTCCTTGCGCTTAAGCTTGCGACCTTAAACTCGAAATTCCGGCTATGCCTCTTTCAGCTTGACAACGTGCGAGATCGCTGCCGAGAGGCGGTTCCAGTGGCCAGCTTCCTTTTCGAGCTGCCGGCGGCCAAGCCGCGTCAACGAATAGAACTTGGCGCGCCGATTGTTTTCGCTGGGCTTCCACTCGGCGGTGATCCAGCCCTCTTGTTCCAGCTTGTGCAACGCCGGGTAGAGAGAGCCGTCGCTGACTTGGAGAACGTCTCCGGAAATTTGCTTCAAGCGCTGGCTGGTGGCAAAGCCGTTCAGCGGCTCCAGCGCCAGAATTTTCAAAAGCAACAGGTCCAGCGTGCCCTGGACCAGGTCGGATGGCTTGCTCATGCGCACTCCTCGGTTACCGAGGATAAAGTACACCCATTCCCCTAGGTAAGCAAAGGGAAAGAAAATTTAGATTTGCGGCGTTTCACTCCGCGGTTCCCGACCCTAACTAAACCTGTGCAGACATGACCCAAAACCTGTCATTCCGACTCCCAGTCGCGGTCTTCCGCGGCCTGGGGCGGAGGGACCTGCTTTTCAGGCGACGGCAGCGAATGCTGCCGTTCGCGACCTTAAACTATTTCTTGACATAGAGAAACAGGCGTGAACAACCGTTTACCGCATGGAGCGAAAAAAGGTGCTGCGGCGAACCAGGAAAATCGGAAACGCACACATTTTCGAAGCCATCGTCTCGCGCCAGGCGGCACAACGCCGGCTGATCGACGACCTGTTGAGCCTGTTTGGCGGCCGGACGCAGCGCGCTTGAACTGACTTTACTCGCGCAGGATGCTTCACATAGGGGACGCGCCGGTGGCCGCAGCATAGGCGCTCGTCTGCTCCGCGGGCACTGGAGCTGCGACCGCCACCTGTGCGGAACTAACGGCGGGAACGGGCTTGGCCGTGTACGTGGCGTACAGCGCCATGCCAGTGAAAAACGCGCCGGCCACAAGGTTTCCGAGCGTCACGGGGAGCAGATTCCAGAAAAGCGCTTGGCCCACGGAGACGGGGGCGCCCAGCAGCATGCCCGAGGGCACGACAAACATGTTGACCACGGAATGTTCGAAACCCAGCGCGAAAAAAGTTAGGATCGGCAGCCACATCGCCGCGATTTTTCCTACCGTCGAGCGAGAGACCAACGCCAGCACCGCGCCAATCGTGACCATCCAATTACACAGAATTCCCTTTACGAGCGCCAAAGCCCAGCCGCTTCCGCCGAGCGCCGCGTAGCCCAACGTTTTCTTTTGTGCTCCCTGCTTCAACAAATCGGCGACGGCGCCGCCATTGCCAGTGCGCCAATTGGTGATTACCAGATAAAACAGCGCCGCGTAGAGCAAGCTGCCGAGCAAATTGCCAAGATACACCCAGCCCCAATTGCGAAGCATTCGTGTGAGGCGCACGGTTCCGGCCAGCGCGCCAATCGGCAGCACTGCAAAATTTCCCGTCACCAGCTCCAGCCCGAGCAATGCCAGCATCACGAATCCAACGGGCAAAAGAATCGCGCCCACAATCGGCGGAAGTCCCTGCGAAGTCACCAAAACAGCCAGCGAAGTCGCGTACCCAAGGAACGCCCCCGAGAGCTTTCCGCGAATCAGCATGTCTGGCGCAGAAAGTTCCGACTTCCTCTCTGCCAACCGCACCGCTTCCTGCAGCACTTCTTTTGGACTGACAGTCTGTCATGGAATCCGCGGCGGCTTGACCCCGCTTTTCTTCCTTCCTCGCCTTGCTCCCCGACTGCTCTTCTCTGGGCTCTTCTTTCCGTGTCCTCTGTGTTGAAAAACGATTTAAAATCTGGCGAGCTTCAATAAATTGCTGCGTCTCAATTGGCCCTCGCCGAGGAAGACGGGAGGGGACGCGGCGAATGCCACGACGCCAGTCCCGCCGTCGCCGCTGCCGCGAACAGAGGATCGCTCAACGCGGCATGCTCTCTCGCCTCTTTCTCGAAGCGATAAGACTCGATGACCTTGGCCACCACTTCCGGCAATTTTTCATCGCATGGCACGGTTTCCAAAATCTCTTCGCCCGCAACGGCCTGCGGGCCGGTCTGGCCGCCCGCGTAAATGGCCACGGCGTCCACGAGCTTGCCGTCCAGTCTTGTCTTGAATCCGCGAAAGCCGATGTCGGCCGCCTGATGGTTTCCGCAACCAGCTGGGCATCCGGACCAGTGAAGCGTCAAGGGATTCCCACCGGCGCCAAGCTTCTGGTCGAGCGCTTCAGAGAGCGCGACAGCCCGGCTCTTCGTCTCGATGAGCGCGAGATTGCAGTAGTCCGTGCCGACGCAAGCCACCATCCCGCGCAAAAACGGCGAAGGACGCGGCGAAAACTCCTTGAGCAAAGGTTCCGCAAGCAGGCCGCCAACCGAGTCCGTAGGAACATGGGGAAGGATGGCGTTCTGTCCGGTTGTCAGCCGAATCTCGCCATTTCCATAAATCTCAGCGAGCCGCGCGAGTTCGTCCAATTGCGGTGGGTTAACTCGGCCTGTAGGAATGCAAAGTCCAACCGCTCGAAGTCCGTCCTGGCGCTGCCGCGTCACCCCAAGATGGTCGGCATGCGCGGAGCTGCGCATGTCTCTTCCCTGAAACGCCAATTCGTGACCCAGGCGCTCAATCAGTTCCGCGCGCAGGCGGGACAAACCCCACTCTTCGATGAGAAAAGCGAATCGGCATTTCGATCGTGCCTCGCGTGGTCCATGATCGCGATAAATTTTCACCAACTCCACGACGACCGCGGCAGCTTGAAACACTTCCACAAAAACATTCAGCGGCGAAGCAACAGTAAATCCCCCCGAACCCATTTTTCCGCCGACCAGCACATTGAAACCAATCCGGCCCGCCTTCTTTGCGGGAACGAGAGCAATATCCTGTGATTCCGCATGCGTGCAGTTGTCCAGGCACCCGCTAACGGTAATGTTGAACTTGCGGGGCAAATTGGTGAACTCCGGATTACCCTGACTGCCCACGATGATGCGGTCCAAATCCTGCACAACGGGCCAAGCATCCAGTAATTCGTGTGGGTTCAGACCCGCGAGCGGGCAGCCATTGATGTTTCGAACGTTGTCCACGCCCGTTTGCAGCGAGCGCAGGTCCACGCCGCGCAGTTTTTCCCAAATCTCCGGCACGCTCTCGAGGGTAAATCCGCGCAACTCGACCTGCTGCCGCGTGGTGATGTCCACCACGCCATTGCCCAACCGGCGAGAGAGTTCCGCCATGGCGCGGAGTTGCTCGGCCCGCGCGAAGCCGTTGGGCATTCGAATGCGCATCATGAATTTGCCCGGCGTTGGCCGGCGGTAGAAAACCCCGACCCACTTCAACAATTCTTTTTCCGCCTGAGTCAGCGATTCCGCGCCGCGCGCGATGATTTGCGGCAATTGCTCCAGGATCCGGAGTCCATCCCCGTCCATGGACGCTTTGTATCCCTCGACGGTATTTGCGGGAGCGAATTGAGCTGCTGCCAACGAGGTATCCGCCGTTGATGACATTCGGGAATCTTGCATAACGACCACCTCAGAGCGGCGCGATGCGCCTCTCCAATTGGTGGAGTCATGCTGACACTTGCGCTTGCAAGAGCGCAAACGCAAAGTTCTGTTTGCTTCCATTGAAATTTCCGAAAAGTACCTTAGGATTTTGCGATGCCGCTGCATTCACAAGGTAAGCAAACTCTGCAAAATCCTTCATTCCGAGCTGTGGCTCGGCAGCTTGTCGAAAAACTTACTTAACATGTCATTCTGAGCGAAGGCAGGAATCTGCTTTTTACAAAATGCCAGAAGAAAAGCGGCTCCTCTTGGCTTCGTCCTTCCGATGATGCCACTGGCTCAATTCCGCAAGCCATTGCAGGGTTACGCATTGCGCGTTTCCAGTTGTTTCGCGAATCCCTGTTATCGCACGCTAATGAGATCCGCAGCGAACTTGCACTTCTCCCGCGAGATCCGGGTCCATGATCGCCGTCCTGCCATTCTGCGCAGAACAAACCTGCAAGGACGTGATTCCCAGCGCCCCTCGCAAATCCGCGCCCGCAAGGTTGGCTCCGTCCGTTTCCGCCCCACGCAAAACGGCGCCCACCAAACTGGCTCCTCGCAAATCCGCGTTCTTCAAATCCGCGTCCAAGAAAATCGTTCCTTTGCACAAAGCTCCCGTCAAATTGGCGTCTGCCAGCCGGGCCGAGGAAAGGTCCGTCTGCTCGAGGTTGGCAAAGGAAAGCACCGCGTGTTCGAGCCTGGCGTCTCGCATGTCCGTGCGCGAAAGGTCGGTGCGTAAAAGTTGACTGTTGCGCAGATTGACCGCGTAAAGCGAGGCACCGGACGCTTTGGCGTTCGAAAGCACCGTGTTTTCAAACGTGCCGTAGGACAAATCCGAAAAACGCAAATCCGCCGCGGAAAAATTCGCGCCGGTGGCATTGGCAGAAACCATGACCACATGCGAAAGTTGCGCGCGGTCGAAAATTCCGGAGCGCAGCAAGGTTTCCCGCAAATTCGCTCCCCGCAGATCCGCTTCCGAAAAATAAGAGCCTTCGAGATTGGCTCGCCATAATTTGGCGTTCACCAAAAAGGCGTGATACGCCCGCGCGTAGCGCAAATTCATTTCATTCAAGTGCGCGCCCGAAATTTTCGTCACGTTTTCGTCGGTCCAGGGCGTTCCCTTAGGAAGAGGCGTGGAAAGCGAAGCTTCGGTCAGGTCCGCGTAAGGCCGGTAACCCACCGATTGAAAAATCGTAGCGGCCCAGCGGCGAGGATCAGCGGCTGAGCCTGCCGCGCTGCCCGTCTTGTCGGAAGGCAGGCCGCGGTTCACGCCAAGCGAAATGATAAAGAGGATGCATCCCACGGCGAGCGCCGCGCGCGTGGTTCCCAGAATCATTCGCAAAACGTTTTTGGATTTTGGCAACCGGATATCGCCGGGCCGCAGCACGCGCGAGACAACGAAGGGAATGCTCGTCGCAGTGGCCACCGCAAGGGTCATCAGAAAAACGTGAAGCAACGTTCCGCGAAAATCCTGGCGCGTCAAGTAGCGCAGCCAAAAAAAGAAGAGCGTGACCGGAACGATCCAGTAAGCAAGGACCGTCGAAAGCGCCGATTCGAACGCGGTCATGGCCGCGCGCGATTCCCCCTGCCAGCGGAAGTGCCTTCGCACGAGGCCCATCAGATACCACGGACCGTCTTTTTCGAGGGTTTGCCCGTCGGGAAACACCGCGGGCAACGCGGCCATGCTGCCCCACAACCGCAAGAGCAGAAAATGAAAACGCAGCGAGAGGACCAGAAGAACGATGGGCCCGCCAAGATACAGTCCGGTCATCGGCAGCAGATTGCCGAGTTTGGGGAAGGGCAGTGCGGACGAGTTCAAGAGCAGGCGCACATCGGTGGTGTAGATAATCAGCAGGCAACAGAGCAAGCTCAGGCCAACGGTCAGAAAATAGAACCAGCGCGCGACTTTCGTGGCGTCGCCAATCGCTTTCGAGCTGTCCATCGCGGAAATCGATTCAGGAAGCACCGCGTCGAAAAGGTTCGTTCCGCCGAGGCGCCCGAACCACAAGCCGTCGGCACCGTACACGTTGGCGCCCATCAAATTGGCGCCTCTTAATTCCGTTCCTAGTAGATTACTGTTTTGTAGATTTGCCCGAACTAGGCTGGCTCCCCGGAGGTTGGCCATGGAAAGGTCCGCGCCCGATAAATTTACCCGATGCAAGTGTGCGGCCTGCAAATTGACGCCGGTGAGGTCCGCTTTAGCCAGGTTGACGCCGGTGAGGTCCGCCCTGGCGCCGCTTTCTCCGCCCGATTCCACCCACTGCTTGTGCTGATCCAGAATTTCTGCAAGATCGATCAGAGAAATTCCGATGGTGCCTTCGCGGCTGGGAACCTCTTCCACCGCAGGAGGTGTTTCTTTTGCGGCGGCATCGATGGTAATTTCCGTTTTTAGTTCTTCCACTTCTTTGATTGCATGGATATCCGGAGACATTCGAGCACTTTCCCCCGAGGAACTACTTCCTCTGTCGGCCATATGTGCGCCTGGCCGCGGATCCCGCGTGCGAATCCGCGCAACGCCAGCCCCCACTTTCGAGTCCACAAGGAACTTCCGTTGGGCTCCCCAATCCTCTCTCACCTAGGCTGTAAAAATCGCCTGACCCAAAGTACAGGTTGCGCCAGCGGTAACGGTTAGCTTAGCGCGGGGGAGAAGTATTCTCATCCGTTCATTCCCTGTGGAAGTGCCGAGATGGTAGTCCTCACAGGAGCCAATTCCCTTTGAGCGTGATCTTTCGCGGGCGCATCGTGGGAGACTGTGTGCTCTAAGAGGCGTACAAACTAGGGCATGGGTCTAGGCATGGGTCCGCGTCAGTCCGCGGCAAAGAGCTTTATCCAGCAGGTCCGCGTTCCTTCGCCAATCCGCGGCGGGTGCCTAGACAAAACTGAGCCGGGGCGCTTCGCTGAGGGGCCAAGGCACCCCGGCTGATCCTGCCCGCCTCCGCAGTGTGCGAGCAAGAAACCCGGAAGAAATTTTTAGCGCCGCAGAACTCCGACAGCTTATTGAATAATGCCGTTAGTTGTCTTGCGGAGCGCAGCGGATACTTTTGAAGAAACTCACGAGAAAGCAGATTCCTCGTCGCTTCGCTCCCTGGAACGACAGGTTTTACTTCGTTCAATAAGCTCCTGATTCGTCCCGCGGATTTTGGACTTACAGATCGTGCGGTGAGCCGGGGGAGCTACGGTCTCGCGCAGCAGAGAACCTATCGGTCTTCGTCGCCGCGGAGGAACTCGTACCGCTCGATCGCGGCAACCACGCCGACGGCGCCTTCCTCGCGCGGCTCGGTACGCTGCACGCGGCCCAGGCAACGCACGCGCACCGGACCAGCCATGGTAATCTCGTTGGGCAACGTGAGAAGAATCTCGACCGGCGAGCCTTCTTTGACGTCTTTGGAAAGATAGAAGTAGACACCGCGGGAGCTGACGTCCCGCGATTCGGTGCTGGTTTCGCCTACAGCGGCGCCGGACGTCCAGCGAACCGTAAGCGGCAGCCGCATGGTGAAGCGCTGGGTGGTGCGGCGTTCGGAGCCCGTCAAGACCGTCCTCCTGACCGAAGCCAGAGTGTATCTGGGCAGGGGGCCAGCGAACAATAGGACTCCCGATACAAAATCGATTCAAGCCTGAGAAGTACCGTTGTACTAGGACGGCGCCGCAACCAACTGCTCAGTGAAACCGAGGCGCTTCGGTGCGTTGAACAGGGGGTGCGGCGACGGGAAGGTCCGTCGGGGGAGCGTGCAGAGTCGCCTCTCATACCTTTAGCGGAATTTTGGCCCTCGCGCGTGTTTCTCTCTGGCCCTCTTAAGCTGCTGATAGCAAAATGGTTAGACGCGGGGAGGAACAGACTCCCGACCTTTCCGGAGGGTGTAGCTCCACAGTCCGATAGGGATGGCTAAGGTTCTTGGCCGAAGCGCTTGATGTCCTCCGGGCCTTCCTGAAGTGGCAAAACCGCGCGTCCCTGCACGAGTTCGCGAATTTGCTCGACGATATCGGGATTCGCCAGCGTGGTAATGTCTCCCGTATCCATGCGATTCGAAATGGCGGCCAGCACGCGGCGCATAATTTTGCCCGAGCGCGTCTTGGGCATATCCGGCACGATGTGGATGTTCTTGGGCCGTGCGATTTTGCCGATCATGGTTTCGATGGTAGCAGTGACTTTTTCATTGATCTCTTTCTTTGGCAGAACGCCAGGCTTCAGTGAAATGTAAACGACCGGAACTCGGCCCTTGACTTCGTCGACAGCGGGAACCACGGCCGCTTCGGCAACTTCCGGAATCGTGAGGCAAGCGGATTCCACTTCCTTGGTTCCTAGGCGGTGGCCGGCCACGTTGATTACGTCGTCCACGCGCCCGAGGATGCGGTAGTAGCCGTCGGCGGGAAGCACCGCGCCATCCGCAGCGTAATATGGCCAATCGCGCCAGTCTTTGCTGTGCGGGTGCTTGTTGTACTTCTTGTAGTACTGATTGACGAAGCGCTGGGGATCGCCCCAAATCGTTTGCATGATTCCAGGCCAGGGATTGCGAATGCAAATATTTCCGGCCATGTGCGAGCCAGCGGTCACTTCGTTTCCATTTTCATCCCAGATCACCGGATAAATTCCCAGCACCGGCGGACCCGCACTGCCGGGCTTCATGGGGTCAAGAGCGGGTTTAGTGGAACAGAGAAAACCGCCGGTTTCGGTCTGCCACCAGGTATCCACGATCACGGCTTCGCCTTTGCCCACGACTTCGTAGTACCACTGCCAGACTTCCGGCTCGATGGGCTCGCCGACGGTGGTCATGTGCTTGAAGCGATAGTTGTATTTTCTCGGCTCGTCGGCGCCGGCTTTACGCAGCATTCGAATGGCGGTCGGCGACGTGTGGAAAATATTTACGCCGAGCCTTTCCGCGATACGCCAAGGGCGGCCAACGTCCGGGAATTGCGGCACGCCTTCGTAGAGAACGCTGGTGGCCGCGAGTGCGAGGGGCCCGTAAACAATGTAAGAGTGCCCGGTGATCCAGCCGATGTCGGCCATGCACCAGTAGACGTCTTCGGGATGAATGTCCTGGTAATACTTCGCCGTGCCGGTCACGTAAGCCATATAACCGCCGGTGCGGTGCTGACAGCCCTTCGGTTTTCCGGTCGTGCCGCTGGTGTACATCAAAAAGAGCGGAGCTTCGGAGTCCTGTGAAACGGGCTCGACGATGTGGCCGCGGTAGTCCTGCAAAACGTCGTCGATGAAATCATCGCGCTCCATGACCATCGGCGTGTCGGAGCTGTACTTGCCGGCGTAGCGCTTCCACACCAGAACCTTGTCGATGTCCTGGCCTTCTTTTTTGGCGGTTTGTACCGCGATGTCCGCGGCGGCCTTATGATCCACGCACTTACCGTTGCGCCAATAACCGTCGGCGTAAATCAGCACGCGGCTGCCGGAATCGGCAGCGCGCAAACCGCAAGCCTCGCCGCTGAATCCGCCGAAAACGACGGAATGCACGATGCCCAGGCGCGCGCAGGCCAGCATGGTGATGGGCAACTCGGGAATCATGGGCATGTGAATGGTGACGCGGTCGCCGGATTTCAGTCCCGCAAAGTCACGCAGAAGAGCCGCGGTTTCGTTCACGCGCCGGTACAGCTCCTGATAGGTGATGGCCGTGGCGGATTCACCCTCGGGCTCCGGAACAAAAACGAGCGCGGCTTTGTTCTTATATTTGGCGAGATGGCGGTCCACGCAGTTGTAGCAGGCGTTGAGCTTGCCGCCGACAAACCATTTCCAGAACGGAGGATGCTCGGTGTCCAGCGTGGTGTGCCAGTACTGATCCCAGTCGAGCAGTTCGGCGTAATGTCGGAAACACTCCGGAAAATATTTTTCGTCGAACTTCGCGACGAAGTCCGGGTCGTAGAGGTTGGCCTGGCCAATGAATTTCGCGGGCGGGCGGTAATAGCCTTCCTCTTTCCAGTGGACGGCGATTTGCGCCTCACTGACTTTCAGTTTGGTTTTATGCTCTTTTGTGTTTAGTTTCTGACGCGGTGTGGCCACGATGGCGGCTCCCTTGGACGATGGATTCACTAAGGCGTAGCGATGTGGGACAGCTTCGGCTCGGGCGCTTTCCCCGAGGATAGAAGAAACTCGTCCGCCAAAAATGATGCTACCGCGCGGGGGCGCGAGTCAATTGCCTGGCCCCCTGGCTGCCTGGCACCGACTACTTCATGCCTCCCACTTCGTCCCAGATCTTCGTGCCATGGGTTTCTTCTAACAAGAGGCTACCAACGACGAAAGTGAGAGCAGCAATTCCCATGGGGTAATACAGCCCCGAATAAATGTTGTGGGTGGCAGCGCACACGGAAAGCCCAATTAGCGGCAACAATCCTCCGAACACTCCGTTGCCTATGTGATAGGGCAAAGAAAGCGAGGTGTAACGGATCTTTGCCGGAAATGCTTCGACCAAGTACGCGGCGATGGGACCGTACACCATGCAAACATAAATCACTTGGATAAAGACGAGCAGCACAAGCAGGGGAACGTTGGGATTGCTTGCTTCTCTTGCGGCCACGAAGGCGCCTTTTGCGTCCGTGGTCACTGCCGTCAGGCTAATTGCGCCCGTTAGCGCATTGCGCGTGGACCATAGCGATACGATATTGCTTCCGGCGGCTTGCTGCATGGCTTTGTAAAGCGGGATATAGGTAACGACGGCGATCAAGCAGCCGGCCATGATGATTTTTTTTCGTCCGATGCGGTCTGACAGGGCTCCAAACACAGTGAAGAACGGCATTCCGAGCAGCACCGCTAAAGCCACGATTTTGTTCGCCAGCGTGGGATTCACCCTGAGAATGGTCTGCATGTAGAAAAGAGCATAGAACTGACCGCAGTACCACACAACTCCTTGACCCGCGGTTGCGCCGAACAAGGAGATCAGCACGCGCTTGAGATTCTCCCACTTTCCGAAAGCATCTCTGAGCGGCTGCAGGGAGGTCATGCCCGCGGTTTTGATGGATGTAAAGATAGGCGACTCCTTCATCCGCAGACGGATGTAGAGCGAAATTGCCAGCATGAAGATGGAAATCAGGAACGGGATGCGCCAGCCCCAGGCCGAAAAAGCCTCCCTGCTCATCGAAGACTGCGTCGCCAGGATGACGATCAGGGAAATAAAAAGACCAAGCGTTGCGGTGATCTGAATGAAGCTGGTATAGAAACCGCGTTTGTGGTCCGGCACATGTTCCGCCACGTATACCGTTGCTCCTCCGTATTCACCACCGAGCGCCAGCCCTTGGAGGATACGGATGCCAAGGAGACATATGGGCGCAAACCATCCCGCGGTCCTGAAAGTAGGCAGCATCCCAATGATCGCCGTTGCCCCGCCCATAATCGACAAAGTCACGAGGAATGCATATTTACGTCCCACCAGGTCTCCGATGCGCCCGAAGAAGAGCGCCCCAAAGGGGCGAACAACAAAGCCGACGGCAAACGTGGCCAAGTAGGCGATGTACGCAAACGTCTGGTTCCCTGGTGGATAAAATAAGGGCGACAGTACAGCCGCCAGACTGCCAAAAATGTAGAAGTCGTACCACTCAATCATGGTGCCGACAGCCGAGGCGAGAATCACCCTCCAGATGCCGTATGCGGCCGTACCGCCCATGGGGATTGCGTCTGCTCGGCTAGCCATGGTTCCTCCTCGACGCTCTTAACTGCCGCATGGATGTGCCTTGACTTCGCTCTAAGGCAAGCGTTGCGCACACCTCTTCTTGCCGTGTCCTTCCCCTTCCGTTGAATCCGTCCTGGGACTCGCAGTAAGGGGCGCGAGCCAGGTCTTCCTTGGCGGAAGGGCTTCGGGAACGCCAAGTTCATATACGGGTCGGCGGGAGTTGTCAAGAAAGGACTTGGAGCATTTTGGAGCATCCCTGCTAGTTGCTAGTCTTTCGATTGGTCAACCGCTATGTTAAGAGTTAGGTCTGGGCCGGGCGGGGGCCTTACGCAGCCCTCTGAGACGAAAGCGGCGTCATCCGGCAGAGCAAAGCGATTGACTGCGAGATTTAATAAACTCCCAGGCGTCGGCATACAACCGCGGGGATTTGGGGTGACATGTTCCGGCGGGTGCGTTCTGAAGATAGGATGTCAGCAAAACCAGAAGGCTTCTGCTGCATTGGACGTTACTGCGGTCCTCAGAATCCTAGCAGCAGGCCTCACCTACTTGCTCACTCCCAAAAACTTCCTGGTCGGCACGAGCATGACGATTTATTTCTTCTGGGGCGGCTACCGCTAGTGCTCAGTCCGCAAAGGCTCAAAATATTATTGGGAGGCGCTAAAGCGCCACCCTACCCTACAATTCGTCCGCGGCTGGGAACTTCACGAGTTACCAGCTACGCGTGATATAGTGCCCGCTGTCATGAGCGTTAAAGCGCCGCCGTCAAACACGAAATCAACCGCAACCACTCCGCTCACGCGCAATCAGATTCGCGGGTTCTGGGCTTCTTGGGGAGGCTGGACGCTGGATGGTATGGATTCGTTTATCTACGCGCTCGTGTTGGTGCCCTCGCTGCGGGAACTTCTGCCGAACTCCGGCATCGCTGCCACCAAAGGCAACGTCGGTTTTTATGGCGGATTGCTGTTCGCGCTATTTTTGTTGGGATGGGGATTGGCCTTCTTATGGGGGCCGGTCGGCGACAAATTCGGGCGTGTTTGGACCCTCATGCTGACGATCGTGTGGTATTCCGTTTTCACGTTTCTCAGCGCGCTCGTCGTCAACGTTTGGCAGCTTGCTATTTTGCGCTTGCTTGCGGGCATTGGCATCGGCGGCGAGTGGGCCATGGGTGGAACTTTCGTGGCCGAAGAGTGGCCGGAAGAGCGTCGGCGCGTCGGCGCAGGATACATGCACACCGGATATTACCTCGGAATTCTCCTTGCGGCGATTGCGAATTATGCGATTGGCAGCCATTACGGTTGGCGCATGATGTTTGCAGTAGGCGGATTGCCCGCGCTGTTGCTGGCGTGGGTACGGCACGGCGTGGCGGAGCCGGAACGCTGGAAACGAAAAGAAGGCGTCGTGCGTTCCTGGAAAATTTGGCGGCCGTTCGCCGCGCTTTTCTCGAAGGCCCTGCGCCGCAGGACGATTCTGAATTCGTTGTACATGCTGGCGTCGATTTGCGGATTGTGGGCGGGAACCGTGTATGTGCCTGCGGCCGCAACGACGCTGGCGGAAGCGGCAGGAAGAATTGGTCCGCTAGCGGCGCAGTTTGCTTCGGGCGCCACGATGCTGGTTTCCGTCGCCACGATTTTGGGGTGTTTGGCGATGCCCTGGTTCGCGGAAAAACTCGGACGCCGCGGCGCGCTGGGATTTTATTTTGCGGTGATGCTCACGTTCATTGCTGTGACCTTCGGAAAAGTGTTTTATCTCGGCGCGACGGCGCTGCCGTGGTTTTTCGCCTGTTTGTTCTTTCTTGGATTTGGCGGCGCGAATTTTGCGGTTTACACGCTCTGGCTACCGGAGCAGTATCCTACCGAGTGCCGCGCCAGCGCGTTTGCTTTTTCTACTTCGTTCGCGCGCTTCGCAGGCGCTGGCATCACGTTTCTGGTTGGTGCGGGCGTACAGAGGTACGGCTCGCTGGGAATCCCGGTGGCGCTGACTTCCATCGCTTTTGCGATTGGCTTGCTGCTCGTTCCTTTTGGCGTGGAAACCCGCGGAGAATGCCTGCCCGCTTAACGCCGCGCATCTGGAGAAACTTGGCCGAAGTGCAATCCAAGATTTTTCCCATTGAGAAGCTGCGCGAATTCTGCACCCGCGTGTTTCGCGCCACGAAGCCCGCGCCAGCCACGAAAGGCCCGCTCATTCCGGGCGACCCGGAGCGGGAAGCAGGACAAGTGCGACGGAAAAGGGCGTGCCGTTGATTCTGTCGGTGGTCGAAGAGCTGCGGGAGATTTCGCAGAAGCCGGGGATTCTGCTCGAGTGAGAGTCACGTACCAGAAATCAACGCAAGAAATCTGAGCGCTTGCCGCGGAGGGAAGCATCCAGAAGCTGAATCGTGTGCACAACGGGTGTTTTTTGACCGCGGCGCGAGAGGGCGGACTGGAGTTGCAGGATGCAGCCGGGGTTGCCGGTAGCGACGACGTCGGCTTTGAGTTGCGAAACCAGTTCGGCTTTGCGGTCCCCGAGGGATTGGGCGGAGTCGGGCTGCACGAGATTGTAGATGCCGGCAGAGCCGCAGCAAATGGCAGATTCGGGAATTTCCGTGAGTTCGAGGCCGGGAATGGCCGAAAGCAAAGCGCGCGGTTGCGAGTGAACGGCTTGCGCGTGCTGCAAGTGGCAGGAGTCGTGAAAGGCCACGCGCAATTTTAAAGGATGACGCTTGCTGCGTGGATCGAGTTCCGCAAGAACTTCGCTGATGTCTTTGCATTTTGCAGAGAATGCTCTGGCGCGCTCCGCGTACTCCGGATCGTCGCGGAGCAAGTAACCATACTCCTTCACGTTGGAGCCGCATCCGGCGGCGTTGGTAACGATGGTTTCCACCTCGGCGTGCCCGAAAGCGTCAATGGTCTTCCTGGCGAGCTCGATGGCGGCGGCTTCTTCTCCGGCATGCACGAGTAACGCACCGCAACAAGGTTGCGCTTGGGGAGCAACCACCTCGCAGCCTTCGGCGGAGAGCACGCGCGCCGTGGCGGCATTCACCTGCGAGAAAAATTCGCGCTGCACGCAACCGAGGAGCAACCCGACGCGGCGGCGCTTTATGCCAACCGCAGCGGTGACTTCCGGCACTGCTTCTTGTGGCGTGAGTCGGGGAAGTAGCGCTTCCATTGTCTGCAATCGTTTGGGCAGGAGTTTTACCAAGCGCAAGCCACGGACAAGAGCTTGTAATCCCGATTTTTGGTAGGCAAGAAGCGGCGCGCGCAAGCGGCGCAGGCGGTCTGGCCGGGTGAAGGTGTCAAAAAGAAAATGGCGATGGCGCTTCTCCACGGAGGAGCGCGGGAAATTCCGCTCAATTTGCGCCCGCGTGGCTTCAATCAGCTTGCCATAGTCCACGCCGGAAGGGCACGCGGTCATGCAGGCCATGCAGCCGAGACAGCTATCGAAGTGGCTGACCCATTTGGGATTGATCTGCGCATTGCCTTCGGAAGCGAGCTTCATCAGGTAGATGCGGCCACGCGGCGAATCCATTTCCTCGTTCCAGAGCACGTACGTGGGGCAGACCGGCAAACAGAAGCCGCAGTGCACGCACTTGTCGATAATGGTCGTGGACGGCGGATGATGCGTGTCGAAGGCGGAAGGAAGCGGATTGCAAGTGCTTGTCATGGTTGCCTGCTAGGGCCGGTTTTGATGAGGACGACGTTTTGCTCCATGGCGCCGCGGGAGAGGGCGATGCGCTTGCCGTCGGGAGACCAGACGAAGCCATGAATCTCGGATTTTGGGAAGTGGGTGAGCTGCTTGGCCGGGCCACCATCAAACGGCAGAATCCAGAGATTGGGGATGCCGCTGCGGTCATCCAGGAAGGTCATGCCGCGACCGTCTGGCGTCCAGCCCACGATTCCCATGTTGTCCATTGTAGAAGGAGGATCGCCAGCAAAGAGCGGAGGGCCGCCCGAAGGAGGGAGGATGTAGCCCTTAATCTTGCCGTTCTTCGGGTCCATAAAGGGCGCCATAATCCGACTGCCATCCGGAGAATAAACCGGATTGCCCAAGAGCAGGAGATCGGAGACGGGAACGGGCGGAGACGCACCAAGATCCATGCGGTAAAGGAGCGTGCGGCCGTCGGGACTCGTACCGGAAAACATCAGGTCGTTAGATTGGATGCGGCAACTCGGGCTGCCCTCACCTGCCCCATTCGTGATTTGCGTGAGGTTGCTGCCGTCCAAGTCCATCTTGAAGAGATGGTGTGTCCCGGCAGGGTCAGATTCAAAAACAATAGAGCGGCCGGATTCGCAGACCGCGGGCCGCGTGTGGAAATAACGGTCGTTGGTCAGCTGATGGGCATTGGAGCCGTCGGCATTGACCATCCAGATTTGATAGGTGTCGGCGACGTTCCCTTGATACACAATGCGACCGTCGGCGGTCCAGGCGAAACCACCGATGCCGTCCAGGCGGCCGGAAGTGATCTGCACGGCGGCGCCGAGGTCGTTGGCGGGACCAACCCAGAGGTTGACGTTGATGTCGCTCTGGACGGCCAGGAAAGAGCGGGAATCGGAAGCCACACTGAGGGCAATGTAACTGTTTACGTCGGCGGTGAGCTTGCCCGCCTCGGCGCTGCCTGGCGCATTCCAATAGATTTGTTGCGGAGCGCCGCTTTTCTCCTGAGCAGCAAGGAGAATGCCGCTGCCATCGGAAGCCTTTTTCGCCCAGTAGACGACGCCCATCCCGCCGCCGCCCAGTCTTTCTGCGATCCGGTAATTGGAAACAAGTGTGCCGATCATAGATTTGGCCTGCGAGAAATTGTCGTGGTATGCGGGCCTGATGGCAAGTCAAATCCAAGTTGATGCGCGGAAGATTCAGAGGCCGCCGAGAAAGCGGCCTGGATTCAGGGTGTGGGAAGGGTCGAGGCGCGACTTGACGGCTTTCATGAGGAGCAGGGAGTTGCCGGGAGAGCCCCAGGCGTCGAACTCTGGCATATTCGACGGCCGATAGAGCACAGCTAAGGAGCCGCCCATTTTTTCGAGCTCGCTGCGCAAACTCGTAAGTGCGCCGTGGAAATTGTCGGCGGAGCCTTCCAGCAGGAGCCAGCCGAGACCCGTTGCGTACATCAGCGATTGCCAGTGGAGGTGCGAGGAATCCGCGGAGCGACGAATCAGTTCGATGGTGCGCGCCAGGTCGGCGGGCAGAATGCTGATTTTCGCGATGACCGTTTCTGCAGAATCGGAAAAGGACCAGAAGTATTGGCGTGCGCTCCACACGGACATGGGGGCATCTGAAATCTTCGCGGATTGACAAAGACTGCGCAAATGAGCGGCTTGTGCGTCGAGTCCCGCTTCCGTGCCTTCAAAGAGGATGTCGACGGTGGGAGTGGATTCGACGGAGAAATGAGATTGAAGCGCCACGTGAGCGAGTTTGGAATCCTGGATAGCGAGGACCGACTTTTGCGCCTCGTCAGGATTTGATACAGCGATAGAAAATGAACACGTCTTGCGCGGGAGGGGATGCAGACGGAAGACGGCGCGCGTAATGACTCCGAGAGTGCCGAGTGCGCCGGTGACGAGTTTCGGTAGATCGTAACCCGCGACATTTTTGACGACTTTGCCGCCGCTCGAGGCGAGCGTGCCGTCCGGAAGCGCTATGGTCACTCCAATGATCAAGTCACGCAAGGCGCCAAAGCGCAGACGAAGCGCGCCGCTGTCGTTGGTGGAGAGAATGCCGCCGACGGTGGCTTTTTCCGGCCACAGTGGATCAATAGCCAGGCGCTGGCCGTGCTGCGCGAGCGTTTGCTGCAAAGCCTGAACCGTGCAGCCGGCTTCCACGGTGACTGTGAGGTCGGCCCAGGCGTGCTCGAGAACGCGGTTCAGACGCGAGGTCGACAAGATAAGGTCGGCGCGTGCGGTCGGATTGCCCCACCCTAGCTTTGTGCCGCCGCCGCGCAGAATGACGGCGAGGCCGCCTTCGTTTGCAATACGGAGTGCGTCGGCGAGTTGTTGTTCGTTGACAGGTTCGAGGACCAGTTGGGGTTGAACGGCAGAGACGGCATCCGAAGGCGTGGTGGGACGGACCTGATCAGGGCCAAGAAGGGCGACGAACTGGTCATGGAGAGCTCGGGTGAGAGTGGTCGACTGGGGTTGGGTAGCAGCGTCCATGAGTCAGTCGCTGAGTACAGTGAGCGGAACGTGCGAACCAGCTCGCACGCAGAAAAGCGGCAGCAAGCTGCTGCACTCCAAAGCGGAAAGCATCAGAACCTCTCCGCGAGGCCGGCGGTTTCGAGCGGGTGCAGAACGTATTCCCCGGGCTTTTCGCCGCACAGACGCGGCGTGGGAAAGACTTTCGTGGGGTTCGCAAGCTGCAGAGGATCGAAGGCGCAGCGGACGCGCTGCATGGTGGCGAGGTCAGGCTCAGCGAACATTTTGGCCATCATGGATTTCTTTTCTTCGCCCACACCGTGTTCCCCGGTGATGGAGCCGCCTGCCACGATACACAGTTCGAGAATCTTGAACGAGAGCGCTAGCGCGGCCTCTTCCTGACCGGAAATGCGCCGATCGTAAAGCACCAGCGGATGCAGGTTGCCGTCGCCGGCATGAAAAACGTTGGCGACACGCAAGCCATTTTCTTTGCTGAGCCGCTCGATCTCGCTCATCACTTGAGGAAGAGCTGTGCGGGGAATCACGCCGTCCTGCACGATGTAATTCGGTGAAATCCGGCCCACAGCGGCGAACGCCGCTTTCCGGCCTTTCCAAACGAGCGCGCGCTCGGTCTCAGATTGCGCCACACGGATTTCCCGCGCGCCATTTGAACGGCAGATTTCGTCGACGTGAGTCATGAGCGCTTCGACTTCGGCAACTGGGCCATCGAGCTCGACGAGAAGCAAGCCGCCACAATCGGGATAATTCGCGTGAACCGCGGCTTCGGCCGCTTGAATGGCCAAATTGTCCATCATCTCCATGGCGGCAGGCAGCATGCCCGCCGCGATGATGCCGCTGACGGCGGCCCCGGCTTCGTTGGTGGAAGGAAACGCGGCTAGCAGCGTGCGAATGCATTCGGGCCGCTTGACGATGCGAAGAATAATCCTCGTGGCCACGCCTAGCGTCCCTTCGGAGCCGACAAAAACTCCAGCAAGGTCGTAGCCCGGTGTATCGAGCGTTTTTCCGCCGAGGTGCACGAGCGAACCATCCGGCAGAACAACTTCGAGGCCGAGGACGTGCGTCGTCGTGAAGCCGTATTTCAGGCAATGCGCGCCGCCGGAATTTTCCGCGACGTTGCCGCCAATGCTGCACACGGATTGCGAGGAAGGATCCGGCGCGTAGAAATATTCCTGGCGCTGCACGCGCACGGTCACATCGAGATTAATCACCCCAGGCTCCACGACCACCCGCGCATTCGGGATGTCGACTTCCAGAATGCGATTCATGCGCGCTAGGCTAAGGACGATGCCGTTTTCCACGGGCAGCGCGCCGCCGCTCAGGCCGGTCCCAGAACCGCGCGCGACAAAAGGAATTCTTTCGCGATGGCAAACTCGCACGATGGCTTGAACCTGCTCGGTTGAAGTTGGAAGCAAAACCGCGCAAGGCAAGACGCGAAAATTCGTGAGGCCGTCGCATTCGTACGTGTGTAGTTCTTCGGGCGAGGAGATGAGGCCACGGTCGCCCACGATGGAGCGGAATTGGGTGAGTAGAGAGGGGTTCATAAAGCGGTTACCTGAAAACATATTATGCCTGAGTACGAGCCGGACGAACACTGATATCGAGGCGAGATGAGGCGCAGCCGTGCTGCCCCTACAGATCCCACAGTTTTTAGTGGATGAACGTCAGCCCATGCGGCACGAAGTGTGGGAAGACATACCCGTAGAGCATGACGATGACGCCAACAATCGCGCCAAGCGCCAGCGAATGCCAGACCACAAATCGAAAGATGATGCCTTCGTTTCCGACTTGATTGGTGGCGGCAGTGGTCACGCAAATCGATTGCGCATCCACCATCTTGCCCATGACGCCGCCCGCGCTATTCGCGGAAGTCATCAGGATCGAATCCAAACGCAACTGTTCCGCGGTGATGCGCTGCAAACTGCCGAACAGCGCGTTCGAAGACGTGTCACTGCCCCTGAGCGCGACGCCCAACCATCCCAGGAAGGTTCCGAAGAACGGAAAGAACCAGCCGGTATGGGTGAACGCCACGCTCAAGACGGCGTCTGTTCCCGAGTAGCGTGTCACGAAGCCCAAACCGATGATTACCTATCTTCTGGCGATGGCCTCGCCCACACACGGAGTTCCCGCGAGCTATTACTATTCCGGCTGGGCCAGCCAGGAGCCCATGGCTCTTGCATATCGCGAAGGTCCGGCACCAAGGATGGAAATCATTATTCGAATGGGAACACCTACTACGGCCTAAAGCTTGATGTCGGCGTGGGCACCGGTGGTCCTCTGTTTTTTACCCACTACTCCTACTTCGGCTTCGGTCCGCACAGCCTGCATGATCGTTTCACGTCTTCCTATTTTGAAAACAACCGCGCAACATTGCCCTGATCAACCGCGCTTATTGCATCGCGAATCCCAAACACTTCCCGGGCTACGGCGCGGATGCCTGGGGACTGACCGCCAGCGACGGCCCGTTCGGATATGTTCCCCACGCGCCCGACAACGCTAGCGACCAAGGCACCATTACGCCAACAGGGGCCCTCGCTTCCTTCCCCTATGCGCCCGACGCCTCCATGGCCGCGTTCAAACACTATTACCGCGACCTTGGCGCGCAACTTTGGGGCATCTACGGTTTGCGCGAGGCCTACAATCCGACATCTTCATGGGTCTAAACCAAGCTCCCATCACCGTCATGATCGAAAACTATCGAACCGGCCTGGTTTGGAAGAATTTCATGTCCAACCCGGAAATCGGCGAGATGCTCGAAAAACTCGACGCAGAGACGCGAAAGTAAGTCCGTTGACCGTTGAGGCCGTTGAGGCGGCACTCTTGCCAAGCGTGCCCTATCCATGTAGCATAAAAACATGCAAATTCGCAGCCGGAAGAACAACTCCGTGTGCATCTCTTGTATGTGCTGTACGTGTGTGTCTTCTGGCGCGGGGAGGCTGAGCATTTAGCGATTTCATCCAGCCTCAAAAGCTTTTGAGCCCACCGCCAGAAACAAAACCGCCGGTGGGTTTTTTATTTTCCGAGGCCGGGCGATCAAACGCGTTTTCAAGTCAAACATCTAAAGGAACGAGGAGAACACAAATGGCAGAGTACAAGCACCCCGAAGTTTTGGTTTCGACTGATTGGGCCGAAAAAAATCTCAAAGCGCCAAATACACGCTTTGTCGAAGTAGACGTGGACACCACCGCCTACGACCAAGGCCACATCCCCGGCGCCGTGGGCTGGAACTGGCAGACCCAGCTCCAGGACGGTATCCGCCGCGATTTGATCGACAAAGCTGCGCTCGAAAAGCTGCTCAGCGCTTCTGGCATTTCCAAGGAGACCGCTATCATTGTTTATGGCGACAACAACAACTGGTTCGCCGCTTACGCCTTTTGGCAATTGAAGCTCTATGGCCATAAAAACGTTCGGCTGATCAACGGTGGCCGCAAGAAATGGCTCGAAGAGAAGCGCCCGCTCACCAAAGAGGCTCCCAATGTCAGCCCAGGCACCTATCGCGTTTCCGAGACTGACGCGACCATCCGCGCTTTCAAGGAAGACGTTGCGGCCGTGGTGGAGGGCCGCAAGTCGGGTCAACTCGTCGACGTTCGGTCCGTCGATGAATTCACCGGCAAAATCATCGCGCCTCCGGGCATGACCGAAACCGCACAGCGCGCCGGTCACATTCCGCAAGCCGCCAATATTCCCTGGGCGCAGGCCGCCAACGAAGACGGCACCTTCAAATCCTTCGACGATTTGAAGAAGCTCTATGAAGCCAAGGGCATTAACGGCAAGGATGAAGTCATTGCTTACTGCCGCATCGGCGAGCGCAGCTCGCACACCTGGTTCGTGCTCAAGTATTTGTTGGGCTTCGACAAGGTGCGCAACTACGACGGCTCCTGGACGGAATGGGGCAATCTCGTTGGCGCGCCCATCGTAAACGAAACGCGCTCCGCGCAATCCGGTGTTGCCACCGCCGCGCGTTAAGGGTGGTGGCCTTTTTGTTTTTGCTTAAAACTGGGAACTGATAACTGACAACTTTTCCAGCGGCGCGGTAGCCAAGTGGCAAGGCGGAGGTCTGCAAAACCTGCCGAAAAAGCGGGGCTCTAATAGCGTCAATAGTTTACAAAGGGGAAATGAGGGGTAAATAGGGGCTGCGCAGGCATTTTGGGGGGCATTTTGGGTACAGTTTTGGGTATAGCCTGATTTAGAAAAAATCAGGGTTTACCAAACCCTGGAGAAACCTTTGTCGATTCGACCGTGCTGCTTGCCAGAGGTGGCGATGCCAAAGTGGTCGAGGCGTCGGCCTGCAAAGCCGATCTTAGTGGGTTCGAGTCCCACCGTCACCTCCAATCGTTGCCGTCCCACCGTCGCGTTTGCCTCAATGCTTATCTCGGTTCGGGCAATGCCGTTCGTGAAAGTCGCAACTGTTTGCTTCATACTCGCGTTTGCAAATGGAGCATTTGAGAATCCACACACGAGCGAACCGATGATTCCCTCGTTCCGTCGTTTTGCGGATTAACTTCTGGCCGTTCCGATTTTCGATACCAACATCAGCCATGTGGGACCGCTCCTTTCACCCGTAAAAGGGAAATTATCTTTCAAATTTCTGTATACAAGATTCCAAAGCAACCAGAGTTATGCCAACGCTGAGGTGCTCCCGTAGCTCAGAAGGATAGAGCACGCTGGCCGAGACAAAAGAGAAGATGATGAGGATGCACCCTAAGAAAGTCGTCCTCACTGCCTCCCACCTTACGGCGAGGTCGCAGGTTCGAGTCCTGCCGGGAGCCGATTTATAGTAGCACTTATGTCGCGACCAGTTCTGTGCCATCTGTGCCAGTAGCCGAGGCTGTTCGGGCAGGCCGCGGTGGGAAGTTTGGGATTGCTAGCCTAGCCTAGGACCGCCATAGAGAAGTTCGCAGAACGAATTCGATGATGCTCCGCGCCAAACTCAACGGCAAGCTGCCAGCATTTTGTATTCCTCAGCCGCGTCCGACCATTCTTGGATCTCAGCCGGCGTCAAAAACTGCATATTGTCCTTGGTCAACAGCCGGCCAGTCTTGATGGTCGCATAGATCTTCTCTGGTGCCGCGCCGGTCTTGAGGCCGGCGATAACGATCTCTCGCATCACGTCGGCCGTTCGGGTATCGTTTTCAGATTCGAACTGAGTGAAAGCCTTGGCAATCAGCGGATTGAAATGTAAAAGTTCGTCCTCGGTCATGCGGCTACCCCCTATTTCAGACAATACGCAGTGAGAAAATGAAATATGTACAAGACTCTCAACATTCAGGGATTACTCACGGTATTCTGCGGCTGCCCCACATCGCTTTACGCGCCATGAGGACGCGAGTCCTGCAGGACAATATTTAGAAGGGACCTGTGCACTCGCAATCCATCCTTGTAATCGATAAAGCCCAACTTCTTGAACTTATTCATAAAGAAGTTCACACGTGACCGGGTTGTGCCAACCATTCCTGCTAGGGTTTCCTGGGTTATCTCCGGAACTACAGTCTGGGGCGGTGTGCCTTCCTTACGGTAGTTAGCGAGCAACAAAAGAGTGCGGGCTAGCCTGGCTAGCCNNNGGCTAGCCGTTGCTCGCTGGAGTTGAAAAGTTGGTCGACCAAATCCTCCTGGGCGCGCACGTTGCGTGAAAGCACGTACGGTATGAAAAGGTCTGAAAACGTACGTTCCTCGTGGGGGACGCGTAGCATCTCGTTCTTTTCAATTCTAAGAATTGAGCTAGGTGCAATCGCCGTAGCCGTCGCCAGGCAGAATGTCTGGCCTATTAGGCATGCCTCCCCTAAGAAGTCACCCGCGCCTAGGATCGCGATGACCGCTTCTTTGCCTTGTTTGGATCTGACCTTGAGCTTCACCCTGCCTTGCTGAATAAAGAAAACGCTCTCGGCGGGATCACCTTGAGAGAAGATTTGTAGTCTTTTGGGCACTGCGTAATAGTCCTTGCCACGCCAACCGTCGCAAGAAACACTTGGGGATCGAAAGAAACCCCTCCCTTTTGTTTCCCAGTCGACTTCGGTGGCGAACTCACCCGACTGCCTCATTGCAGAGTGCAAATTTTTCCGTAGCAAACGATTCAGTTACTGTCAACTAAAATCTTGAGGATCAAAAGGGACCCCTTCTTTCTTTGTATCGGTAGCGGGTCCACAGACTGCCTCACGGAGTTACTTGTGTAGTACCGCAAAATCCAGTGGCAGTCCGCCGCAGCCTAAAACTCATGGTCAAATTTGGACATCTCATCTTAATAGGCGAGTTGCTGTTTTGAACACAGCCTGGGGATTAGCCCTTGACTAGTATCGTGCATCTAGCGCAACAGTTTGAATGGGTGTAGGGATGCGAACCATCTGAAAACAGGGTGGTTACCTACAACCCCCCTTAACAGGGACTGTGCGAAGGAGGTCGACATGTTTGCACGCAAAGTCTCCATGCATCTGAAGGGCAGTGTTCCCGAGTTCACCCAGACTCTGGACGTCCTGCATGCAGAGATCGAACGATCCGCGCGCACGGGACGACCGTTTGCCGTTTTGCTGCTTGACTTGGATGGGCTGAAGAGGATCAACGACTGCTACGGCCACTTGGCCGGCAACCGGGCACTATGCCGCGTCGACGATGTGCTCCGTTTATTTTGTCGGGCTATCGATACAGCCGCGCGATACGGGGGCGACGAGTTTGCCGTCGTGCTGCCCGAGACAGCCGCCGCTGCCGCAGGGCTTGTCGCCTCTCGCATTCGCAATCGTCTTGCAACGGATAGTGAGCAGCCGCCACTTTCCGCAAGCATTGGGGTGGCTGCCTATCCGCAGGACGGCGAAACGATTGAAGCCCTCCTGCAAACAGCAGACCGCGAGTTGTACAGAATGAA
>QHYJ01000231.1:1543-6750 GCA_003223255.1 Acidobacteriota bacterium | reverse complement strand
CATCGGGAAGGGCTTGGGAGACGCAGTGGGCAAGCTTGTGAACGAGTATTTGAGGCTCTCCCCAAGAGTGGAAATCGATGTCAGAGATATAGCTTCTGGATACCAAGCCGAGGCCTTCCTGGATCGCAAAATCGATGTTGGTTTCATGCGCGGACCAATCGAGGCACCCCAGTTGGCGTGTGCGCTGCTATTTGAAGAGCAGTTTTCAGTGGTTCTTCGCAAATCCAGTCCTTTGGCCAAAAACAGGGTCCTGCGGCTACACCAGCTCAGAGATGAAACTCTGTTGATGATTGATAGGCGCATATCTCCAGGCGTTTATGATCGAACGCTCGCCCTCTTGCGAGATCAGGGGATTGAGCGCAAGGTAGTCTCGACAGCAACTATGCCATACGAAGACTCTGGATCCATTCTCGTGGACTCGGGGAAAGGAATTTACGATGCGGTCGGTCAGAACCCCATCCACCCGTCTTTTGCAGATCGCTTGATCTCCTTGCCTCTCGCCGAGCCCGCGGCAAGAAGCGAAGTCTATATCGTCTGGCGCAAGGATGAGCAGGCAAAGTTGATTCTTGATTTTGTGCAACTCGCGCGCGACAAATTCGAACGGGATGAGAGTCCGACAGGAGATCGCAACAGCAATCGTGTAAAGACGAGCGCCAGCCGAGTTCGCAAACATGCAAAGCCCCGCAAAGCGATCTCCCGCACAAGCCAGGCAGGACGACGGAAGAAGTAAGCCAGTGACGCAGCTCGGAATCTCGAGGCTTTTGCCTATCTATCCAATATGGGTATTAGCGGACTGTAAATATGTCACCCACTGTTAAAACGCCGCACTTCGATTGTGCCCGGACTCCGCTGCGGGCTAGTTGCGTCAGCAATCTGGCCTCAGAAAAGCCTTTATGGGTACACGCTTGACACGGGCTTTGTCGTTTTCATGCACGGCAAGCGAATCGGGATTGGCTTTCACCGAAGCGACGCCAGCAAAATCCTGTGGCACTTCAGCCAGCACAATTATGTATTTCGAGCTTGCACTGCTTCGTGCTGGCAGCCACTTGTATGTGGGTTCGCCGAACAGCGGCCCATTTGCTACCGTTTCGCGCCGTGGAATTGGAAAAGGAGTGCTGCTGAACTCAAACCCTCGGCAAAATTCGCGTCCTTTCCACGGCGGATGTTCGCGATTGTAGGATTCTTCCCAATTACCAAGCCAGGGGTAGTCGCGTCGATCGAACACATACAAGACCAGTAGTCGTAAACGTGGGTTGCATACCGCCATGAAAGCAGTTTTTTGTACTGGATCCAACAGGTGCGCAGTGTAATGACCATACTGGCCTTTTTCGCTGGTACGAAGGTTCAGAACGCTACCGTCCTTCTTTGGCGCGCTTGGCCAGAGAAATTCGGAGTCGGGCTGAAGTGCCATATTGGCGCTAAAGGTTGCTGGACATACCTTGCTGCGAGTTGCCGGCATATCGAAGAGCGTGACATTTGGCTCCAAGAAAGACGGACCAAACGTCACGTGGTGATTCCATGAAATCGGCCGGTCGAATGACGCCAGATTCGTCGCTGTTTCTTGGCAGTACACAACTGGATTATCAGGGTCGAGTGAGATTTTGCGTTCCAGGCGCATTTGCGCTTGCGGGAGTTCGGCGCCATAAACAAGTGTCGCTTGCGGGGATCGGGATTTCGTTCGTCTGCGCCACCTTACTACCGGTGCTTCGCCGTGCGTGCTGTGTCCTGCTGCGATCTCCTCCGCAGATGGAGGTCCAAAATAGTCGAAACTGATACTGTGCCCCGCAATTCCGGCGAGTAGTCTCCCTTCGGGAAGCGGACCATAAATTCGGGCATGCTTGCGAGGACTATAGGTGGCTGGGTCAACCGTCTTCCAAGATGGTTTCCACAGTGGATTGACTTCACCGCAAGCGTTCAGGATCAATTCACAGATGTGCCCGCCGCCTTCAAGGACAGAAACACGACCCCATGTGCTTTGCAACTGAAAGCCCGGTCTGCCGTCGAGAATACTTAATTTCCGAATTACAGACGCCATACCTGTGTGTGGTCCTTCGCAACGGACCGTCGTCAAAGCACGTGAAGTCTTATCACAGCCGTAACGTCAGAAACAAAAGGGCGCCAAAGCATAAACAGCTTTGGCCCGGGCAATGCGCCGTTCAGGTTGCCACTATCCTATAGCCAATTCCTTTTGCAGTTCTTCGAGCGGCACGTTTTTCGTTTCGGGCATTTTTGTCTTTACCCAGAGAAGCTGCAGGCACATCATTCCGGCGAAAAACGAGAACACATAACCCGGCTGCAGCGATGAGATTATCTTGGGGAAAAACGTCGTGAGTAAGGCGGCGAAAATCCAGTGTGTGAAACTGCCAAGGCTCTGGCCCTCTGCCCGGTGGCGGTTTGGGAAAATCTCAGAGATGAAGACCCAAATTACCGCGCCCTGGCCGATCGCATGGGCAGCGATGAAAGCGAAGATGCATGCCGGAACGATCGAGTAGTGTTCCGTGAAAAATCCCCATGCAACCAGACTAAGTGAAGCGATGTAGCCGACTGAGCCTATATATAGAAGAGTGCGCCGCCCGAGACGGTCAATGAGCCAGAGTCCCACGAACGTGAAGACCAGATTTGTAAGCCCAATTCCCACAGATTGCAGCAACGCAGTCTTCGCGCCTAAGCCGGTGAGCTCAAAGATGCGTGGAGCGAAATAAAGGATCGCGTTGATCCCCGATAATTGATTAAAGAACGCGATCAAGATGGCCAACATGATCGGCTTTCTGAGCCGACGCGTCCAGAAATGACCCGATGATACCTGCTCTGTGGAAGCAGCGATGATCTCGTCTGCTTGGGCAGAAATTTCCGGTGCAGATGCTTCGGGTTGAATCTGATGCAGCACCTGCATGCCAGTTTCGCGATTGCCTTTCCTACTCAACAACCAGCGCGGACTTTCAGGAAGAGCGTAACAGGACAGCGCGTAAAGTAATGAGGGAAATGCAGCCACGCCCATCATCCAGCGCCAAGCATGTTCGCCAATTCCCGCTAGCAGCGCATTTGAGACAAAAGCAACGAGAATACCGAAAACAATGTTGAACTGAAACATGCCTGCAAGCCGACCGCGCTGCTTGGACGGCGCGATCTCCGCGATATACATCGGCGCGACGACTGTCGAGATGCCAATTCCCAATCCGCCGATGAAACGCGCGGCAGCGAAGACTTCTACATTCTGGGCGAGCCCTGATCCCACCGCGCCGATTATGTAGAGTTGTCCGATCCACAACAGCGTCGCTTTGCGACCGAAGCGATCCGCAGGCCAACTGCCAAGTAGTGAACCAGCAACCGTGCCATAGAGCGCCGATGCCATCGCAAAACCGTGCACTCCAGGGCTCAGTCCCCAAAGCGATTGAATCGTCTTCTCAGCGCCCGAGATAACAACGGTGTCGAATCCGAAAAGAAAGCCTGCCAATGCTGCCGTGAGCGACCACAAAAAGATGCGGATATTCATAGTGGTGTGGTGACCAAACCCAACTGGCATTACACAACGGTTCTGCGGTATTACTCGAAAACTAAACTCGAAGCAGTTCAGCTCCTGAGGTCAGGCGGTCGCCTGAAATTGGAGCCAGCTCCCACAGAGTCATGGATCGTAAACGAGCAGTGCCGCCTCTCGCAAAGAGCCCTATGCCAAGGCTCAATTCGTTTGTTGGATACGCACGATCGGCGAGTGAAGCCTTGTCGTTTGCGAAGGTCTCGATCACCGAGGCATCAATGTAAACGCGTAATCGTAGAAGTTCGCCGTGCTTGAGCTCCAAAGCACCGCTTTCAATACCTCGCCCGCGAAGTGGCGGGGGAACCTGCGTATTCGGATCGGTGCTTGAAGCACTCGTGTCGCAAAACAGCTTTTGGGAATCGTGGTCATAGCCGATGAGTGTTTGTTCGCTGCCGTCGGTAGTTGAGCGAACCCGCAACCCTGCCTGACGCGAGTCGCCCCGCTCAATTTCGGCTTCAATCTCTGCGCAGTCACCTTCGAACCCCTTTAGCAGGAGCGGGCCATTCGGCGCGATCCTCTGATTCGTAATTGTTCTTCTGGTACGGCGCAGAACATTCAGCTCAGGTACCGGCTTAACTCCCAGCGTGCCATCGGCGCTCAAGCTCAGCAGTTTGGGAAGCGACATCACGCCGGCCCAGCCAGCTGCCGCTTGCGCTTCAGCACTGCGCTTTTCGTGGATCCATGCCCACCAAATGCGTCTTCCTTTTTCGTCTTGCATGGTCTTTTGCGCAGACGCCGCTGAGCCATAATCGATTTGACCACCGGACTGCTGTTCAAATCACTGATCAGAATAGGTCCCGATCAGGTAGCCGTTACCGCGCGCGACCAGCAAGATGGGTTTCCCGTCGAGGAAAAAGAAATCAGGACATTCCCACATGGAAGCCCAGGGGCGTGAGACGTCCAGGCTGGAATCCGGCTTGGCTGTCGACAGCAGATGAAGGTAAACCCAGTCTCTAAGGTCTTTCGAACTGTAAAGCAGAGCCATTCCGCCTTTCCCAATCTCGCCTGACCCGATCACCATGTACCAGGTGTCTCCTTCTTTCCAGAGAGCGGGGTCACGCCAACCAACTACTTTCATTCCGGCGGGTGGAGCAGCTAGAACCGGGTTTCGCGGAATCATGGTCCACGTCGTCAGGTTCTCATCGTCCGGATCTGCGGCAATGGCGACCATCTGCCGTTCTGGGACGAGTCCTTTTCGTCGCTCTGCGAATTCACTATCAGAGGACCACGTCGCGCCCGTGTATACGAGTGTTGGTACACCGTTGTGAACCACTGCAGATCCTGACCAGCAACCATTCTTGTCAGGTCCGCCCGGCGTTGGTGCCAGTGCGATGCCGAGATTTCGCCAATGCACAAGGTCGGTTGAAACGGCATGCCCCCAGTATTTCGGCCCTGTTATTGAGATAACGGGGGAGTACTGGTAGAACAGGTGGTACCGACCTCGCCAGTAAAGCGGACCGTTAGGATCGTTCATCCATGCAGAAGGCGGCATCAGATGAAAGCGCGGACGATGCCGGTCGTTTGCGATTGCGGGCGAATTCTGTCCGTTCAGCGCGGTGGAGGCCAGAGCTGCGGACGTTAATGCGATGAACTCGCGTCGAGTGATACCCAAACGAAAATCAAAGCGATTGACCATGGCAGCCTCACATTTCCAGCGACCAACGTCTGCGTT
>QHYJ01000231.1:0-1316 GCA_003223255.1 Acidobacteriota bacterium | reverse complement strand
ACTCCGGCTACTGCGCCGTGCTCAGACTTTCGGAAGCAACTGATACCCTTTGAATTGAGTGTGGGATAAAGAACCGACATAAACAAACCGGAAAGAGGCAAGACGAACACCGCGCATGTGACTCCGCCGAGCATAGAAATCACGAAACAAGCAAGCATTGCGAAGCTGAGTACGGTCACAACCGCAGCCCAGTTCAATCGCGCGAGCATCCATGACCCAACAAATCTCCCTGCGGCACGAAGAACAAAGAAGATCGAAATAGCGTACGTTGCGATCCAAACAAAAGAGCCCTTGTAACTGACGAGCAGTGTCGGCATCCAGACATAGATTGCGCTCTCGACGGCAACATAGAGAAATATTACGCCAGAAAAGCCGAGCGCGTAGGGGTTGGCCATCATCCGCAGTGTGCGTTTTAGATCGACAGATTCCGCCGCTGCACTCGTGTGGGGATAGCGGACCAGGGAAGCAACCATGATCAGGACAACACAGATGGTGCCGGCGATCACGTAGAGCCACTTCCAGGAGGTGCCGACGGCGAGAAGCCGGGCGACAATGGCAGGACCAATAATTGCGCCGACGGCAAAGAAGCCTTCCACCGTATTCATTGTCGCTGTGTGTTCAGTCGTAGAACGACTGATATCGCCGATCAGGGCGAGCGCGCCCGTCTTGAAAATGCCGATCGCCGCCCCGGAGATTACCAGGAGGATAAGAAAGAACGCGAAAGACCTGCCCAGCGCAAATAGGTAAGAATTCAACGCGAACAGCACCAGCCCCAAAATGATGGTTCTCTTTCGGCCTAATTTGTCTGCCAAATACCCAAGGAAAAACCCCGCGAACGCAATACCGGACATGGCGGCATAGTGAAAAGCGCCCCCAACAGTCATGCTCAGGTGAAACTCTTTGATGATTTGAGGAATAATGACGCCCACGGAATCGGTCGTCATTGCGAACATCATGAACATGAAAAATGTGAGCCACTTGATCACCGATAAACTTCGTTGAGCGGTGGGGTCGTCTCTCATCAGATTGCCTTCGAGCAGCTGACGCTCGTTTCCGAGTCCCATCGCCCGATACTCCCCCCTCCACCGTCCCCACTGGAGTAGGTGACTAAAGCTTGCGGTTCTCCAAAATCCACGTCGAGCTTTGCCCAGTGGTCATTTTCCTTCCACGTAATCACCAGTTTTTGATCGGATGGGGTCTCAATGTTCGCTTTTACGGCAAAAGAGGGGTGGTTGTTGCGTATGCGGATGAGTTCTATGAGATTCCGCACGACGGAGTTTCCGAGCGCCGCCGCGACTTCAGCTGGAGTGTAGTAG
>QHYJ01000232.1 GCA_003223255.1 Acidobacteriota bacterium | reverse complement strand
CGCGGAACGCGCGTTTGGTCTTCGATTACCTGCGCATGAGCGAGAACTCTTGCGCCTGTCACGTGAAATAGACGCCATCAGAGAACGACACAATTCTTCCTGGAGGGGCGGCTCGCCGCAGAGGGAACACTCTGTGGCACACAGCGACGTTCTGCGCCGTGCAAGGCTGTTGATCGGCTCAGGAATCAAAAATCATCGCGCAGAGCAGAATGGTGAAGTAATGACTGGAACTCACCAAGGCTATAAATTTCTGTCGCGATCCGCCAGAACAAATTTACCGTGAAGCAAAGCCCGCCCTTCGCTGGCGCTCAGGGTCAGCCGCACTCCCAAAAGGCCCCAACAACACAATTGGCTCTCTGGCGATGCCAGAGAGCCGACAAGAACTCCGTTCCTAGCTATTCGGTAAGGGCGCAAGCCGCTCAGTGGGTGCACTTAGGGAACAGAGTCACCAGAACCATGAGGTCAGAAAGGGTAAAAAGCCACTGATCCGCATTGATCCCGGCAGCTTCCGCAGCGCGAGCGATGAAGCCGAGGTGGCGACTCTTGGCGAAATTGTGAACGTGCTCGACGCAAATGCCCGTGAGGCTGGAAACTTCCGAATCGGTGAAAATCTTTTGGCTCGACTTGACCGTGACCATGGCCTTGCTCCTAAGATCTGGGCCCAACTTGTGTTCTCACTTCCTTAGATGCTGTTAGCATCCTATTTGTTTCCGTAAATGCAGAGCAATAGTCGTTCCGTTCTGAAAACAAAAACCAAGCGGCTAGTACTTTCCCTCTAAGACGCTGAAAAATGGCGGTTTTGCAGGCGTCTTTGCGGCAGCGCAAAGTAGCAGGAGTCGTGAGAAAGACAGGCGAAGGGAAACAATATTCTACTTATGCAAAGTTGTTACAGTTTTCGGTAGGTTGGCGGCAATTTCACGCATCTGTTTGGTGCGTCGAATTTGATGAGAAGCAATCTTCGGGAGCCATGCGCCCAGGTGCAAAGTGCCAAGAAAGGGATGGGGCATGTGATATTTTCTTAGGGCTTTTCCGGCGGTCTCTTCGAGGAAACACCGGGTGTGGACGCGGACCTTGCGGAGTTGCGCGCATTTCTTCTTTTCGCAGACCAGCGCAGGGTCGGGCGTTGCCGCAACTTGCCGGCATTTTGGATGATGGCGCGCTCGACTTGGATGAGATGGCAGACGAGTTCGCCGGCCGACCGGCGGCCTTCGCCGGGTCAAGTTTTCCCTTGGTCAGAAGGAACTCGGTCCGCCACGGCCAGGAATTGCTGCTCGGCGCGAGCCAGGTTCGCGGTGATGGATTGGAGCGCGGGCATAAGTCTCAATGTTACAAAGCCCAGGTAGAATGCCGAGCTGAAGCCCGGCGCTACACAAGAACCCCAAACCTCAAACGTCGGCGCCCCCGGCCTGTTCGAAAGCGTGAGCCAGTTGCAGGACGCGGGCTTCGCCAAAGGCTGGGCCGAAGATTTGCAAGCCGACGGGTAATTTCCCGTCGATCTTGCCACAGGGCACAGAAATCCCCGGAACGCCTGCCAGGGATCCCGTAACCGTATAAATATCAGCAAGATACATCTGGAGCGGGTCGCTGGTACGTTCGCCCAATTTGAAGGGCGGGACGGGTGAAGTAGGCGTGAGAATCGCATCCACTTTGGTGAAAGCGTCACGAAAGTCTTCTGCGATGAGTGTACGGACTTGCTGGCCCTTCAAATAATAGGCGTCGTAGTAGCCGGCAGAGAGGACGTAGGTGCCCAGCACAATGCGGCGCTTCACTTCGGGGCCAAAGCCGGCACCGCGCGTCTTGCGATACATGGTGAGCAGGGAATCGTCGGGGACGCGGAGCCCGTAGCGCACGCCGTCGTAGCGCGCGAGGTTAGAACTGGCTTCGGCGGTGGCAATGATGTAGTAGGCGGCGATGGCGTAGTCGGTGTGCGGCATGCGAATTTCGACCAGTTCACACCCGAGTTTCCGGAAAAGCGCGATGCCGGCTTCGATTTTTTGGCGGACGCCCGCGTCCATGCCTTCGGCGAAATATTCTTTGGGGATGCCGAGGCGCGGGCGCTTGAGAGGCTTCGCGACTTCGGCGAGGTAGTCGGGAACAGCCGCGGTGGTCGAAGTGGAATCATGCGGGTCGCGGCCGGCGATGGTTTGCAGGATGGCGGCGACATCGCGCACTTTAGTGGCAAACGGGCCAATGCGATCCAGCGAAGAGGCAAAAGCGATCAAGCCATAGCGCGAGACGCGGCCGTAGCTGCCCATCATGGCGGGAATGCCGCAGAACGAACCGGGTTGGCGGATGGAGCCGCCGGTATCGGTGCCGAGAGAAGCGACGGCAAGGCCTGCGGCTACGACCGCCGCCGAGCCACCGCTGGAGCCGCCGGGAACACGATCGGGCGCGAGCGGGTTTTTGACTGGGCCATAGGCCGAATTTTCGTTGGAGCTGCCCATGGCGAATTCGTCGCAATTGGTTTTGCCAAGAACGACGGCGCCGGCGGCTTCGAGGCGCTCGACGGCCGTGGCGTCGTACGGCGGAACATAGTTTTCGAGAATCTTCGAGCCGCAAGTCGTTTTCGTGCCGCGCGTGCTGATGACGTCTTTGATGGCTACAGGCACGCCCGCGAGCGGAGGCAGGGGGCTTCCTGATGCAATGAGGGCGTCGATTTTGTCAGCTTGGCGGCGTGCGCGTTCGGGAGTCAGCGCGAGGAAGGCGTTCAGTTCGGGATTGTTCGCCTCAATGCGTTTGTAGAAGTCGGCCAGGAGTTCGCGCGCGGAGATTTTCTTGGCCGCGAGGGATTCTTTGAGGCCGTCAATGGTCCAAGTGGCGGGCATTTTAGAGTTCGTTCTTTCCGAGGGCACGACGATATTCGGCTGCTGCCGGAATCTTCTATATCGGGCCCCTACCGCGCAGATTCATTAGCTGTCCGAAGTTGGGGCCGAGCATGCTGCGCCCTGCAAATTTGCGCGAAAAGCACCAGTCTGAAGACCAGCCACTCCTACTGCCAGCTAGCGCTCAATCACCTTGGGAACGCGGAAATAGGGAGGCTCGGGGTCCGGCGCATGGTGCAAGACGTCCTCAGCGACGGCGCAGGGCACGACCAAGTCCTCGCGCAGAGTGGCATCGGCGTGCTGGTCCGTGGCCAGAACTTGCGCCATAGGCTCGACCTTCGAGGTGTCCAGCTCGTTGAGCTTGCCGATGTACTCCAGAATTTCATCGATCTGCGCGCGGTAGGTTTGGAGCTCGGCCTCGGTTAAATCCAGATAGGCCAACTCGGCTACCCGCAGCACGTCATCCCGGCTGATTTTCATTGACCACTCTCCGTTAGAGTCTGGCAGAACATAGAGCCTCGGAGTACCCGGATGAAGCCCTCCGCCCCGATGCCGGCGGGAAGAAAAGCGGCGGCAAGCCGCCGCACTCCAAAAGACCCGTTCCCAGCATCATGCTGCGTTGCGACAAGCCGTGTCGTCCGCAGACCGAAGATTGCAAAGTAAGCGGTCGCAACGAGCAACGGTGCGGAGATTGCCAGGATGGCTTTCTTTCGCATTGTCAAAACATCGGTCTCCTACGACGGAAAGTCTGAAGGTTGAACAACAATCCTCTAATTAAGTCATCATCTCGCGGAAACCTCTGCAACTTTGCGCGGGTATTTTTTGGCGATGTAGTTGTCGACGAGGGATTGGAAAGCGGCGGCGAGTTCAGCGTAGGTGCCTTCGAGGGTGACGTCCTTCTTGCCGTCGATGTAGACGGGGCAGCGCGGCGCTTCGCCGGTGCCGGGCAGGCTGATGCCGATATTGGCGGCTTTGGATTCGCCGGGGCCGTTGACGATACAGCCCATCACCGCGAGGGTCATGCTTTCGACGCCTTCGTATTGTGTTTTCCACATGGGCATCATGTCGCGGACATAGCCTTGAATGGCTTCGGCCAATTCCTGGAAGGTGGTGCTGGTGGTGCGCCCGCAGCCGGGGCAGGCGGTCACGCTGGGAGCGAACGAGCGCAGGCCGAGCGCCTGAAGCAATTCGCACGCGGCGTAGACCTCTTCGCGACGATCACCGCCAGGGCGCGGCGTGAGCGAAATGCGAATGGTATCGCCGATGCCTTCGTACAACAGCACGCCGAGAGATGCTGCCGACCAAATCTGGCCCTTCATGCCCATGCCGGCTTCGGTCAGGCCGAGATGCAGAGGCTGCTCGGTCTTTGCCGAAAGGTCGCGATAGACGGTGATGAGGTCGCGCGGACGTGAAGTCTTGCACGAAATGATGATTTGGTCGTGGCGCAAGCCGGATTCGAGCGCCAGTTCCGTCGATTCGAGCGCAGAAATCAGCATGCACTCGTTGATGATTTCTTCGGAGTCTTTGCCAAGATTTTTGTCCGTGTTTTCTTGCATCTTGCGCATGACCAGCTCTTGGTTGAGCGAGCCGCCATTCACGCCGATGCGCACTGGTTTGCCGTTGTCGACCGCGACTTTGCAGATGGTGGAGAATTGCTCGTCGCGGCGCTGGCCGGCGCCGACATTGCCGGGGTTGATGGGTTGATACGGTATTTATCGAGCTGTTTGGCGCATTCGGCGTATTTGGTCAGCAGGACGTGGCCGTTGTAATGAAAATCGCCGATGATGGGCGCGCGGCAGCCGACGGCCAGAAGGCGCTTCTTGATTTCCGGCACGGCAGCGGCGGCTTCGGGGACGTTCACCGTCCAACGCACGATTTCGGAGCCAGCTTCGGCGAGCTCGACGGTTTGCTTGAACGTGGATTCGATGTCGGCGGTGTCCGTGTTGGTCATGGACTGCACGACGATGGGCGCACCGCCGCCCACTTGGACGTGTCCGACCTTCGCGCCGTAGGTCTTACGTCGCGCATGGCGCGCAGCCGCCGCGTCAAAGCCTGCAATTTGGGCAAGCATGCTTGTCAATTGTAACGTGATTTTGGGCCTGGCGGAAATTCGCCAGGCCGCTAGACTGTATGCCGAGCATGTTCCTCAGCCAGGAGGTGCAAGTCCTCTTCACAACGTGATGGACGTGAAGTGATAGCGAAGCGCAAGGGCGTCACCGTGAGGTGGGGTCCGAAGGAAGCGTGTAGCAAAGACGCGAGCCGATGTGACTGCGAAGTCCGTATCCATCAAAGGCACTGGTTGTAAATCCGGCGGTTGCGCGTCGAAGGCGGACGAACTTACCTCGGGAGATCTGCCGTTGGTCTCGGAATCGGGACTGAGGGGCGATGCTGTCCGCGGCCGGAGAGGTGCAGGGTCTGTGGAATTCTGAGCTATAAGCTGCCGCGCAGGCCGAGGGCGTCGGCGTGTTCGCGCATGGCGGCGATGCAGAACTTAATGTGTTCTTCGAGCGGTATGCCTAGCTTTTCCGCGCCCTTGCGCACGTCTTCGCGAGAAACGCCTTTGGCAAAAAGCTTGTCCTTCATGCGGCGCTTCACGGAGTCGACTTCCAGATCCAGGATGCTTTTCGACGGGCGCACATAGGCGCAGGCGGTGAGGAAACCGGCCAGTTCATCGCAGGCA
>QHYJ01000229.1 GCA_003223255.1 Acidobacteriota bacterium | reverse complement strand
TTGCCGCGAGCTGCGCTGATCGCGGACGAGATCGCCAAGGAAGCCGAGTTCTTCAGCTTCGGCACCAATGACCTCACCCAGACCACTTTCGGATTCTCACGTGACGACGTGAACAAAGTGTTGCCGACCTATCTCGCGGAAGGCATCATCAAACAGGATCCCTTCGCAGTAATTGATCGCGAGGGGGTAGGTGAACTGGTTAGCATCGGAATCAAACGCGGTCGCAAGACCCGCCCCAATCTTGAGGTGGGAATTTGTGGCGAGCACGGCGGCGACCCATCATCCGTCGAGTTCTGCCATGCGGTGGGGATGGATTATGTTGCCTGCTCGCCATTTCGAGTGCTAACAGCGCGGCTCGCTGCGGCACAAGCCGGTGCGAGCGACAAGTTGAAGGCAGAGAGTGAAAGGACAAAATAGACCGTCATGCAGACAGACAGCGCGACTAAGTGCGGCCAGAATACCGGATGACTCCTGTAAATACATCGTGGTTCGCTGAGAATGCACCGCAGCCCCAGAGGCGGTTGTCCTTCCCCAGAGTTTCACTCTCGAGTGAGTCTGCTCAGGAGGCTCAGGAGAACAAAGATTTCGGTACTCACTACTTTGGACTATAATTTTGGAAGACCTGCGCCACCGTGGAGCGCGTGGTCACGTCCGGAACGCGATTTTTGCTCAAAGGGCACGGAGGCTACGTTAGTGGATGTTAAACTGTTACACCTCCGTCAGTGTGCCGATAATTTCCAGACTCGATCGAGCCCTAATTGGCTTCTGATATTCCGCCCCGGCGGAATCATCGGCGCAAAGAACTTACGACAATTCCTGCATGTAACTTCGACGATCGCCTTTGGTCTGCTTGACTCTAAGCCCCAACTAGGCTGAGCAACTGAATTTAAGGCTCCTCAAGCTCTGTATCTCGCCACAATCGAAAACGCACCAGTAGCGCTGCATACTTAAGAGGGTTCCGGACATGAGTTCCAGCTTGCTGGAGAGATGTGCAGGCCAGACGCGGCGGACTTCTTCGTACCATCTGAATCATACGACAAAGAAAGAACGAGGTTGCAATCGAGCTCAAGCTCGCTGCAACGAGAAAGACTAAGTTAAGCGCGTGCCCAAATATGCCCGGGTTTCTTCGACTGCGGCTCGTTATTCACAGCGAACCGAATGGCGTAAAGCGATGCGCTCCAAAGAAATCCTGGCGTGCAGCGGCCGACAGAGTTTTCAAGGGTGAGCGGTAACCACGCGTCTCAGATGCCGGCTATGCCACACCTCGCGCCTTTGTTGGCGCAGTCATGTCGACAGCCTGCAGGCCACTGATCGATTTCTCGACCGTGCGGGCGGCCGCACCTTTCAGCCAGAACAATGCCAGGAACGCGGCGATGAGGTCGCAGGCAATCATGGCCCAGAAGACCTTTGTCCAGGAGCCGGTTTTTTCAAACAGCCAAGCTGCGCCGGCGCCAGCAAAGAGCGCACCTGTGCCCTTGGCCGTGTAGACAATGCCGTAGTTTGTCGTGGCCCAGGTCTTGCCAAACAGGTCCCCGGTGATTGAGGGGAACAGGGAAAAAATCTCTCCCCAAGCGAAGAAACACAAGCCCGACAGGGTGATGAACCATATGGGATGGTTGATTAATTGAAGTAGGAGGAAAACAGCGATCGCCTCCAGCGTAAAGGCGATAAACATAGTGTTTTCCCGGCCGACGTGGTCTGACACCCACCCCCAGAAGGGTCGCGTCAGTCCATTCAGGTAGCGATCGACAGTAATCGCCATGACCAGTGCAGTCATGCCAAAAGCTACGACGACTTTGTCCACATGATAAGAGACAGCCATGGGGTTGAGCTGCGCGGTGACGACCAAGCCGCCAAACGACAGCATGGTCATCATCAGGTAGATAACATAGAAGGAGGGCTGGCGTAGCATCTGCCAGGGACTCATGTCCACGGCGGAACTGTGCACGCGCATCTTGATCTTGGCTTCCTTCTCCGCCCAGCCTGGCGGCACCCACCCTACCGGTGGCCTGGCGAGCAAAAGGGCAGCAGCCAACACCACAAATCCCTGGATGATTCCCCAAACTACAAAAGTGTGCTGGTAGCCGGAGGCTTTCATCATGCTGTCAATGGGAGCGACTGTTAGCGCCGTTCCGATGCCATAGGCGCCAGCGGTAAGACCGACGCACAGTCCCCGGTGGTCAGGAAACCATTTGAGCGCATTCCCAACGGTTCCTCCGTAGACAATGCCGGCACCAACGCCACCGACACAGTACCAAAAATATAAGCTGCGTAGAGTTTCAGCATGACCTGATAAGATCCAGCCCAGACCAACCAGGATTCCACCCAGGCCGAGCATCAGGCGTGGACCAATCCGATCAACGAGGTAGCCTTCAAAGGGAACCAGCCAGGTCTCGAGCAAGATGAAGAGGCTGAAGACCCCCTGGATGGCAGTGAGCGAGACATGCAGGTGGGCCTGCAGAGGTTTCGTGAAGAGGGTCCAGGCGTACTGAAGATTGGCGATGGCCATCATTGCAATGATGCCAGCAACCAATTGCGCCCAGCGATTGATAATGCGGGAAGGGTGAATCAGCGTGGGTGCGGATGCAGCCATAGATAAACCTCCATGACAACCATCACACCGCTTTCAACTTGCTAAAGCAGCCAGGTCAGCGAACCGTGCTAAACTGGTCCGGTGAGTGAACCACTTTGCGGCCGGAGGGAATCTAGCATCGTGGCCCCGGACTGTCAAGGGGGGCCGGATCCTCGCGAGGCTTGTCTCATCGAGCAGATGAGGACGATACGCATTGCCTAGAAGGTTGCCGACTGAATTCGAGCGCGAGACAAGAGCAATGCCTGAGAACCTTCAAACCCAGGTCGACACTCACCTGTCCCGCCTCGATGGCCTGATCCGCCGCGGGCGTCAGGTTCACGACACTTTGGTGGCTCATCCCTCCAACCCATCGGCGATCGCCGCCACTCGCGTCTGGCAGCAAGACTGTGGGGTAACGATCAATCAATTGTCCGGAGGCAGCAAGGCTCATTGGCTTGCCCGATCGTTTAGCGAAGCCTTCCTGATGCGGTCAGCGGCCGGCCATGCCGTGGAAGGGGCGGCGCCGGCGCAGATCGTCCAGCGGCTGCTCGACGTCCTCGAGCAAGCCGTTGCCTCGCTCTCCCGAATGAAAGATGGCCAAGCCGTTTCTGCACCTTCGGAAACGGCGCCTCCTCGCCGGTTTGATTTCGTTCACAACTCCGAGCTCCGGCCCGTTGTCGAGCAGGCCTACGCCGATAGTCGGCGTGCCCTCGAGCAAGGGGACTACGACTTGGCGCTGCGCACTTCTTGCGGGATTCTCGAGGCCATCGTAACCGATGCGCTGGAACACAGAGGGCTGAGTGCGCTAGCTGCTTCGGGCGCGCCGGCGGGAAAGATTGCGGATTGGTCGTTCGAGACCCGGCTTACCGTCGCAGAGAGGGCGGGACTGATTCGTGGCGGGTGCGCCCGGCTACCCGTAGTGGCGCGAACATATCGAGATCATGGCGAGCACGCGGCTGAGGTGATTGTGTCTGAGCGCGAAGCACGACGGGCCGGGCAGGTACTTCATGTCGTGATGAGAGATCTGAATCCCGGCCGGTAGAAAGGTTGAATCGAAAATTAGCTGAAATGCTATCGGTAGGGTCAATCTTCTAGGTCCTGGCGGAACACCGGTTGCGATGGATCGAGGCTACCATCGATGACGGCGATGCGCAGGTCTTCGAATGCCCGTGTCGCCTCTGGCAGTGAGCTGTAGCCGCGTTCCCATTGCAACGCTCCGCTGGCTGAGTAGATGAGAGCGAAATAGCGGCCCGATGAATACTGCAGTTCCAGCAACCTATTGGGTATGTCTGAGTCGCCTTCCTGCCCCAGCACGTCCATCAGCCCCACGGTCCACTGCCTGCCTCTCGCGTCGGTGACGACCTCGCGCTCGAGGTATTGCCACTGATCCATGCTCCATAAAGGCATAGTTATCCAAGCAACTGATTCAGGGCTCGCGCGACGTGTGTCACTGATGATCACAACGGGAAGCTCAGCGTGATTGGGGTGGTGGCGCACGATATCGAACAGGGACTCGCTCATGTCAAAAGCGGTACAGTCCAGCACGAGGGCATCGGCTCGGAACTGCCGAATCAATTCGTTGACAGTATCGGTATAACCCTCGGCGAAGACTTCATGGCCGTGGTCTCGCAGCGCAAAGGTCAGAAGCTCGGCTATTTCCGGCGTATCGTCGATCAGCAGAATACGGCTCAACCGTGAGCTACCCTTTGCCAGCACCGGCCCCAGGCACCCGCTGCCTCTTGCCTTCCGAGGGCTCCAGATCCAGGACCCACACTCGACCGCCCGCTGTGTAGTAGGCTCGGTGGTCGTTCTCGATCATTGCCCCCCAAGCCTCCAGCGTGCGCATTGCGAACGTGTATCCTTCGAAGTTGTTGCGGAGATGGTCCCGCACTTCATTGGTGTGCCAGTTATCCGTGAGAATAGCGTCACCGGCGTGCACGCGCAGGACCGTGTAATAGCGGTCGAACGCGGCTTCCGGCCGTACATCGCGTGTGGACCCACGCTTCTTGCCTTCGCTGACGATATAACTTTCCTGCGTTTCTGGAGCAGCAGGTGGAGTAGTGGAATTGGTATTCATAGAGTTTGCGCCACAGCCTCTGCTTCTGCTGCAGCCCCCATATTGACCTGGTTTTTCGCGTCCGCGGCCCGGATCAAGGCCTCGGGGAGTTCCACGCCCATCATTCGCCACTGTTCATTGGCAAACTTCTGCAAGTTGGCGATGTGTTCGGCATGAAGGTGGCCGAATCGCCCTTGCAATTTCAAGTAATCGGAAACCGGCCGCATGCTTTGTGGGCGGAAGCTGTAATCATAGGCACGCTTTTCAGGGTTCCACTCCCAGATCGGGTAGAGGCCGCATTCGACGACAAGGCGACCCAAATCGATCGAGCGCGGAGTCTCGTAGACGAATCCCTTCTGGCAGGGGGTATAAACCATGAGGTACGCAGCACCCCTGTGGTTGAGCCCCTTGCGGACCTTGTTCATCAGGTCAATGGGGTAGCCCACGCTCGCAGTCGCCACATAGCAGTGCGGATGGCCGGCAGCCATCATGCGCGCGAGGTCCTTGGGATACAGCGTCTTCGCCTCTGGAACCTTGGGACCGGGAGGGGAGAAGGTGGTCATGGCGCCATAGGGAGTGCGGGACGATGCCTGGATTCCGGTGTTGGCATACTGTTCGTTGTCGTAACAGATGATGAGACAGTCGTGATTGCGATAGAGCGCGCCTGAAATCGAGCCGAGGCCGATGTCAGATGCGCTGCCATCTCCTGCCTCGCAAATAATGTTCGGAAATGTGCCCTTCCACTTGCCCTTTCGGATCATGGCCTCATAGGCAGCGGCGACGCCGGCGGTGAAGCTGCCCGCGCTGCCAATCTGCGTGTGCGCCCAGGGCACATTGTAGGGCGTACACAAATACGAACTGTTCGCGACATACATACAACCTGTCGGCCCTACCAAGATCGTATTGTCGCCCGATGCCTTGCTCGTCATCCGGTACTGGATGGCGGGCCCGCAACCGGCACAGGTGCGGTGGCCGGGGACATACGGCTCGGACGACGGCAAATCAGGGTTGTAGAATCGCGCCCCTTGATTAGGGCTGTCGAGAATCGGCAGCGCCTGCCGTTGAACTTCAATTACTGGCATATCGGTTCCTCCTAATGACAGGAAACAGAACTCCTGTGCCTCCAATCTCGTAACGCGAATCTTTGGGTCCGCCTCAACAGATAGCCTATCTCCTTTTGCTACTCTTCGAATCCGACCCAGTGCGTGCGTTTTTCGATTTTCCCACGCCTCTGCGCTTCCGTCATTTTCTTGGTCATCCAATAAAATTCCTTCAGTACAATGGCTTCGCCACCCATACCAGCCATGAACGAGATGACGAGCGGATGCTGTGGACTTTCGTAGAGAGCCGCACAAGCCTCAGCATAGAGCGATCCGCCGCTGCTTACGCTGCCGAGTCCCATGTTTGTCTCGATCACGCCGACCACTTTGAACTTACTGAGAACCTGGTTCACGCGATCAGTGGGATATGGCCTGATGGTTCGCAGCCGTACGAGACCAACCTTCACGCCCTCGTCGCGCATGTGCTGAATCGCGAAACGGGCGGTCACGGCGTGTCCCCCTTGCATGAAGAACACTACCTCGGCGCCGTCGGTCATGAACTCTTCAACCCACGGGTCATACTTCCGTCCGAAGATTTGCGCAAACTCGTCGTGAACCTGCTCAATGACCGCCATGGAACCTTCCATAGCGCGTGCGCGCTCCAACTGCAACGGAGGGCCCTGCTCCGGCATGATCTGCGGGCCGTGTGATACCGGATGCCGGGGATCGAGTGGGTACGGATGCTTGTAAGGCGGCAGGAATTCTTTCACTTGGCCAGGGTCTGGCAATTCGACGTCAGTAGTGATGTGAGAGACGAAGAAGCCATCCTGACAGACCATCTGAGGAAGGAGCACGCGTGGGTCCTCACCGATGCGATAGGCCATCAGATGATTGTCGAAGGCTTCCTGAGCGTCGCAGGCCCAGCCCATCAGCCAGCCCATGTCGCGGGTCGAGAGCGCGTCGGTGTGCTCGGAACCGAAATCACCGGGAGGATCAAGCGTGCGGTCGGCGATCATCATCTGTACCGGCATGCGACTGCCAGAGATCGGTGAATAGAGCTCGTAGGCGAACTGCACGCCAACCCCCGAGCTGCCGGTGAAAACGCGCGCGCCGCTGGAGGAAGCGCCGTGGGCGATGCTCAATTGCGAGTGCTCGCTATCGGCCACAATGTACTCGGCGTCCAGTTCTCCATTGGCAACCATTTGCGCGAGCGCCATCATGGTCGCCGTGTAAGGCCGGATAGGGTAGGCCGTAATGACATCGACATCGGCGTACTTGGCGGCCTGCGCCGAGGCGACACAACCGTTCATCCGGACTGTTTTCTTTTTTGTTGATGAAGTCACTGTTGTTGCCATACTTCACTCCGCATTGTCCTCCTGGGGGCGAAGCTACGATTAACAAATACGCAGAGACCCCCATTTCCTGCACGATGTCTGATCCAGCCTGGCTTAACTGCTATCCTAAATCTCCTTCGCCGGCCGGCTCCCTAGATTCAGCATCTCTTGTGCCTGCCGGCCGTGCAGCCCAGGGGAGATAGCGAATGCCGTGTCCATGCGCACCACGCCGGTATCGAAGTCGAGTTCGGGAACGCCCTCGAGGCACCCCGTCGGACACTCCTCGATACACACGCGGCAACCTTTGCAGTAATTAACCAGGATTTTATAGAGACCGTTGGAACGCGCTGAACGCACGATGCAGGGCTCCGGACAGACCAGATAGCAGTTGTCGCAGGCGTTGCAGGTGCCGCAACTGAAACAGCGGCTGGCTTCCTCGACGGCCTGTTCTTCGGTGAACGGCTGAATGACTTCCTCTTGTGTTTTGCGCCGCCTTACTGGCGGCAGCATGGCCTGCCGGACGCGCGGGAAGTGCGGGAAATACGTCATGTTCATGCGGTTCAAATCCATGATGACGTCGACGGGAACTTTCCGCGGCTCCAGGGGCTCCCCACGCAACACCTTGTCCAGATTGAATGCGACGCGCTTTCCATCGCCAACCGCGTTGACCACCATCAAGGGCTGACCGGAACCCAACTGCACGATATCGCCCGCGGCAAAAAAGTTCGTGTCACCGAGACGTCCGAAGCGGTCGACCTTGATAGTTCCGCGTTCGTTCTTACACTCTTTGGGCAACCAAGTAAGGGAAGCGTGCTGTCCGACAGCGATGATGACGTTGTCGACCGCGAAGCGCTCGGCGGGGGCTTCTCGATTGACGGTGATCGGCGAGGCGTTGATGGCGCCGGAGAATCGCGCCGGATATAGTTGCAAGGCTTCGACCCTTCCGTTACCGAGCACGGCGGTCATCGCCCGTCCGTGCAACAGTTCCACGCCCTCTTCGAGCATGTCGTGCAGATCTTCCGGCACGCACGGCATCTCCTGGGGATTGGACTCCACCGTGATCATGGTCACTTCGACGGCGCCTTGCCGCAGCGCTTCGCGGGCACAGTCGATCGCCGTGTTTCCGCCGCCGATGACGGCGACCCGGGCGCCAAGTCTCACTTTCGATGTACCCATGCCGATGTCGCGCAGGAACGGAAGTCCGTAAAGCACGCCATCCTTATTCTCACCCTCGGCTCGTACGCTGTTGGGCTCGGTGAGGCCTACAGCCAGCACGCACGCGTCGTAGTTCTGTTTCAAATCATTCCAAGTGACGTCCTTTCCAACCTCGACGTTGGTCTTGATGGTCACCCCGAGCTCGACGAGCCGCTCGATCTCGCGATCGAGCACGTGCTGCGGGAGCACCCAGTCGGGAATGCCGCCGCGATTGAGTCCGCCCGCTTTGGGAGATTTTTCAAGGATCGTCACTTTGTAGCCCAGGCGGGCCAGTTGGTAGGCGGCGCTGTGGCCAGCGGGACCGGACCCGACGACGGCAACTTTCTTACCGTTTGGCTTGCCGGGCTTGACTACGTCGCGTGCCAAGGCCTGTCCGAGATCGCCAAGAAACCGCTCGACCGCACGAATCGAGATGGCTTCATCGTATTGGCCCCGGTTGCAGGCTTGCTCGCACGGATGGTAGCACACTCGGCCGGTAACTGACGGGAAGGGCATGTCTTCCTTAATGAGCGCATAGGCGTCCAGATACTTTCCGCGCTTCACGAGATCGAGATAGCCCTGGATTTTTTCGTTGGTTCCACAAGCGTTATTGCAAGGGGGCAACTTGTCTCGGTATACCGGTCTGATAGAACGCCAGTTTCCGGTGGGAAACAGGTCCTGTCCCTTTTCTTGCGATGGAGCAGGGGTGATACCAGCGAAGGGGACGGTAAGCCAGTCAGGGATGTGCGTGCCCTTAGTCGACATAGGATCCTCCCTTAGGCGGCCACTGGTTTCAGCGGCATAATGTGTAATTCGCCGAGTGCCATCTGAAATGCTTTTTTGTTGGCTATCATCGGCTCTATCGTCTCCCTTTTGACTATGCCTGTGCTCTTGACCACGGCTGCAATCAGCGGAGCAGCGATATCGGGTGCAATGGCTTTGCTTCGCTCGGCCGCGCCCTCTGTAGAGAGACGGTCGAGGCCTAGCTGCCCAAGCCGGTAGTAGAGCCATTTATGGTCGGCGAGCTTAGCGGCATCAACACAGACTAGTTGGGCCAGCCGCTCGGGACCGGGCACGAAACGAATCATGTACTCCGGTGTGTAGTGCGTGTTGATCACCAGCGTTCCGCCCGGCGGCATCCCGCGCATATAATCCCAACCCTTGACCATGGTGCCCTCGACCAGGACGACGATGTTGGGTTTTTCATTTTCGTAGGTAAGCTCGTTTTCGAGCACGTTGTCGCTCAGGCGACAGTACTTGCGTGTCGGGGCGTTGGTACGATCGGGGTTGTCCACATAGTTCTCCATCGCCTGAGCGAACTTGCCCTCAAGCCGAGCAGAAGCGGAGATGGAATTGACTATGTCCCGGCCCTCTTTGTCCATAATGATGCCGCGTGTCCAAACAGTGAGTTCCGTATAACTCATGATCCCCCTCCGCATTCCTTAGTGCATGCGTCAGGGCACAATCCCCGATGTCCCCCGCAATCAGGCGCTTGAAGTGCGATGACCTCAGCCGTCATATTATTTCTCAGGTCCATCAACCTGCTAGTCCCCCAATTGACATCCTCGATTGCTTACCCTTCGCCCTTGACAAAGCTAATCGCCATACTCAATCTGATGCGATCGCTTTCCCGCCAAGAGCGCGTCGCGAGTATCCGGCCCATGACGAAGACCCCCATTGGTCAAGACCTCATTGTCCTAAGTACGATCTTCTCGACGTTTTCGATGTGCCGCCGCATGGCCACTTTTGCCGCTTCGGCGTCGTTGCGCTTGATCGCAACCAAGATCCGCCGGTGGCCGTCCAGCGATTTTTGCGGGCGCCCCTCAACCTGTAAACTGCGTTCCCGCGAATCGCGCAGAAGATCCATGAGAACATCCAGCACTTTGAGCACAACAGTGTTACCGGAAGCCAAAGCAACGGCGTAGTGGAACTCGGAGTCTTCGGCAATAGTGCTCTCCCCTCTGCGCAGTTTCTCCTCTTGCCGTTTGAGGATCTCTTCCATCTCAGAAATTTCGTCGGCAGAAACACGCGTCGCGGCCCGGGCAGCCAGCGGCGGTTCGAGCATCTTGCGAAAGTCAAGCAGCTCGCCGATCCGTTTTTCTTTGCGCTGGAGGGCGTCGGCAAGAGGATTCACCAGAGAGTCGGAGGAAATCTCGCGAACGATGGTGCCAGCACCTTGACGCGGTTCGACCATGCCCATCAACTCGAGGCTCCGAATCGCGTCTCGTATGGAGCTTCGGCTTACTACAAGCATTTCCGCCAATTCGCGTTCGGAAGGAAGTTTATCGCCGGGCCGCAGTTTTTTCAGAATCAGACGTTCGATCTGCTTGGCAACTCCTTCGTAAACTTTATCCCTGCGGACAGTCTCGAACTCGGATTTGAGGGTTAGTGGCACCCAGACACCAAATGGTCCGATAAGCGGACCACCAGAGTGTACACCCGCTGTCAACTATCGGCAATATTTTTTCGGCCGCGCAAAAACAGGAGGGATGAACATCCAGTTTAGCTGACTTTCGATGTGGCATCCGGATTCCCGCTCAAGAAGGCTCGATCCCTCGATCGACGCGAGTCGAAACGGGGGGCCCTGTTCGCTCGCGCGCTCACGTGTTAACGAGTGGCGATGAAGAAGTATGCGCTCATTACCAGGCCTACGCCGATCACGATGTAACGCATCTTGCGGGGATCGGCTTTTTGTGCGTAGTGCGCGCCGAACCATCCCCCGGCGAGAGAACCCACTATCATTACTGTACACTGCGGCCACAAAACTGCGCCAGCCCAGATGAAAGTGAGGACCGCAGCCGCATTGATCGCCGCGGCCAGCAGGGTCCGAATAGCGCCCATGGCAAGGATGTCGCGCATACCTAGCGTCGCTAACATTCCCAGCGTCATGAACCCGATGCCAGCACCGAAGTATCCGCCATACACGGAGACCAGCAGCTCCACGAACGAAGTTACCAGGATCGACTGCCACGATATTTCACGGAGGTCATCGATGATGGCTGCCCGACCTGCAACGGCGCGCATTTTGTTGCCGAAGGCGAACAGCAAGGTGCCGCCCAGCAGCAGCCAGGGCACGAGATGCAGAAAGGTGTGTTGCGGGGTCCTAAGCAGCAGCAACGCGCCAGCCCAACCCCCGGCCAAGCTCGTCACCACCAGCGGGAGCAGCACGCGCAGCGGTGCGTTCAAACGCTTCAGGTAAGCAACGGTACTGGCCGCTAAGCCCGGCCATAGGGCGACCGTGTTGGTGGTGTTGGCCACCACGGCAGGCACACGCATAAAAAGCAAGGCTGGAAAGGAAACAAAGCTGCCTCCGCCCGCCACTGCATTTAGCGTCCCGGCGATAGCGGCAGCGAAAAATAAGAAGATGTTTTGGCTGAGGCGCAGACCTGAGTGTTTATCAGAAAATGGAACCGCCGAGAAGCGATTCTAGCGGTCTGGTGTTGTACAGGGCTAATGCCTAGATTTCCTAAATCATTCGGGTTTTTTCCTGTTTTTTCTGCTGCGATTCAGACAGTGGCTTGACCCGTTCGCTGCCTAGAAAACCCGGATCGGTTGAGCAGAGACTGACCATTCCAAAGTGGGCCATGGACGCGCCTTCGGAAGCGCGCACCCGTTCTGGTTCTCACCACCTCGCTGAGGGGTCCGATTCTTACCAAGCTCATCTTTTTTGGCCTTGCTCATTTCCTGCACCTAAGCCCTTGCTTTCTTTATGTCATTATTATATAAAACTTAAAGATAGGGGAACTGCCTTGCCCGATCTACCTCAGGCCAGCCGTCAACGAGCGCTTCTCGCCAAGCTGGGGGAGCAGTATCTCCACCTCCTGCAGGGCCTCCTCTCCCCACGCCGCTTACTCAAAGGCTCCGTCTATGCATTGAAAACCCGCTGCGGTAAACCTTCTTGCCATTGCGCGGCTCCCCAGGGCCCGCTCCACTCCGCCCACGTCCTGTCTTGGAGTCACGCGGGCAAAACCCACCTCCGCTCCCTATCCGCTTCCGACCTCGCCCGGTGGCGCCAGCTGACCGAAACTTACCGACGCTTCCGCCAAGCTCGTTCCCG
>QHYJ01000043.1 GCA_003223255.1 Acidobacteriota bacterium | reverse complement strand
TTTTCTCGGATCTCCGTTGGGACCCGCACTCCGCGCAGGCGACCTTGAAGCTCGGTCCTGGCTCGGCTCGGTTACGTCGGCCGAAACTGTGGCTGATTTCGCGCGAGGTTAGCTCCATTCTCTGCGAAAGTCTCCGCTCGCACTACTTACGTTCCCCACATAGCGACTGGCTCCGTTTCCACTGGGGTTTGCCCCACGAACAACCGGCCTCAGCGAAAGACGTGCAACCGTTCATCGAACGTCTGCCGCCACACGACAGTAGTTTGCTGGCTCTGAGGTTCCACTGGACAAAGTAGGCGCTCGGCTGTTGAATGCGGCCACGGTTTTTAATTTCGGCGTGCAGCTATCTTTGCTATAGTCGGCGTCTTGCAACGCGCAATCCGCCAACTTGCTTCTTAGGGATTGCGGGGAGGTTTTCGGGATGGCGGAACCACAGTTAGATCTCAGCAAGACTTACGACGCGATAGTCGTTGGATCAGGGGCCGCTGGCGGGATGGCGGCACATGTCCTCACTAGCCACGGCATGCAGGTGCTTCTGCTCGAGGCAGGAAAGAAACTGCCCATCGAGCAGGAATTGCGCTCGATGGAGTGGCCCTACGACAACGCCCATAGGGGATACCTTCCGCCGGAGTCGCATTCGCTGACGTTCAACGAGTACACCATTCGCAATCCGCCCTATGGCGCGGGCTCTGAGAAGGCCAAGCATCTCCACAGCTACGTGGGCAGCAGCGACTACGTCAAGAATATTGTTGTCGACGAGCGTGAGCATCCTTTCACGGGCACGAACTACGCTTGGGTTCGCGCGCGGTGCCTCGGCGGAAAAACGAATATCTGGGGGCGGCTCGCGCTGCGCCTCTCCGACTACGACTTCAAGGCCAAAAGCCGCGACGGCTTTGGCGAGGATTGGCCCATCAGCTACGGCGACATCGCCCCCTATTACGACAAAGTGGATTTGCACCTCGGCATCATGGGTGTGAAGGAGAATTTGCCCCATCTTCCCGACGGCATATTTCAGCGACCTCAAAAACTGAACTGTGCCGAAGTCACTCTGAAGCAGAGTCTGCAGAAAATGGGGCGGGTGCTGACACAGTATCGCGCCGGCGTCACCAGCGAAGGCCTGAAGCACAATAAATATCGCAGCCGTTGCTATGGGCGCGGCGCTTGCGAGCGCAAGGGCGGCTGCGACATTCACGCGGCGTTCGATTCGCCCACCGGCTTGATCTATCCCGCGATGGACACCGGGAGTTTGACGCTACGCACCAATGCGGTCGTGCGGGAAGTCACCGTCGATCCGGAAACCGGCAAAGCGAGCGGCGTGCAATTTATCGATTCGCAGACCATGAAGGATTATGCCGTGCACGCCAAGGTTGTCGTCCTCGCGGCGTCCACTCTTGAATCCGCGCGCCTGCTGTTGCTCTCCAAGTCGCGGCTTTATCCAAAGGGGTTGGCGAATTCCAGCGGCCACGTCGGCCACAATTTTTGCGAACACCTGATGGGACCCGGAGTCACCGGCCGGGCGAAAGATCTGGTTGCCAAGCCGTCAACCCTGGACGACGGCCGGCCTGGCGGCTTCTATCTGACCAGGTTTCGCAACCTTTCAGAGAAGCACCCGAAATTCATCCGCGGCTACGGGTTTGAAGGCGGCAGCGGCTGCGGCATGTTTCCACACGGGACCGACGTGCACGGTTTCGGCGCATCCTTCAAAGAAGAAGTCCGCAAAAATCAGGGTGCCTACATCAGTATGGGCGCTTTCGGCGAGGTCCTGGCGCGCTACGAAAATTACGTGGACATTGATCCCGTGGTAAGAGACAAATGGGGCATTCCTGCGTTGCGTTTTCACTACAAGTTCGGCGACAACGAGCACCGCATGGCCGAGGACATGAAAGAGACCTCGCAAGAGATGTTCGAGGCCGCGGGATTCGAGATCGTGCGCGTCAGCAGCCGCGTGCTTACCGAGGGCTGGTCCATTCATGAACTCGGCACGGCGCGCATGGGAACCGATCCCAAGACTTCCGTTCTCAATCAGTTTCAGCAGTCGCATGACGTGAAGAATCTGTTTGTCGTCGACGGTAGCGCATTCGTCAATGCCAGTTGCCAGAATCCGACGTGGACCATTATGTCCTTGTGCTGGCGCTCCTGCGACTACCTCGCGGACGAATTTCGCAAAGGGAACTTATAGGTGGAGCATGTCTAACAATAATCCTATTGATCTGCGGCAAGATCGCCGGGAATGGCTGAAAACCTCGGCCGCCATAGTCGGCGCCTCATTACTACCTCTACCAGCTATAACTCAGGAACAGCCGCATGCGGAGACCGCGTCGGCCAAGCCTGTAGGTAAGTCTTCGGAAAACAATTTCCCCTCTCGCTTCTTCACTCCCTTGCAACACGCGCTGGTCGAGGAATTGTCAGAAACGATCATTCCCGCCGACGACCATTCTGGCGGGGCTAAAGCTGCGAAAGTTGCTGACTTCATCGACCAGTTACTGGGCGAGACCTATGATGACAATCAGAAGGCGCTGTGGCGCGAGGGCTTGCGCCTCGTTGACCTGATGAGCCGGCACTACAGCGGAAAGTCTTTCCTCGAGGCTCGCCCCGAGGAAAGAGTCGCGGTTCTCAAAGTGCTTTCTGACAACGATCACATGACCGATCTGCCCGAAGTTCGCTTCTTCATTGAGTTGAAGCGCCTCACGGTGCGCGGCTATTACACCTCCAAAATCGGCATTCACGATGAGCTCGAATACAAAGGTAATCGAATTCTTCAGGAGTACGTGGGCTGCGACGACCAGGGGCCGGCGAATTCTTGATTTTGGAGCGCGGCGGTCTTGTTTATCCTGAGCGAAGTCGAAGGACCGCACTTTTAACGGTCTTTGAAACGACTCGCGTGACCTTTTGATCGGAGTGCCTATGACGAACGGCAGGGTGAAAGTCGGCATCATCGGGTCGCAATTTCAGGCAGGCATTCACGCCGCGTCCTTGCAAATCATGCCGCATGAGGCGGAAGTCGTCGCGATCGCCTCTCCGACTCCTGGCAACGCCGCTGCGCTCGCAAAGCGATTCAGAATTCCGCGCGTATTCACCGACTACCGCGAGATGCTGCGAGAGCGGGACATCGAGATGGTCACTATCGCCGCCCCAAACAGCCTGCACGCTAAGATGACCAGGGACATTGCCGCGGCTGGCAAGCACATCGTTTGTGAAAAACCTTTGGCCATGACCATTGCCGAAGGGGAGGCGATGATCGCTGCGGCGAAGCGCCACGGCGTCCTCCTCATGTACGGCGAAGAGCTTTTCTTCACGCCGAAATATTTGAAGGCCAAGGAAATGGCCGATGCCGGCGCTTTCGGCAAAGTTTATCTCATCAAGCAAAGCGAAAAGCATTTTGGGCCGCACAGCGCATGGTTCTGGGACGTGAACCGATCCGGTGGCGGCGCACTGATGGATCTTGGGTGTCACGGAATCGCTTTCTGCTACTGGTTTCTTGGACGCTCGCCGATCAAGTCGGTCTATTGTCAAATGGGCACGCACGTTCATGGCGAAAAGACCAAGGCCGAGGACGATTCTCTGTGCATTCTCGAATTCGCCAATGGTGCGGTCGGACTGGTGGAAAATAGCTGGGCGCGCCGCGGCGGGATGGACGACCGCATCGAAGTTTTCGGCGAAGCCGGCTGCTCTTACGCCAATCTCCACATGGGCAATGCGCTGTCGACCTACAGTGAAAACGGATACGGCTACGCAGTCGAAAAAGCTCCCACAACGAAAGGTTGGACGTATCCCGTTTTCGAGGAACTCTGGAATTACGGCACGCCGCAAGAACTGACCCACTTCGCGCACTGCGTGCGCGGCAAAGAGACTCCGCAAGCTACGGGCGAAGATGGC
>QHYJ01000042.1:70739-86673 GCA_003223255.1 Acidobacteriota bacterium | reverse complement strand
GATGCCAACATCGCGTGGGCGATTCCCTGAGTGGACAGATTGTACCCTGAAGTCGCGCGCCCTGGCTAGAAAAATCGCAGCCTCGGAGCAATTTTGGTTTTTAAATGCCGAAAGGCCGGATCAGGATGCGGCGATGCGGCGGATCAAGTCTTCCTGTTCGAATTTGGACTCCGCCCCAATCGTGAACGCATCCAGGAGGTCGAGCGAAAGCGCATACCGCAAAGCTTCGTCCTGGCGGTTCCGCAACTCACCCTGGCCAAGAATCTTCATCCCCACAATGGCGTGGCCGTTGGCGCGCATTTCGCGCATCACGCTAACGACGGTATCGGGGGCTGCGTCCATATAGGCGCCAATCGGATTGATGCGCACGAGGTGGACTTGCACCCATGGTGATTTAGCTGCCGCGCGCAGCGCCTCGATGCTGTGGCACGAGCAGCCGTGCGCCCGGATGATGCCTTTTTGCTGGGCCTCGGAGAGAACATCCATGACTCCCCGGAACCGTTCCGTCCAGTCGCCTTCGGTAAGGCAATGCATCAGGCAGATATCGATGTAGTCCGTTCCCAGTTCGCGGCGGAATCGCTCGAGATCAGCGCGCGCCGAAGCGGCATCGCGTGCCCAGGTCTTGGTGAGGATGGTGACTTTGTCGCGCGGCACATGCTTCAAAGCTTCCGCCACATGCGGGTGGCTGCCGTAGGAATCCGCAGTGTCAAAGAACCGCAATCCCTGGTCATAGCCATTCAGGAGTAGCTCGGAAAGACCTTTAACCCCAAGCGCCGTTTGGTGAGAGTGATGTCCGCTGCCGACCGTTCCGGTTCCCATGGCCAACCGGCTCGTCTGGATGCCCGTATTGCCCAGCGTTACGCCATCGGAGGCCGTGAATTTGCGCGAGAGCACAGGCACCGCAAGTGTTCCGTGCATAAACCTCGCGGAAGGGAGCCAAGCGGCCCCTGCTGCACAGGCCGCTCGATGCAGGAATTCGCGCCGTTTCATGGGGACCTCCTCGCCAGCCAGAACCACAGTTTACTCTTTACCTTGGACGCGAGAAAGGACCCTCCGGTATCAACGTCTGGAAACAAATGGCTGCTAAGGACGGAAAAATCGTGGCCAATCTGCGGATCTTTGGCGGATCTTTCTCCTCTCTTCCACACAAACTCGCCGAGTGATATCCTCGCCGCTGTTCGAGGTGCAAAATGAAAAACAAGCAAGCAACGGGTCCAAAGCCAGCCAACCGCGTCAGTCGCCGCAGCTTCCTGGGGCAAAGTGCTGGCGCGGCCCTGGCCTATTCCATCGTACCTCGCCACGTATTGGGCGGGCCGAGCTTCGTGCCGCCCAGCGAAAAAGTCAACATTGCTTTTATCGGCGTCGGCTCGCAAGGCTTGCGCGTCATGCTTCATTTCCTGAAAGAGCCCGACGTGCAAGGGGTCGCCGTTTGCGACCCCAACAAGGCCGGCGCAGACTATCCCCAATGGGACAGTCATGAATTCTGCAAATCCGTTCGGGGACTCCTCGGTGTGGACTCCGGGTGGGATTGGCTGAGCCCCGATCAACCCATTGAGCTAACACACTCCTTGAGAGTTACCAGCGGTATCGCCGGCCGCGAACCCTGCCAGCAAATCGTGAACGCCCTTTACGCTTCGCGGAAAACCTCCGGCAAATACAATGGCTGCACAGCCTACAGCGATTACCGGGAATTGCTTGAAAAACAGAAGGATGTGGACGCCGTCGTCGTCTGCAGTGCGGACCATCTGCATGCGGTCATCTCCGCGGCGGCGATGAAAAAGCGCAAACACGTCTTCTGCCAGAAACCTCTCACGCATACGATCTGGGAAGCGCGGCGCATCGCCGAAATCGCTCGCGAAACCGGCGTGGCCACGCAAATTGCCGTTGGTAATCAGGCTTCGGAAGCGACGCGACTGCTGTGTGAATGGGTTTGGGACGGAGCCATCGGGCCCGTGCGCGAAGTGCAAAATTGGTCTACGCGGCCCTTCTGGCCCCAGGCCATCGAGCGCCCCAAGGAACCACAACCTGTGCCCGAAGGTCTGGATTGGGATTTATGGCTTGGGCCTGCTCCTGAACGCCCGTTCCACCACGCGTATGTCCCGTTCGTGTGGAGGGGCTGGACCGATTTTGGCTGCGGTGCGCTCGGCGATATGGGCTGCTACAGCTATGACACCATTTTCCGCGTTTTGAAGCTGGAAGGACCCCTCAGCGTCGAAGCGAGCTCCACTGATCGTTACGAGGAAACCTATCCACTCGCCTCCATCGTGCGCTACCGCTTTGCGCCACGCGGGGACATGCCCGCGGTAAGTTTTTCTTGGTACGACGGGGGGTTGCGACCGCCAACCTCCGAAGAGCTACTAGAAAACCCGCCGGCGAAGACTGGCGACAGGGAAGAAGATAGCGAAGGTCTCTTGTTCATCGGCGACCGCGGCAAAATTTTGTGTGGTTTCAACGGCGCGAATCCGAGACTCATCCCGCAAGCAAAGATGGACGCTTACAAGCAGCCGCCGAAAACGCTGCCCCGTTCCCCGGGCAATGAACGCGAATGGCTTGATGCCTGCAAGGGCGGCAAAGTCAAGCCCGGCGGAAACTTCGAATTCTCGGCGATGGTCACCGAAACGCTGCTTCTCGGCAACCTCGCCATCCGGGCGGGACAGCCGCTAACTTGGGATCGCGCAAGTCAGAGAGTGCTGAACTCGGAAGCGGCCCAGAAAATGATAGCTCCCGAACGCCGTAAAGGCTGGGAGCTTTAACCGGCGGGCTTACTTCATCGCCGGCCGCGGAACTTCGTAGAACAGAAACTGCACGCCAACGCCGGACTTCCCGTTCTGCCGGCTCAATGGTTCCACGTGCGCCACGCGGCCCGTGAAACTCCATTCCTCGACGTCGTCGCCGACAATTTCTTTCGGCATTTTCAGACGCAACTGCACCAGCAGACCCTCGTCCACTTTCTGATCGGTGGCGAAATACACGCCATGTGTGGAAATGTTCATGGACGACACGGACTCCTCCCGCAGAGCCGCTTCCCTCGTGGCATGAAATCGCAACGGAACTCGCATAATAAAGCGGTGTCCGTGACGTCGCTCGTGTCCCGGCATAAAATCCTTTGGCATGATTTTTTTCGAGCAGGCTGGCTCGGGCAGGCACGTTTAGTTTTACGAGACCGACTCCGAGCGGTCAACTGTTTTTTGGTACTACAAAAAGAACCTGATGTTTCCACCCGGGGGAATCTATGCCAGCGCGAGACCCAGATGGTGGTGCGAAGAATGCTTTTCTCGGCTGTCGTGGTGGGCCCACCAATCGCGCCAGGCTCCGGCGTTCTTGCCGAAAGACGCGCCGGTAATGGCTTCGAGGGCTGTATAAACCAGGTTCTGTGTCGTTGCGTCGAGAGAATCGTCGTCGAGAAAGTTCAGCAATTGGGGAACTGCAGTGAGCCGCTGCTCTCCTGTCAGCAGGCCCGATTGCGAGAGGCCGTTTGCCGCGCGCTGGCGAATTTGTGCCGCCCGGTCATGGGCCAGGAGGTCGAGCAACTCATCAATGGCTTTGTCGTTCCCCAACATCGCCAGCCCTTCCACGGCCCAGAAGCGCATTTCCTGGTTTCGATGGTGCGCATAGAGCTTCAGCGTGTGGAACGCTTCGGTCGGCTCGACCCCGCGATTGCCCAGCGCGCCCAACCTCCAGAGCGCCATAAACCGCTCTTCGGTGCCGCTCTGGATCTGCCGCTGAAGTTTTTCAACGCTCCCGGGCGACTTCGCCAGGTTGTTGGCCGCCAAGTCGATTTCCACGGCGGCCACACGCACGCGCGGGTCCTCGGAGTTCAGCGCCTGCAACACCAGGCGGAAAAGGCGGTCCGAATCTTCCAGACGGCCCCGCCAGGAAGTCAGGTTCCGGTGAATCAGGCTGAGAGAAAGATCGGGTTGCTTGATGGCCAATTCCAGCAAATGCTCTGCCTGCTGCTGGGGCGCCAAGTGCGCGATGGCTTCGACGTCGCTATCCTTGGCGTGCAGCTGGGGCGTCGAAGCCAGTGCGGGTGCCGCCTGGTGCGAGTCCGCGGCCACTACAGGATGAATTTTCAGCCAATTCCGGAAAGCGCCTTGGAACCGCGCGGCAAAGAAGCCTGTAAGCGTTGATAGAAGCGCCACCGCCGCGACGGCCAGCAGGTAAGAAAACCAGCGCCAAGACATCGTTGGAACGTTCTTCGAGGGGACTGGGGAGTTCGCCAAGGTTTTGTCCTTACGATCAATTTCCATGCGCAAATGCCGCACGGTCTGAGGGTGAAGATAAGACGTAGGAGAAAATCCAACAATGGTACCCGGGGACAAGGGCCAGAAGATTTGCACACAAATCCTGCCATCTCAATGCATTTCGGGGGTTACTGGTTCGCACCGCTCCAAGCAAATCCGTCCCAAGGAACAGGGTACTGTCCGAAAACTGTCCGAAAGCGACGCTTTGTGGAGAATAGACCCTCTGCTAGAATGAGGAGCTTGGTTTTTGACTCCAAAAAGCAAGCTTTCCAGGCTTAAATCAGACCGAGCAGGAAAACCGAATGGCACTGAAGTGTGATTTCTGCGGCAAAGCGCCGCACTACGGTAACGTCATCAGCCACGCCAACAACAAGCGGCGGCGGCGCTGGAATCCGAATTTAAAGCGCATGCGGGCGGTAGTGGCGGGTGTCAAGAAGCATGTCCGGGTGTGCACGGCGTGCATTCGCGCTGGCCGCGTCAAAAAAGCCGCCTGAGTTTCCGACCTTGAACTTACCTTTTGTGCACCGGCGATTGGTGGGTGCCCGATGAGCCGCTCAAAGGGAATTCTGCGCGGCGCGGTCTTGCTGTCGTTTTCGGCCGTGGTCTTTTCCGTCGCGGGCGGCTGCATGAAGCAAACGCAGCATGCGCCCGACGTGTGGGCGGCGGTCAACGGAAAAGAGATCAAGCGCGAGGAGGTCGACAAGTACTACCGCACGCGCGTCAATCCTGAAGGACAGGAGCCCTCGCAGGAAGAAGCCCTCTCGCTGAAGCTTAATGTTCTCGATGAGCTGATCTACAACGAAATTCTCCTGGAACGCGCCAAGAAGCTGGGACTCGAGGCCAGTGACGGCGAAGTTGAGGACAAATTTACGGAGCGCAAGAGTCCTTATACGGAAGACGAATTTCAGCGGCAATTGAGAGAACAGGGTATCACGGTGGATGATTGGAAGCAGGACATGCGGCGCCAGCTGTCCATCCAGAAACTACTCAACCGCGAAGTGGTGGCCAAGATTTCCATCACCGACCAGGAAGTCGCCGATTTTTACAACGCGAACAAGGCGCAGTTCAATTTCGCCGAGCCTACCTATCATCTGGCGCAGATTGTGGTTACGCCGCGGAAGGATCCGCAGATTCGCAACCACAAGAACGATGACGCCACCAACGAGTCTGAAGCGCTGCGCAAGACGAAAATGCTCATGGACCGTTTGAACAGTGGCGCGGACTTCGCGCAGTTGGCTATGGACTACTCCGAGGATATGAACACCGTTTCGACCGGCGGGGACCTCGGCTACGTGCCGGAGTCAGCCCTGAATTCGCCCCAGGTGGACCCGGCTCTCAAGAAAGCGGTTCTGGGGCTGAAGCCCGGGCAGGTGAGCCAGCCCATCGAAGCGCGCGATCAGGCGGGCATCAGCTTCCGCATTCTGAAGCTAATTTCGCGGGAGGCCGCCGGCCAACGCAGCCTTTCCGAGCCCCAAGTGCAGCAAAATATCCGCGATACACTGCGCAGCCGCAAGGAACAGTTACTGCGCTCGGCGTATCTGGCTATCGCGCGGGACGACGCCCAGGTCACGAATTATTTGGCCCAGCAGGTGATTGAGGCCGGCGGCAAGCTCCCCGACGCTGCCAAGACCTACATGCCGCCTCGCTCCATCGGCCACTGATCGACAGTCGTCAATCGAAAAACATTGGCTGTCATCCCGAGCGCTGCCTGCTTTTTTGCGGAAACTACAAGCAAGAGCTAGCCAACAACGCAGAGTACCTCGCCCGCGTTCACCGCCTGACCTTCCTCAACCAGGACGCGCTCGACCGTACCGCTCTTCGACGAGCGAATCTCGTTTTGCATTTTCATGGCTTCGACGACCAGTAGGCCTTGGCCTGGCTGCACCGTGTCGCCGACTCTAACCAGCAGCCGCACCACTTTGCCGGGCATGGGTGCGGCGACCTGCTGGCGGCCTTCCGCTTCCACGCTGGCATGGCGGCGCCGCCGCCACGAACGTGGATCGGCAACTTCGGCCGTGAATTCGAATCCGTCGGTTTGCAATTGAAGCTGTCCACCGGAAGAGGGCGTGACGTAAATCTCATGAGACTGCCCAGAAAGTAAAACAGAAAAAATGTTGGGCGCAATTTGCACAACGTCGGCGGTGCCTGGTTGACCGTCCAGCTTGGCTTGCCAGCCATCGCCATGCCGCTCGAACTCCACCGTGTGCGTTACGCCGGAAATGCGGACTTCGTACGTCATGGCATGCGATCCAGAAGCTCCCGCCGACCTTCCATTTTCCATCGGGATGAAGTCTCACTGGCAGAAGATGCCGTTGAGGCTTGTGTGGCAATCTGCTTTGCTTGCCAGACGGCCGCGGCAATGGCCGACACCTCGCGCGATCCGTTCGAATCGCTTTCGTTATTTTGATCCGAAGTTAACAAAGCCGCCGCAGCACGTGATCTCCGGAGGAACTCATCGAGCCACCGCGTGTGAATCTCCCCGCGCAGGAACTCCGGCTCTTCGAGGATGCGCCGGAAGAGGCTCGCGTTTGTGCGAATTCCAGTGATGGAATATTCATCGAGCGCGCGCCGCAGTCGGGCAATCGTCTCTTCCCTGCTGTTGCCCCATGCAACGAGCTTGCTCAGCAGCGGGTCGTAATCGGTGGGCACGGTCCAGCCCTCGTAGACGCCCTCATCCATGCGGATTCCCGGGCCCGTGGGAGTGTGCCGCGACAGAATCTTTCCCGGCGAAGGGAAAAGGTTGTTTTCGGGATCCTCGGCGTAAAGGCGAACCTCCATGGCGTGCCCGCGCGGCGTGATGGATTCCCACGCGAACGGCAGTCGATGCCCTGCAGCGATGGCGATTTGCAGTTTGACAAGGTCGAGGCCCGTGACTTGCTCTGTAACGGGATGCTCCACCTGCAAACGGGTGTTTGCTTCCAGAAAATAGAAATTCAAGTTCTGGTCCACCAGAAATTCCATCGTGCCGGCGTTGACGTAACCGCCCGCACGCGCCAGTCGCACCGCCGCCTCGCTCATTTTTCGGCGCAATTCCGGTGTGACCACTGGCGACGGCGCTTCCTCCAACACTTTCTGGTGGCGCCGCTGGATCGAACACTCGCGCTCGCCTAAAGAAACCACGCGTCCGTGCGCGTCGGCAAGAACCTGGATTTCGATGTGCCGCGGGCGCTCCAAGTATTTTTCGAGATACAGGCGCTCATCGCCAAAAGCGTTCATCGCTTCGGAGGCCGCATCGCGAAACGCAGATTCAAATTCGGCGTCGCTGTAAACAAGCCGCATGCCCTTGCCGCCGCCGCCCGCCACCGCCTTCAACAGAGCGGGATAGCCCATGCTCTGCGCCAGCACCCGGGCTTCGGATTTCTCCGTGGGATTGTTGGTGCCGGGAACCGTGGGCACTTCGACTCTGCGCGCAAGCTGCCGTCCCGAAGTCTTGGAGCCCAGTGCTTCCATCGCCTCCGCGGGAGGCCCGATGAAGGTGACCCTGGCTTCGCGGCACGCCCGCGCTAGTGCGGGGTTCTCCGCCAAGAAACCATAGCCCGGATGGAGCGCATCGCAGCCCGCAAGGCGGGCCACATCCATCAGCTTGTCGATGCGCAAGTAGCTTTCGCGCGAAGGCGCAGGGCCGATGGCGTACGCTTCATCCGCCAGCCGCACGTGCAGCGATTTGCGGTCCACTTCGCTGAATACGGCCACGGATTGGATGCCCAGTTCGCGGCACGCGCGGAGAATCCGCACGGCAATCTCACCGCGATTGGCAATCAGGATTTTTTTGAACATAAAAAGTGGAGCGAAGAAAAAGTGTAGCATGGAGACAAAGGCGTTCTGACAACCTCAATCTCGCGGTGCTCCGTTCCTGTCACTTGAGCAGCTTCTGCCAATCTCTCCATCTGACGAGCACGATGTGGTTTTCTTCGAGCATTTTCTTGAATTCCGGACTCGTCACAAAATTATAGTCTCTCTGGCGCCAAGCCGAATCGTAATCAGGATGGTCCAGCGTCACGGCCTGAAGCTCCGAATCATCGTGCCCGAGGTGCACGATCATTTCCGAGAGCCCGGGCTTCAAATTCTTCACCGCGGTTCCGTAAAACTCTTTCCACTGGTCCGCATGCACCGCAGGATTGGCTATCACCACTGAATCCACGATGGGATCCCTCTCGGAGAGTTGCGACGATAATTTTAAAGGGTCGCCGGCAATACGCGGAGCCAGAAAAGCCAGGTGATATTCATGCGCAATCTTCACATAGATGGCAAAAAGTTCAGGCTTCCGAAAAAGCACAGCCATGTGGCTGTCCAAATGCGTAGGGTGGATTCCCGCAGCTATGGCTCGTTCAATTTGCGCGCGGATCTCGCGGTCCGCGTCTTCCGTTTTTATATTTTGAGCGGCTGGCTCCGTTTCTGGCCAGAGATAGCCCGAAGAATCAAGAAGACTGGGTACTTTATCCTTCGACCCCACCGGGCCCCAGCGATAGATTTTCCATTCGCTGGTCAGCGTGAGATGCAAACCTAGGTCGGCATTGGGATGGTCTTTTGCGTATGCTGCTACTTCATTTAGCCAAGGGCAGGGCACCATTACGCTGGCCGATGTCACGGCATTTTTGTCTAAGGCGTCGAAGCTGGCGGCATCCACCGAATGCGCTACGGCAAGATCATCCGCATGGATAATGAGCAGCTTCGAATCCTCCGGATAGCCCAGCCGCTCCGCCACCGTTTTCGTCTGTGCGTGCCCGCTTGCGACCATCAACACCGACAAAACCATCAGAAGAGTGGTCGTGCGCCAGCTCATTGTTCGCTCCATCTTGTGATTTGTGAGCGTTAAGCGTAACACGTACACAAAAAGTTTCGCACCCTGCTTGCGTGATAGTGTATAGAGGGTCTTTCGCGTTACTTGAGGAGAGGACCACTCAGATGAAGCGTTTGTGCCAACTGCTCGCGCTCGTGTTGCTGGCCGCCTGGCCTGCGTTTGCGCAAAACACTTACGTTGCTCCGCCGGAAAGCCTGATAGTCGATGGCGTTCCAAAGATTCCAGCGGCCCTGGCCGAGACGGCAGGCCGTTACGCTTCATTTCGCAGCGCGAGCTTGTCGGACTGGCATCCGACGAGGCACGAAATGCTGATTTCCACCCGCTTTGGTGAAACGCCGCAACTGCACCTCGTGGCCGTGCCCGGCGGTGCGCGGCAACAACTCACTTTCTTTGCAGATTCTGTTTCGAACGGCCGGTTTCATCCAAACGGCGGCGACTACGTCGTGTTCATGAAAGATGTTGGCGGCGGCGAATGGTATCAACTCTACCGCTACGACATAAAAACCGGCGAGGTCACGCTGCTCACCGACGGAAAATCGCGGAATCTGATGGGCCCGTGGTCGTCCGATGGCGACCGCATGGCCTACATGTCTACGCGGCGCACCGGCAAGGACACGGATCTGTGGGTGATGAATCCTGCCGATCCCAAAACGGATCATTTGCTGACGCAGTTGAACGGCGGTGGATGGCAGCCAGAAGATTGGTCGCCGGATGACAAGAAGATTCTGCTGCTCGAAGAACTTTCCATCAATGAGTCGTACCTCTGGCTTGTCGATACCGCGACGGGACAAAAAACGGAGCTGACGCCGCGCAACGTGACAGAGAAAGTTTCCTATGGCGAGGCGCGTTTCAGCAAAGACGGCAAAGGAATTTACGTCACAACGGACAAGGATTCCGAGTTTCATCGGCTGGCGTACATCGATCTGGAGACCAAGCAGCCAACCTATCTCACCACTTCGATTCACTGGGACGTGGAAGCGTACGACCTGGCGCACGACGGAAAGCTGCTCGCTTTTGTGACTGACGAAGAAGGCTTAAGCGTCCTGCACGTACGCGATACCACCAACGGAAAAGAGATGCCGCTGCCGCATATCCCCTCGGGAGTGATTGGCGGACTGCGCTGGCACAGAAATGGACACGACCTCGGTTTTTCGCTGAACAATACGCGCGGGCCGGGAGATTGCTACTCGATTGACGTTGCCAACGAAAAGCTCGAGCGCTGGACGACCAGCGAAACCGCCGTGAAAACCGAGTCGTTTCCCCCGGCCGAACTAATCCACTGGAAAAGTTTCGATGGAAAAACAATTTCAGGATTTTTGTACAAGCCACCGGCAAAATTCAGCGGGAAACGCCCCGTACTCGTCGTGATTCATGGAGGCCCGGAAGGACAATCCCAGCCTACATTTCTAGGGCGCAACAATTACTTTTTGCATGAATTGGGAATTGCGCTGATTTATCCCAATGTGCGCGGTTCGACCGGGTACGGAAAAACCTTTTCCCTGCTAGACAACGGAATGAAACGCGAGGATACCTATAAGGACATCCATGCCCTGTTCGACTGGATCGCCGCGCAGCCCGAGCTCGATAGCGCGCGCATTGCCGTGACCGGCGGCAGTTACGGGGGACACATGACCCTGGCGGTTTCGACATTTTACAGCGACCGTATCCGCTGCTCCGTGGACGTCGTGGGCATGTCGAACCTGGCAACGTTCCTCGAGCACACTGAGGCGTACCGGCGCGATTTGCGCCGCGTCGAGTATGGCGACGAACGCGATTCCAAGATGCGGGAGTATCTGGAGAAAATTGCGCCGATGAATAACATCGAAAAAATCAAGAAGCCGATGTTTGTAATCGCTGGGAAGAACGATCCGCGCGTCCCGGTGAGCGAGTCGCAGCAAATTGTCGATGCTTTGAAGAAAGTGGGCACGCCGGTGTGGCTGATGATTGCCAACGACGAGGGCCACGGCTACCGCAAAAAGCCCAATCAGGATTTTCAGTTCTACGCAGCTGTCGAATTCCTGCAGGAGTATCTGCTCAAATAAAGGGCAATCGGCTGGTGGCCGTCAGAATAGCCACGCAGTTTCCCACAGTGGCGGCATCGAAAGAGATAAGCGGTGGGTCCATGCTCCCTGTCGCGGGCTTGGTAGGATTCCTGCCATTCTTCGTCCGTATAGCTGGCCTCCGAGCGGATGACTTCTGTCGCCTCAGGCCTACGGCATCCAGCTCGGGGCGCCCCATTGGCCCGAGGAACTCACCAGCATGCTCACAGTGAGTGAACCATGGCTCCGTCTGCCAGCCGGCAAACTCTGGCGTTCTGAAGGCAACCTCCTCGACAATCGGCCGGCTAGCGGCATCTCACCCTGATCCACCTACCTGTATAGTGCCGGTAAATTCAGCGCCGAATTTTTGAATTTCAGCAGAGCATTCATTGAGACATTTCTCTTCACCTATAGCTATAGCGGGATGTTGCCGTGCTTTTTGCGTGGGTTGGTGTCTCGCTTGTTTTCGAGGGCGCGGAGGGCGGTGATGACACGCGCGCGAGTTTCAGTGGGTTCGATGACCGCGTCAATGTAGCCGCGTTCGGCAGCCACGAAGGGATTGGCGAAGCGGTCCCGGAACTCGGCGATTTTTTCCTGGCGCAGTTTTTCGCGCTCGGAATCCGTGGCTTTGGCGAGCTCGCGCTTGTAAACGATGTCGACCGCGCCTTCGGGCCCCATCACGGCAATTTCCGCCGTGGGCCAAGCGAAATTCGCGTCAGTGCGAATGTGTTTGGAAGCCATAACGCAATAGGCGCCGCCGTAGGCTTTGCGGGTGATGACGGTAATCTTCGGGACTGTCGCTTCGGCAAAAGCGAAAAGCAGCTTGGCGCCGTGCTTGATGATGCCGCCAAATTCCTGCTGCGTGCCGGGCAGAAAACCGGGCACGTCTTCAAACGTGAGCAGCGGAATATTGAACGCATCGCAGAAGCGCACAAAACGCGCGCCCTTCACCGACCCGTTGATGTCGAGAACTCCGGCGAGGTAGGCAGGTTGATTGCCAACGATGCCGATGGCCCGGCCGTCGAGCCGCGCAAAACCCACCACGAGATTTTTGGCGTAGTGCTCGTGGACTTCAAAGAAATAACCATCGTCCACGATGGAATGAATCGCGTCCTTGATGTCGTAGGGCTTCTGGGGATCGAGCGGAACGAGCGTATTCAAAGCTGCATCGCGGCGCGTGGGCGAGTCGGAAGTAGCGCGGCGCGGCGGATCCTCGAGATTATTCGAGGGGAGAAAACTTATCAGCTCGCGAATCATGGCCAAGCAATCGGCATCGTCGCGCGCGACAAAATGCGCCACGCCGCTCTTTTCGTTGTGGGTCATCGCGCCGCCAAGCTCCTGCTTGGTGACTTCTTCGTGCGTGACGGTTTTGATGACGTCGGGGCCGGTCACGAACATGTAGGAAGTTTCCTGGGTCATGAAAATGAAATCGGTGATCGCGGGCGAGTACACGGCACCGCCGGCACAAGGTCCCATGATGGCGCTGATCTGGGGGATGACGCCGCTCGAAAGCGTGTTGCGCAGAAAAATGTCCGCGTAACCCGCGAGCGATGCCACACCCTCCTGGATGCGCGCGCCGCCAGAATCATTCAAGCCGATGACGGGCGCGCCCGCCCGCATGGCCAGGTCCATGATTTTGCAGATTCTCTGTGCGTTGGCTTCGGAGAGCGAGCCGCCAAAAACCGTGAAGTCCTGTGCGAAGACATAAACCAAGCGTCGGTCGATGCGCCCAAAGCCGGTGACGAAGCCATCGCCAGCAGGCCGCTGCTCCTGCATGCCAAAATCCACGCAGCGGTGGCGGACCAATTTGTCGAGCTCCTCGAAGGTGCCTTCGTCCAGCAGCAGGTGGATGCGCTCTCGCGCGGTGAGCTTGCCGGCCTGATGCTCGCGTTCGCGGCGCTCGAGACCGCCTCCGGCTTCGGCTTCCGCGTCCAGGCGGCGCATCTCCTCCGTGCGGTCGTTACCCCGCGGAGCCTTGGGGCTCTCGGGGGCTTTGGGGGTAGGAATCAGGCTGCGTTTCGTTTCAGACAACGGAACCTCCGCTAGAGGGAACGTTGGGCCGAGCATTCGAGCGGTCGCCGAGGGGAGGCGGCGAAGGAGCGTCGAAGCCGGTTTTAGATAGGTCGGACAGGTCCATCGACGGGGGTTCCTTGGTGCTAAAGATGCGCACGGCCAGATGTGTCGCGAGCCAGGTGGTGCCCAGGAGAAGAACGATGCCAAGGACCAGCTCTGCGCCCATCCCTATTGCCCGATGCAAGGGGGTTGGAAGCGAGGTCACTTTCTCGGTCGCCCACACGAGCAAGAACATGGCGGCAAGGGTCATCGCCACGACACAATATAGGCAAGGATCGTTTTCATAGGACCAGGCCGCTCGACCGCCCTTGTCTCACTAATGCCAAGGATAGCTCAACAGGGGCCGCGCCGTCAGTCGTCAGTTCGCCGGGGACACCGGATCTGTACGGGCACGATACATTCAGAGAGTCTGGGGCCTGGCGGCGTCGGCAGCGACGGCGGCTTCGGAGACGATTAGATATTCGTAGGATTTGCCGTTGGCTTTGAATTTCATTTTATCTTTGTCGGGCGTGAACTCAATCGGCGTGTTGATGGGGATCAGGGCTCTGTCCGGCGGTTTCACCTGACGGATGTGGTAGTCGGTAATAACGGTGCGGACGACATACTCCTGGCAGAGCACCTCGACGGTCATGTGCTTGTTCTTTTTGCCCTTTTCTACCGTTGAGCCACAGGGTACGGAGTTTTCGGAAATGACGGTACCGAATTGTGGTTTGTTGCCCGCCTGCACGAGAATTGCCCCGAAAAGAAGAACAGCGGCCAGGAAGAACGGCTTCTTCATTTAAATAAGACTCCTTAAGCATGAATTGACGCGGGATTTCGGGTTTCTATCTCCAGTGTAAGGGTAGCCGTGTCGGGGTTGGACGCCTCCAGCGAACGGAGGAGACAAAAAGTAAATGATGGCTCGAGGGATGGAACCGCCGCATTTTAGGCGGCGAACACTCGGGTTGGAGCCCAACCGCTACCGGGGAGTTATAAAGGCAAGTCAACGCAAACCGGACCAGTCGTCGGCGACAAGGATGGAGTCAACGGGATTGGAGGGATCGTATTTGACGCTGGCTGGCTGGCCAGGAACGAGTCGATCAAGACGCACTTGGCTTTCGAGGCCGGTGATGTCCTGAGCCGTGTGATAGACCACGCCGGAAATTGCATAACTGTAGGAAACGAGGTGACGAGGGCGCAAGTCCGCGAGCGGTCGGGCGCCAAAGCCAAACAAGCGCTTGCGCGGTTTCCTGGGTTCGGGCGGGTTCTCAACGAGGTCGACAATCGAACCCTCGGCGATGCGCCCGATCTGATTCAGATGGAGGCGGCGCTTGCGCTCTTCTGCTTCCGGGTCACCCTCGGGACGGAGAAATGCGTACACAATCATGGCGATAGCCGCGATGGCTGCGCCACCCATGGCAAGCGCGAGCTTCCAATCTTCGAACAAGACTATCAACGACAAGACTCCCTTTACGAAATCCCGGGGCTTGCTGGGTACCCAAACTGGGCGATAGCGACGCGGCGGACAAACTGCTACGGTCACACAGGGCGCCACTCCCGCGTATTCTAGCGAAAACTGGGGGACAGGTGAATCAGTCTTGCGGGGCCTGCACCGGATTGCGCAATACGCCAATCCCGGAAACAGCGACTTCTACGCTGTCACCAGCGGCCAGCGGGCCGACGCCCGCGGGGGTGCCGGTAGCGATGACGTCGCCGGGAAGAAGCGTCATCATGCGGGAAATCCAGCGGACGAGAAAAGGCACAGGATAAATCATCAGCGAGGTTTTGCCGGACTGGCGCAGCGCGCCGTTGACGTGCGTCTCGACATGGAGGCTGGCAGGATCGAGGTCCGTTTCGATGTGCGGACCGACCGGACAAAAAGTGTCGAAGCTTTTGCCGCGGGTAAATTGCACGTCGCTCTTCTGCAAATCGCGCGCGGTGATGTCGTTGAGGCAGGTGTAGCCGAGGAGATAAGCAAGCGCATCGTCGGAGTCGCGCAAATGCGAGCAGCGGCGGCCAACAACGAGGGCGAGTTCGCCTTCGTGCTCTACCTGCCGGGAAAACTTCGTCAGCACCACGGGTTCTTCCGGGCCCACGATAGAAGAGGATGGCTTGAGAAAAATCAAGGGCTCCTTGGGAACTTCGTTGCCGAGTTCGGCGGCGTGCGCGGCGTAATTGCGGCCCACGCAAACAATCTTGGAAGGCTCGACGGGAGCAAGGAGGCGAACATCGGCCAGACGCGAAAAGTGCGCGCTGCGTGTCCATGCCCCCCAAGGCACACCGGAGATTTCAGTCACACTTTCGCCTTCGATAAGTCCAAAGCGCGGGGACGGCGGTGAAGCGGTATTGCGCGTGACGTAACGGCAAATCTTCATGCAGTATCAGCTCGTCCGATGTTTCGAATGAGAAATGTCGGCGGCGCGCGCCCTGCGGATGATCGCGCCAATCCAAGATAGCGTCGTAAAGATCATATAGACGACAGCTCCTTCCATGAAAACCTGAGAAGTGCTGTGCCAATTGCTGAGCCCGCGGTAAATCATGCAAAGCACGCGGTAGACCATAGTGAAAATCATCCAGGCAATCATACTGGAAGCCAGGAGATTGCCCGGCCAGCGAAGAAACCGCAGCACCGGCACGGCCGCGAGAAAGCCGAGAACCGCGGCCGCAGCGACATTGCGCTCCAAGGCAAAACGCTCGAGAAAGGGAACCTGGTTGGCGATAACCAGCCAAGTGGTAAAAACCAAACTCAGGCAAATCCCGGTATAAACACCCGTGCGAATGGCGGCGTTGTGAAGGAA
>QHYJ01000042.1:50961-70710 GCA_003223255.1 Acidobacteriota bacterium | reverse complement strand
GGGCTCCCAAATGCTCAATGGAAAGACATGAATCTACGAAGGCGGTTGGACGATGTCAACCGCAACGCGACTGCTGGGCGCGCTTTCGTTGCCGGCGCGGTCCACGGCAGTCACGGTGTACCAGTAACGATGACCGGCTTCGACGGAGCTATCACGAACGGCGGGAGTAGGCAGCAAATCCTGAGTAATCAACTGCCCTCGCGCACCTTCCTGCTCACTTCGATAGACGCGATAGCCTGCGAGATCGGTTTCAAGATTGATGGACCAGGATAGATCAACGACGAGCGTAGATGGAGCCGTGCCGGGAAGCACCGCGGCAACAAGGCCCTGGGGAGCGGCTGGCGGAAAAGTATCCAGGGGTGTCACCGTGACGGGTTCCGAGTTGTCCGACTCGATCTCGTCCCCCCCCACGGAAATCATGGTGCGAACAGTGTAGACGTACGCCTTGCCAAACTCAAATTGCTTGTCGCTGTAGCTGGTGCCAGCGGATGGGCCAAGAAGTGCGAGCGGCGAAATCCAGTGGATAGCAGAAAGGTCCTTGCTTGTGGGCGCGGCGGGTGCGTGCGAATCGATCTCTCCACGATAGATGCGGTACCCAGAAAGGTTTGAGAGCGGGGCGCCGGCAGAAGTTTGCGTCGGTGCGGACCAGGTGAGATTCACAGCGGTCTCGGTCACCCGGAATTGCACGGAGGAGATGGGCTGGGGGACGGGGAACACGCGCGCGGTAACGACATTCGAATCGGCGGAGGCGCGTTTCTTGGAAAGGCGCGTTCGAACGAGATAGGCAAAGGTTGCGCTCGGATGCTCTTTTGTTTCTGCGGAAGAAATGGGATCGGTAAAATGAACATGGCCCGAAGAAATGTAATTCGCAACGAGAGCGCCGGGAATGGTGTAGACGACGCGAAAGGATTTCGCATCAGGCGCGCCATTCGGCTTCAGCGAGCTACGTACGACTTCCACGGTGGGTGCAGCCGTGAGTTTCTCTCCAGAAACAGTCTTGGAAGGAAGCGAGAAAACCAGTTCCACACCGTCGCCAGCCTGGCAAGCCGCAAGATCCAAAACGGCAACGGGAACTGGCGGTGAAGGCGGAACAGGCTCGCCCGGAGCGCCACACCCGGCCGCAAGGAGAATGACGAAAATCGAAATCCGGAAAACGAAAATCGAGAATCCCAGGGACTTTTTAGTCCGCAGATGGGCAGCCTCCGAATTTCGAATTTCCATTTTCGAGTTTCGGACCTACAGGATATACCGGCTCAGATCCTGATTTTTTACGATGTCGTCGAGTTGCTTGTTGACGTAAGCGGCGTCAATTTTCACGTTCTTTTTCTTGAGGTCGGGCGCCTCAAAAGAAATTTCGTCAAGAACCTTCTCGAGGATGGTGTGCAGGCGGCGGGCGCCGATGTTTTCAGTCTGCTCGTTGACGGTGGTGGCAAAGCGCGCAATCGCAGCAACAGCATCATCGGTGAAATTCAGCTTCAAGCCCTCGGTTTCGAGCAGCGCGGCGTACTGCTTGATGAGCGCGTTCTTGGGCTCAGTGAGGATTCGAACGAAGTCCTCTTCTTTGAGCGATTGCAGCTCGACGCGAATCGGCAGGCGGCCTTGGAGTTCGGGAATCAAATCAGAAGGCTTAGTGACGTGAAAAGCGCCAGCGGCGATGAACAGGATGTGGTCGGTTCGAATCATGCCATAGCGCGTGTTGACAGTCGTGCCTTCGATAATGGGGAGGATGTCGCGCTGCACGCCTTCGCGGGAAACGTCCGGGCCATGGCCGGTTTCGCGGCCCGCGACTTTGTCGATTTCGTCGATGAAGATGATGCCCATCTGCTCGGCGCGCTCGACGGCCATGCGCGTGACCAGATCCATGTCCAGCAGCTTGTTTTCTTCTTCCTGGATCAGGTATTCGAACGCGTCAGCGACGCTCATTTTGCGCTTTTTCTTTTGCTGGCCGAAAATACCGGAGATCATGTCGCTGAACTTTGAGGCGTCCATGCCTTCCAATTCGCCGCCCTGGCTCGAAATGATTTCGAAGGCGGGCATCATGCGCTCGCGGACTTCGAGGTCGACCATGCGCTGGTCGAGCTTGCCTTCGCGAAGCTGGGTGCGGAGTTTCTCGCGCGTGCGCTGGTTCTGCTCGCGCTGTGCAGCGACTTCGCTCTCGGGAGTGCCGGGGGCGGGAGAGGGCAGCGGGGGCAGCAGAAGATCGAGCACGCGTTCTTCCGCGGCTTGTTCGGCGCGGTCGGCCACTTCATCGAGTTTTTCCTCGCGGATCATGTCGATGGAAGTCTCGACCAGATCGCGCACCATGGACTCGACGTCGCGGCCAACATAGCCCACTTCGGTGTATTTCGACGCTTCCACCTTGACGAACGGGCACCGCGCGAGACGCGCAAGCCTGCGAGCAATTTCAGTTTTGCCTACGCCCGTCGGGCCGATCATCAAAATATTCTTTGGCAAAACATCATCGGCGATTTCCGGAGGAAGCTTCTGCCGGCGGACGCGGTTGCGCAGTGCCACGGCGACGGCGCGTTTCGCAGCCGCCTGCCCAACGATATACTTGTCGAGTTCGAGAACGATCTCGCGCGGAGTCATGTCGTCCAGCGCGGGAACAAGGTTTTCTTCTTCCCCCGTAACGGCGCCGTTGCCGCCCGGTGCGAGAATTACTTCTTTTTCGGACTTACCGGTCATTCTGGCGTCTCAGTTCTGGGTCCAGGTTTTCGTTCTGAGTTTTCAATGAAAAGAGGCACGACCACCAGCCTAGCATCCCCTAACAACAAGATGCTACACGCCCGGGGATGGTTTACAAATGAAATCCAGTGCGTCAGTACGCCCTCCCTTGGACAGCAGACTCCACGTGCAAACAGCTCGTCAAAGCTCTTCAACTGTGAAATTTGCATTGGTATAGATACAGATCTCGCTGGCGATGCGCATCGCTTCCATGGCCAGATCTTTGGCGCTGAGCTTGGAGTTCTTCAGCATCGCGCGCGCGGCGGCCAGAGCATAACTGCCGCCGGAACCAATCGCCACCAGCCCGTCGTCCGGCTCGATGACGTCGCCGTTGCCAGAAAGAATGAACGTATTTTTGCTATCGGCCACGACGAGCATGGCTTCCAGATGACGCAGCGCGCGGTCTTTGCGCCATTCCTTGGCTAGCTCGACAGCGGCTTTCTGCAAGTTGCCCGAAGATTCCTGCAGCTTTCCTTCGAAGCGTTCAAATAGCGTAATGGCATCAGCGGTGGAACCCGCGAATCCCGCCAAGACTTTATCGCTGTACAAGCGGCGAGTTTTGCGCGCCGTGTGCTTCATCACGTGATCGCCCATGGTCACCTGGCCATCGGCAACGAGCACGACTTTGTTGTCTTTGCGCACACACAACACCGTGGTGCCGTGCATCGGCGCACTTCCTTGGCTGCTTCGCATCCGACGATTATAGCCCTCGGAATGGTTGGAGGCCAAAAAAGGGGCGCAGTTGCTAGGATCGTTGGGCATGAAGGGGACGGCGGCCTGGGGGGCGGACCAGATTCTGTTGTGAGTGTTTTGCTTCACTTCCTTGGCTTGCCTTACTTTCCGCGCTTGCCTGATCCGGAAACAAAGGGACAAGCTTTCCGGCCGCAAGCGCGTCGAGAGCGCGGAGTTGGTCGCTGAGTTCTGCTGCGGTCAAGCGGCCCTCGCGATACAGCCAGCGGAGAAAATCCGGAGCGGGCCTCTCCGCTTTCAGGGAGTTGCATTCCAAGCAACAGGAAACGAGGTTGCGCTAGGAATTGAGGCCGGACTCGACGCGGGGCACGACGTGGTCGAGGCACATCAAAGTGGGCGAGAGCCGGCGCAGACAGTAAAAGCACAGACCACGTTCGCGCGCGTGGATCGCCTGGCGCAGGGTCCTGTTTTGCAAAAAATCTGCCTCTTCGAGATGAAACAGGGCGGGCAGGCTGATGCGACCCGGCTCCATCGGCCCCGGATTGCGGGAATCTCCAGGGGAAGGAGCACTTCGACCACGTGTCCCGCTTTGCTGCGTTCGAGCAGACGCATAGCGCCTGGCTGAACAAGCCGGCGAACCGCATCGCGCACGGGCGCGTCCGACAGGCAAAGATGGCGGGCGAGCTCGAGAATGGAAAACCGCAGGCGCGGCTTCCCCTCCAAGCGGCTGTGGTGCATCAGGCAGGAATAAACAGCGTGTTCGACCAGGGAAAGGCGCAGGCGGGGCACGAGCACGTCTTCCAATTGCCTCCCAGATTTGTTTGGCATCGGGCTTTTTGTTTTTCATGATTTCATCCTTGAGTGGAAATAGAAGTTGACAGCTCAAAAGAGAAGACAAGACGCAACACAGAGAACAAAGAGGTCAGACCACAGCTAGAGAACACCCCCAGCAGCAGGGCGCCGAAGAATAGTTAATGGTCAACCGCTGACGGCTTACGGAAAGAGGATTTGAGGGCTGCTATCTTTGCGCTTCCCAGTGGCATCTGCGATCTTCAAGATATCCAGATTGTGCTGGGTCGAGGGCGCCGGGCGGCACTTGCGACGCGCCCCAAAACAAAACGCCCCAACCGATGTCGGGGCGCACTTTCTTACAGGAATGAGTCTAGCAAACCCGTAATTCACTTGTCAAAACCAAAATCAGTGAACTCAGTGAACCAAGGGCAGGCTGGCTGTGGAAAAAGACGGAGGGTGCAAAAAGGAAAGGGCCGGATGTGAGCCGGCCCCCGAACTTGACTTTTGTTGCTAGGTTAATGGAAATTAGTACTTGTTCCAGGTAAACGCGTTCAGGACGTAATTTCCGATGGTAAACAACTTCTTCCTCAATTTCAGGTCGTAGTAAATCGCGCCGTTCCCGACATCCAGCAGTTGGTTCGCGATGACCGATCCATAAAAAGTTGCATTTCCTTTAAAGTCCGCTGTGGCATTGGGGGCGTAGACCACGGCTGCGCTTGCGCCATTGCCGGCGATTTTGATCGTGCCCGTCCCTCCGTAAACGAACTGGAGAAGCGAGGGATCATAAGTGGGATTCGAGATTCCGTTGCCTTCCAGGTCAATCGGCGTGGCGTTATTGTTGCCCGTCACGTTGACGATGATCGGCCCATATTGTCCGGTTATCGGGTCAGGAGCGACCACCAACTGAGCGTTGCCCGTAATGGAGAGGCTGTTGATGTTGTACGTCCCCGGCGTTAAAGTCACAACGTTATTGCCAGAGAGGTTGATATCGCCATAGTTGCCCGGAGCAAGTGTCGCCGTGTTGCTGACGTTAGTCGTTCCCGGCGCTGGAACTGTAGGTGCCGGGAAGCTCACCGCCTGGGGCATCTGGATGAGTCCGCCGGTGACCTGATTTAAGTTTCCGCTCAACGCCGTCACGTTGCCGGCTGAGCAGACACCGAACCCTGCGTTGGGCGTCGACAAAGTGCCATTGATGGTCGGGTTCCCGCCGTTGGTTTCGTTTCCGTTGGTGCCGACGTTTCCCCCGTAACCCAGGAGGTTGGCTCCAGTCGGCGCCTGAACCACTCCGCCAACGACAGGCAGACCGGTGGAATCGTAGCCGTTGGTTGTGCCGTTGCCGGTAAAGCTGAGAGAGCTGCACCCGCTGGCGTCCGCAAAAGCCGAATAAGAGAAGGCTGGCGAGATGTACCGCTCCAGCGTGGTGACCACTTCCGCCTCGGCATTGTTCACGTTAGCGATGTCGCCATGCGCGGTGATCTCCCAGGTTTGAATGGTCACGGGAATCGTGGTTCCAAACGCTTGGACCGAGACCATGGACATCAACCGCGCGGAAGCCGAGTAATTGACCCTGTTCGCGCCAGCCTGCAAGGGCTGGTTGGCGCCCATGGCAGCGACGAACGCGCCCTGCATGGCTGGATTCGGATACGTGGATGGCTGGCCCGCCAAGGTAGACAAGTAAACATCACCGCCGCCGGCGGTCTTTACCGGATATTGGGTGACGTCAAAGCCGGCGAAGACGTTGGCCCCGGGCCCTGCCGCGGGCGCGGCCGGGGGCACATAGTTAGCGGACATCAGGAAGTTTGCTGCCGCGTTTACTCCAGCCTCGGCCCCATACCGCGCCTGGGTCATCATGCGGTAATTCATGCTCGACCACGTTTCGGAGGTCGACAGAAACATCAGCGAACCGGCCATGGCCGAGAGCACTAGCAGCAACATCAAGGCGAAGATGAGTGCGGAACCCTTTTCGCTGTCGCGTTTCATGAGCATTTCTCCGTTTCGTTCGTCACCGCTGTACCCTTATGGATTATTCGGCAAAAGCTGGCCTTTTAGGTTGAGGGGCATCGGCTGAATGCGGTTCGTATATACCAAGGTCGACGATTGAAACGCTTCGTAGACGTCGCGAGGCGAGACATTCAGCAACGCTTTGGTCTCTCTCTGGTAGTTGGGTTGGCCATTGATTAGTGGCGTTTGTGGATCGGGATTCTGAGTTTGCACGGTCAGCGTCACCGCTACGTCGGTCACAAAAGCGTAGTCCTCGGCCGCTGAGTCCGCGCCATCTGTGGTCTGCAACTGATAGGTAAAACACGGCACGGGATTTCCATTGGTGTCGTTTGGGTTTGTGAGGACACCCGTCAATACGATCATCGACGGATCGTTCGGGGGCATTGCGACCGCGGTCCAGGCAACTTGGTTCCGGTACAGAAAGCCAGGCGCAGCGGCGGTGCCGGGAGCACAGGTGTATTCGACATAGACCATAGTGCCATCGCCGTTCAGATCGCCGTACAGCTTCAACACGTTACCCGTCGATCCTTGGGCGGGAGCATTAGCGAACGGGTAGCCTGCAGGGAACATCGGATAGCCTGTGTAGCCCAAAGGGGGATTCCGGAGGGCTCCCGGCAGGGCAGGCATTGCTGGCGGGACAATCCCCGTGGAAAACGATCCCTGCACGCTTGCCGGAACGGGAGCCACATGCGGCCAAGTAAAAGTAGCCTTCCAGATATTGGAGGTCCCAGGACATAGGCCCGGTCCCGCAGCGCATTGCAGTTGTACCGTTTCGCGAGGAAGACCGGTATCCACGGTCACCCATTCGCCTTCATAGAGCGGCATAAACTGGGTAAAAGTCGCAGCTAGAAGAGTTATCGGCGCATCCGGCGTAGCTGTGGCGTTAACGTTTGAGAGCAACTGCCAGCCGCCTGGCGCTAGAGGAGGCGGTAGGGAGATCTTGCCCGCTTGCCCGATTTCTTGCTGCAGTAATTCCGTCGCGCCGCGCACGCTGGTATGCATCTCCGTGCGATTCGTGATGGTTCCCTCGGTCTTCATCATCTGCATCATCCCGGACATCACAATTGCAGACACGGCCAAGAGGACCACCAGGGACACCATGGTTTCCATCAGCGTGAAGCCCGTTTGTTTTTTGCGCATCATAAGCTTCCACTCTTTCTCGATTCGCGACATACGACCCCTCAGAAAGGGCTTGACTTCAAACAAGTTATCGTCGATTTCGGAAGCATGCCGTTCTGACCCACGCCGTAACGCACTTGGGTCAACACGGAGATCGTTTTCATGTTGTCGGCGGCATTTGCCGTAATCTGCCAGACGCGGATGTACTGCCAGTTGGCCCCCGCAGCGACTGGGTTGCCGCTTTTGTCTACGTAATCCGAGTACGCAACGACGGGCGCATTTGGGTTCAAGCCGCCTCCCACTTGCAGACCGCACGCCGGGGGGCAGGCGGCTCCTACCACTGCGGGAAAGACTGTTGTGTCCGTATTGAGGTCTTTGTAGGGCAAAGCCAGGAGTTGCTCCATTTTGTCCTGAGCATATTCCGCGGTGCGCGCGGCCAGATGCCCCTGGTTTTCCGTGGTGGTCATGGCCACCGTGGCCATGGTCATGATGCCGGCGGCGGCGATTAGAAGCAGTCCCAGGGCTATCATCGTCTCAATCAGGCTGATGCCCGCCTGGGATTTCTTCCTGGCGCTGCCAATTCGCGTTGAGCCATGAAGTTTCATCTCTGCCTTCCTCACTTGCGATACCAATTTGCGTTGCCCTTAGCGCTCGTGGCCCAGACTTGGCTAATGCCCGTAGCGCCGACCGTCACGCTATAAACCTGGGTATTATCGGTGATGTAGACAGCGTCGTTTCTCGCCGGTGTACCATTGGCTGGATCGATGGGCAAGCCTCGCGAACTGAACACGATGCAAGCCGTGGTCGAGACCCACCCAACTGCAACTCCTTTCGGGCCGAAACACTTCGGCGCCTGTTGTATGGGGATCGCTTGCGTATTCGGAGGAGGCGCACCCACACCAGCGAACCCAAGGGAGACGCCCGGCGAAAGGTATTGAACGGGACTGACTCCGGGCACAAGGCACGGATTGTTGAGGTCGCCTACGACCTGCCAGCAGCCATTCGCCTTGTTCCACACGTCCACATGGAAGGTATTTGCTGTGTTTGCGCCAAGGTCGAAATACACGCGGGCGCGCGTAAAGTCCGCGGCGGCTAGCAACTTCGCCTGGTTGATGGCGCCATTCAAATCCCGGCCATCGCCGGAAATGCGCAGGGCGCGCCGGGCTTGATCGAAGCCTGGCATGGCGAACGCCGCAATGACGAGCGAAACGAACATTACCAAGAGCACTTCAAGAGTCGAGAAGCCTTTGTTGCACTCACGCTGCGACCGATGGATGTTGCGGTTCCTGTTCATGGTTGATTCCCTCGCGTCGTAAGTTCCGGCCGACCGCAACGGTGGAAATAATTGCCTCCAAAGGCGGATGCGGAAACTTGACGGCAGAATAGGAGGGGCACTTTGGAAGCCAACTCCTATATAGGATTAAGCCCTTCTGCTAGTGTGAGTTACAGCAAGGCAGGCAGGAGTAGACTAGGATAGAGGCTCTGGTATGGGTAGAAAGGTAACAAGTTGCGTTGCTCGGTGGACCGGCTTTCACCCCCTGGGAGAAGTCTTACTGAGCGATTTCGTGGAAGGAGAGGATTTTGTAGATCGAAGCAGGCATCGCGGCTTGGATCCAGCAATTGCTGTAATAAATGCCGTTGCTGCCTGATGAGGAGGTGAAGTCAAAGTAAGGGGATCCCAGGGCGGACCCCGACGCCAACGGATTGCCCGATGCGTCGAGCGTTCTCGCCAAGAATAATGCGCCCAGAAACTGGCCATTGCCGCTTTGATGCGAGTAAATCTTGCCCGTTCCGATCACAAGCACTATCCCGTCCCAGGAGGCGTCCGGATCGAATGTGAAATCCCCGGTGACCAGAAGGAGACCATACCCCGTAGCATGCCAACCGTTAAGAGTCAGGTTGCCGTTAACCACAATGGTCATCGGGTTGGTTGCGGACATGGCCGTGGGCATGTTTGCCTGCGTGGCGTTGCCGTTCACCACGACATCAGCGCTTTCTGTAATCGCCTGAACCAAGGCGTTAAGGCCGGCCACGGTTGTCAGATTCGGGGGAAGTGCCACAAGATTCACGTTGGGTGTAGGAGGGCCGCCGTTGGTATAGTTCCCGGTGCGATTCTGGCTAACCGGAGGTCCGGTTTGAATGGCGTTGATAATGTTGGCCTGGCTGGAGTCGCCCCCGTTGGTATACCCCACTGCTGAAACGGCAGGCGCACCAGGATTGCAGTTTCCCACGCTGCCCTGGTCAATCCCATTTACGAAGAAGTTAGTTGAATTCGGCGCGGTAAACTGCACGTTATTGCCGTCGAGGGTTAAAGCCGCCTGGAAGTTCAAGTTTAGCGGGGTGGGAGCGACAAGGTATTGAAGCAGCTTCTGGCTGCCGTTGGGAAGGACGGCCAGCGCGGTGAGTTCGAGCGCCTGCGATCCGGCTGCGGGGTTATTGCTGAAACGTGCACCATCGTAGTAGAGAGGAGTGGCTGAGTCCGCCAGCCCGTCTGCGTCAACATCCAGGATCATGGATTGCTCAGAGACGGCATTGATGCGCACCCATTTATAGAGCGGCCCCGGAAAGGGCAAGCCGTTGAGCGGAGCCTGGTTCCAAACCGATGCCGTGGTGAAAACGTTCGCGCCAGCCAGTGAGCCTGGGCCAAACTCATTATCGTATTCGGGATCTGGATACGTCGCGCGCATAGCGCCCGCGTTATCGGTGGGACTTGCATTGAGCATGTAGCCGACGGTCCCAATGGGTACGGGGTTCCCCGGCGTGGGATATATTGCGGCAAAGGTGTTTTTAAAAGAATTGGGATCGTTGGGCCGCAGGCGCGCGCGGGCCTCTTCTACGCCTGCGAGAGCGGCGTAGTATACGCCGGACGAAGAACGATAGTTGCCCGCCAACGCCGATTCCGTGCCGGAGGAAACAATCAAGGCGATGGCCACGACGCCAATCAACAACAAGATGAAAATGGCGATGAGCAGGGCAATTCCTGCTTCGCTGCGGCGCTTTCGACTTGTTCCCCGAGTTCTCATCGCAACCCAAAGTTCATTACTGATTCGGATTGATACGGCGACCACGTCCCGCCAATTGTACAAGGCGCGGGCTGCCCGTGGTGGCGTCGGGCATGGGAGCTGCCACAATCAAGGTAATAGCAACGTCGCGAATGTTGGCCGGCGAGTTGTCCGGGCTGAGCAGCGGCGGGCAAGGCTGCGGCGGATTCTGCGGGGTGCTGGGCGTATCGCAAGTGTACTGGAAAATCGGCACGGTAGCGCCTCCCGGGAATACCGCGGGATAGGCTGTGGATAATTGAAATTGTCCAATCTGAAGATTGGGAGAATTGTTGACAACATTCAGGACGAACGGAGCCAACACGCCAGCCGCGGAGGTATCCATTGCGGGATCGTGCAAGCTTTGCTTTGTAACCATTCCGCGCATGAGCGTTGTGCCCTGCAATTGATAGCGAATCCACTGCACCTGGCATCCTGGAGCGCAGGACGGGTCCTGAGGATTGGGCTCGGTTTCGATGATGATGTCGAAATCATCTGGAGTAAAACACGTCCCGCCTCCCGCAGTTCCAATTTGGCAGGGCGTCGGGACCGTATAGCCGGGGCTCCATCCGAAGGGGGCGCTAGTGACTTTCGTGGGGTCCAGGTTAGCAAAGCTGGGTGGAGGAAAGCCGGCGTCATTAATGTCGCGCACCATTTGGTCCAGGGCCAGGCGCGCTTCCTGGAAAGAATTCAATACTTGCGATTCCGTTTGATAGCGCTGTTGGGAAGAGGTCAGCAATGTGAAGGCTGCTCCCGTAACGAGCAGAAAGATGCCCAGCGCGGCCAGCATTTCGATGAGCGTGAAGCCGCGCTGGTGCTTGTCGCCGTGCTGCGGCTTCATCTCGTCACCATGGTATCCAGGGTGATTGGGAGAAAAAATCCGCCCCCGCCGACTTGTCGAACCCCAAGGATGTACCGCTTGGAAGAAGCCACAGTGCCGTTGCCGGTTATGATCACGGCCCAGCGCACCTCGTAAGTGGTGCCGTTGGGATCCGTGGGGTCCCGATAAGTGAAGCTGTAGCCACTAACCGCAGCGCTGCCAAAATCGATGTGTGTTTCGTTGTTGATGGAAATTACGTTGCTGCCCTGGACGACGTTAGGCGTCGCGGGATCGCCCAGCTGGCAGGTATTCCCGAGACTATCCACAAAGAAATTGGATGTGAGCGGCTGGTCGAGCATCTGGTCCAGCCGCCGCTGCGCAAATACCAGAGCAGTAGAATCCATGCGATTGCGATAATTCAGAAGAACGGATGCCGGTACGAGTTGTGCAACGGCGACCAAACCCACGAGCAGAATAACGGTGGCAATCAACATCTCGAGAAGGCTGAAGCCTTGCTGCCGGGCGCGTCTTCTGGTCGAGCGTTGCATGATTATCCGTGATTTCACACCTCAGCCAACCCGGCGCCAAGGACCTCCCTGTGAAGCGGTCCACGTTTGCGTGCTTCCGGAGGGAAGCAAAACCACGGCGCGATATCCGGAGTCGGGATCGTTGGCGTTGCCGACATAAAACACGTACGGATTGACGGCCAGCACGCCGTTGATTCCCTGCCGCACGGCTCCGCGCGCGTCAAACGTAACCGCGCCATTAGCCCCGGACAATGTTGTTAGCGCGGCCCCGCCCAGCGCAGCCCGAATGGCGTTGGGGGGAGGGGCAATTCCTGCCGACAATAACGCAGGGAACCCTGCGATCAACTGCTGCTTCTCTGTGGGGTCAAGGACTCCGCTGTTGTTTGAATCGCTTCCAACCAGCCAGCCCGCCCCGTTCGCTTGCATGCGAAAATTCACCTGCGTGTTGCGGCGGACCGCTTCGAAGCGCGTAAATTTCAGCATGTCCGAGACGCTCGCGGCCGCGCTGTTGAGCTGATAGGCGCGTAAGGAGCGCACCAACGACGGGATCGCCAGAGCGGTGAGAACCAGCATCACGCAGATAGAAACCACCAATTCGAGCATGCTGAAACCGGCGGTGGCCTTTCGCGGAGTGCCGGAGCGGATTACACTCTTAGTCAAAATCGTTCCTCGTTCAAGAGGTGGAACTGGCTATCTATGTATAAGCAGCTGTCCGAAATGCCAGTTATATGCAGTTGTACGGCCAGGGACAATGGCTCGCAAGCGCTGCAAGATATAGTACTTTTTCGGGCATACTAATTACATGATATTACAGGGCACAAAAAGGCGGGAGAAAATGTAACAAAATAAAACATCGCTTTTTATGTAAATGATGTATCTTGTTGGTAATCAATAAAATTCGAGCGAGAGAATTTTCGCAGGCGGAGTATCCTCTTCCCTTTCGCGAGGATATTTCATTTTCTTTTGGAGACCAGTTCCGCGCCTCGAGTTTTCAAGGAGTCCTTCGAGAAAAGATCCTGCGGAAATCCGGGATTGCAGCGGCAGCTATCATAGAAAAACTGCGCTACGCGGCGGCCGTTGTGTTCGCGCGAAACCTGCATGGGAGTCCAGGCGCTGTCTTTCAACTGGTAATTCGTGTAGATGGTGGTGTCGTCGTTGATCTGCTGGTTCTCCGGGTCCTCCGTACTGACCACAGCTCGATCCAGTTGATGCGTGGAACGGTCTACGGCCAGGCGAAATTTGCGGCCCTCGCTGTCAGTTACCTCGACCCAGTCCACTTGCTTCAGGTCTACCGTGTCGCCGCCGCCAAAACGAATGATGAGGCCGGGCTCGTTGAGGCGAAAGCGCAGCAAATTGTCGACGTTTCGTTTCATCTGCTCCTGGAAATCCGTAATGGAAGTGACCGGCAGCTCATTGACGCCACTGCGGTCGAACGACCAGCCGCGATCGCCGTTGTAAAGGGTGATGACAATTCCGCCATGGGCAAAATCCAAACCATCCAGGCCGATGAGGGACAAGAGTATGGTGTTGCGCCCATGGCCGAGGTACTCAATGCGGGCTTTATCCGGATAGTGACGGAAATCGTTGAAGCTGATGTAGCCGGTAAGGTCGCCACTGTGGCCGAAAAGCGCGCGGCGGCCGGTGCACTCGCTCTCGCGCACCTCGGTGTAGCCCGGGCCGCCAAGGCCGGCGATGAGGTCGCGGAGAAGTTGCTTGCCCTTGGCTTCGCTTTGCTCCGGCATCATGGTCTCGGGGTTCTGGGCGGCGATCGTAGGAGCAAAGCAGAGAGCGGCGAAGATCGCTATGCCGATGGCGATTCCACGGTGAAATTGGGGAGAGTTCATCCGCACAACACTGCGCCTCCGTTTACATTGATGATCTCTCCGGTCATGAAGTTGGCTAGATCGGAGGCCGCGAACAGAATGGGCCCGGCAATTTCCTCCGGAGTACCCGCGCGCCGGAGCGGAATCACGGTGTTGGCCATTTTTTGGCCGGCTTTGGTCTCCAGCACCGGGTTGGACATGTCCGTGGCCACCCAGCCGGGAGCCACGCAGTTCACCAGAATATTGTGACGCGCGAGCTCGGTGGCGAGACCCTTGGTGAAGCTGATGACGCCGCCTTTGGACGCGCCGTAATGGGTGTGCAGCGATTCGCCGCGCTGGCCCGCGGTCGAGCTGATGGTGATAATTTTGCCGGACTTCTGCTTGATCATCTGTGGCACGGAGAAATGAATAATCGAATAAATGCTTTTCAGGTTGGTGCGAATCATGTCGTCCCACTGCTTTTCGGACATTTTTTCGATGGGGAGATCTTCAAGGTTCCAGACACCGGCATTGGCCACGAGAATGTCCAGGCGGCCGAGGCGTGAAATGCAATGCTCGACGAGACTCTTATTGTCGGTGTGCTTGCCGGCGTCGGCTTTAAACGCTTCGACGCGCGTGCCGTGCTTGCCGGCTTCCTGCTGGATCTGGAGCGCGGCGTCCTTGGATTTGAAGTAACTGAAAACCACGTCGGCCCCGGCCTGTGCAAACATTTTGACCACCGCAGCTCCGATGCCGCGCGAACCGCCGGTGATGAGTGCCGCTTTGCCTGCCAGAGAAATCATGACACCCCCGATTGGAAACTAGAAAATCGAAATTGGAAGATCGAAACTCGAAAACCAAGAACTGAGTCTATCCTGGTCTTTCCGTCGGGAACCTAGACCTCGAAACTGGCCTTGCCTACGTCTTGTGAGCGACGGCGGCGCTGCGCGCGTTTGCGGCAGCGGTTACAAACGCGCGGAACAGTCGCTCGGAAAGGGCGTCTCCAAGCATGCGCTCGGGATGCCACTGCACTCCGGTAACCCAGTTGGAATCGCCCGTCCACTCCACACCCTCGATCGTGCCGTCGGCCGCGCGCGAAGTGACGCGCAAGTTCTTGCCTGGCTTCTGAATCGCCTGATGGTGCGAACTGTTGACGACCGTCTCCGTGCCGCCCGCGAGCGCAGCGAGGCGACTTCCGGATTCCAACGTAGCTGGATGGGTCGGGTCGTCCGTCGGTTCTGGTTTGGCTTCCGGCGCAAGGTCCTTTTTCTGATGAGCGGTCGTGGTGCCCGTCTCGGCCTTGAGGTCCTGGATGAGCGTGCCTCCCAGATGCACATTGAGGAGTTGGCAGCCGTAGCAGATGGCCAGGACCGGCTTCTTTTCCGCCAAAGCATGCCCGAGGACAGCGCGGTCGGTTTCTTCCCGAGCCAATTCCGCAGGCGCACACAACCCCCGGTTCACCGCGCCGTATCGCGAAGGTTCTACGTCCGCGGGGCTGCCGGGAAGCACAAAGGCATCTAGCGTAGGCATTAGCCGGTTTCTTTCTTCTGAATCTTTCAGGGGAAGCAGCACCGCTTCAGCCCCGGCGTTTTCAACGGCGTTGAGGTAGTCCTGGGTTTTGCCGCGCTCGCCGGTCGAATTGGCATTGGCCTCGTCCGCGCTGGTGCGCCAGGGAATACCGATGCGGGGACGGCCCTGCTGGGTGTCGGTGAAGGACATAGAACGTGAAATCGTAGCATTCGCGCGGAAAGGCGGCAACCCGCCCCCAACAAGAGCAACAAGAGGGGCCGTTCAATCCTGATCTCGACCTACCGAACTTTAGGCCACACTAACGGCACGCCGCCACGAACGGCAACAGCGAGTCGACGTTACTTGTTCTGAGCAAAGGTTCTATGGCACGCATCCCGCCTTTTGCGGAGCGGACAACCCCGTCAGCACGGTCATGTCCGGGTAGCTATATGCGCCGTTCAGCGCGGTCGAGGGGGACTGGAACTCGAACCACTGCAAGAGCGCCTCGTTCTGCGGATGGTAGGTAAACCCATTCGGCATGGTGATGGGGAACACCTGGTGCGGCATTCCCTCAATCACGTCGCCAACCTCGAGGTTGTCCTGGCAATTGCCATTGGGCGCTAACCACCAAGGCGTAATGTCGGGCCCAAAAACGCCTACAAACGGATCGTTATAGATTTCGGAAACCTCGTGGCTGAGCCCAGCCACATCCTGCACTGTGGGGTCCCGGAAAATCGGCTGATCCCACGTCGAGTAATTCAGTACAAAAGCTCTGAGCAGGTTTCCGTTACGCGCGTCCCCGGGCTCCGGGTCGAAGCCGTGGAATCCGCCGATGCAGCAAGGACGAGCGTGATTCGCAGGAACAAACAGGTAAGCCGGAGGAAAGAAAAAGGTCGACAAATCCTTCGTCGTGATGTCTCCCGCCGCCTCTGCGGCGCCCACTAGGGTAGTCGTGGGAGGCGGGAACTGGAATGTCGATGGGAACAGTTCATTGACGAACGTGTTTGCGTCGATCAGAACAAAAAAGCAGCATCTCCCGTCCGGATTGAGCGCGTATAGGTAATTGCAATGTCCGCCCTTGCCTCTCCCAATTCCGCAAGTTCGATCTTGATTGATGACCATGGTTCGTGTCGTTTTTACGCTCGGCACCAGCAACGCGTGCCAATCGTCCGGGGCACCCTGATATTCGGCGCGCGCCACGGCATCCGCAAATTGCGTCGGCACGCCGCTACTGGTGTAATTGGCGTTGGAGAAAACAGGCGAGTCCAGAATGCGCTGAAGGAAAGTGGTCTCCCCGGATCCTGCTGTGTTCACATCAAAAAACAACCGGTGGCAGCCCGGCTCAACGGCAATTCCGCAGGTAATAGCCCTGCCGTTGACGGCCCTCACGAATCTTTCAGACCCATCGGCATTGCGAAAGTCCAGAGATACCGGCACGATGGGCGCGTTCACCATGGTCGTCCCGCCGTTCGAAGGTGCGTTCCCCAGCATGTTGAACAGCCAGTTGCTTTGTGGTTTACCTGTTGGGCTGAATCCAGGGGTTGAATATGCGCCGCTGAAGTTGGGAATTGAGTCGATACCGAGAATCCCAGGAAGCGTAGCCTGCTGAGTTCCGTTTTGGCCCATTGCCGCTCGGTTCACCGTCGTGAACTGCAGGCTGACCCCTTTCATATCTGCGGCCGTGATTTGATCGCGGTCTTGCGCCTGAGCCAGAGCGCTGACACTCAGCGAAGCGAAGACGACGAAGCAGGCATGAAACCATCCGCTTAACACGACACCACACAATTTTTTCATGGAAACCCACCCTTCCTCTCCAACTGCTCACTGCGGGGACGCAGCCAGTGCGGTTGACACGCTGGGGCGATACAAGAGGCGTGCAAGACCTTAGGCCAGTGGCTTGTACCTGTCAAGTCAAGTAATCACCGGAGGAAGCCAAGGGAGCCCGGTTGTCGCGTAGCCGGTCAGGGCGGCAACGGGAGTGTCTAGCTGACAACTGAAACTGAATACTCGTCCTCCCGAGCGGTCCCGAGCGGTGGTAGCATGATGCCCTTTTCAAAAGATCTCGCTCTCCGGGAGGCCCGTGTGGACATGGCCAAGCTCATTCTTACACTGCTCGACGAAGCGTATGAGAAGAAGACGTGGCACGGACCGAATCTCAAACAATCCCTCAAAGGCGTATCCGTGGTGCAAGCGGCGTGGCGTCCTGGACCGGCGCGACACAACATCTGGGAGCTTGCGCTGCACGCCGCGTATTGGAAATACGCGGTGCGGCGAAGGATTGAAGCCAACAAGCGCGGCTCGTTTGCTTTGAAGGGCAGCAACTTTTTCCCGCGCCCGGAGAAAGGCAATGCCACGGAAGCAGCCTGGAACGCCGACAGGAAGCTGCTGGAACGCGAACATCGCGCGCTATGCGCTGCGGTGGCGAAAGCGTTAGGCAAGCCGCGCGATGCCAAGTTCCTGCGCCAACTCTATGGCGTGGCGTTTCATGACGTCTACCACGCGGGGCAGATCCGGCTGTTGCGGCGTTTGCAGGAACGCTGACTTGCGGGACAGCCAGAATGCCCGGTCCGGTTCAGACGGGGATTCTTCTCAACCCTTGAACGAGGCTCGCCATGTCCGGGGTGTCCTGAAAGAGACGGATGGCCGCGATACCGGATGCTCCTGCTGAAAAGCAAGCAGCAGCGTTCTCCATGGTGATTCCGCCGATGGCTAGCACGGGAAGCGCGATGGCGCGGCAGACATCGGCGAGCCGCGCGAGCCCTTGCGGCGCGCCATAGGCGGCCTTCGATGGCGTAGCGAAGACGGGACCGAAGAAAAGATAGTCTGCCCCGCCTCGCTCCGCCGCTTTGGCGGCTTCGAGTGAGTGGCAGGATACACCGATCAAGAAATCTTGGCGCCGAAGTGATTTCACCAGGCGCCGCGCCTCTTCTGGTTGCAGGCTTTGCTCGCCGAGATGGACACCGTCGGCTTGCGTTGCAAGCGCGACATCGAGCCGGTCGTTTACGAGAATGCGCGCGCGGATTCGCGCGCGCGCGGTTTCCCTCACGGAGGGAGCCGTGCCGGGAGGCAACATTTTGTCGGCCGACTTTTCGGAAAGTCCAGTTTCATCCCCGCCCGTATGAGAGACGAGGCGCACGGCCTCGCGCGTAAGCAAGGTGCATTCTTTTCCGGGCAGGTCCTTCTCGCGGATCTGGATGCAGTCGACGCCAGCCGCCGCGGCAACGCCTATCTTCTGCAGGAGAATTTTGTGTGCCTCGATAGACTCCACCGCAGCGAGACTCCGGCGGTCGGTCACGTAGCAAAGCAGCGGCGCGAGCGCCGGTTTATTGAGGAGGGGCATGGTCTGGCCCCTGGCGGGAACCAATCCATCCAATAGCCAAAAGAATGTCCAGAAGACCTATGCCGCTAACCATCCCGCGGAAGGAAGGATGCAGCAGGATGGAGCGAAGCAAAGGAGAGTGATTCAGAAAAAAGTTTTGTTCCCAATAGATGGACCAGGGCAAATAGAGCAGCAGCGCTCCCATCTCGAAGGCGAGTACAATCATAAGTGCGCGATAAACCCGGCTCATCGATGTATGGAAATCCATCCCGCCTGGATGCATGTCGGATCAGCGGATGGGCCTCTGAAGAGCAGCGATGCGTTCCGCGACGTCGCGGTAGTCGATGTTCATCGCGTAGACCTTGGAAAAATTCTTCAGCGCCGCTTCCGGCTCGCCCGCCGACTCCTGGGCCACACCCAAATCATACCGCAAGGCAAGCATACTTTCCGGATCGATTCCGGGAGTGTGCAGAGCGCGCTCGTACCAAATCGCGGCGATGGCAGGCTGGCCCTTTTCCATAAAGGCGAGGCCCAGCAGCGTGCAGCACTGCATGGCGTAGCGGAAGGCGCGGCCATTGTCGCTGGCCTTGGCGACTTTCTGGAACTCGCTGATGGCTTCTTCGAGCAGGCCCATCTCGCGGAAGGCGATTCCGAGATTGTAGTGCGTCTCAAGGTCTTCTTCCTCGGCGCCCATTTCGCCGAGTTCGGCGCGAAACTCTTCGAAAACCTCTTTGAGCGGGCCGGATTCCGAGGGAGGCGGTGGTAGAGTTGCAGCTTTCGGCCTCGGCGCGGGAGGGGCCGGAGCGCTCGGTTTCGAATTGGAGAAGGAAGGAACAAGTGAGTCGATGCCAAGCTGATCGATTTCCTTGGCAAGGTCGGCCAGGAATTGATCGGATTCGAAGCCGCTGTCAGCAGGAGGCGCCGCTCTGTTTTGAGCAGGTGGTCGCGCCGGCGGCTGAACTGCTGGCGGCTGAGGAGGCCTCTGATCGTAAGCGGGAACCAAGGGTTCCTGCTCGAGCACGAGTTCGTATTCCTGCTCCAATTCGAGTTCGGGCTCGGCTGGCTTCGGCGGTTTCTGGGGAGACTTCTGCGCCGGCTTTTCCTTTGGTTTGGCTGGTTTGGCCGCCGGAGCTTTGGCGGCGGGCTTTTCTAACGGAATCGGCGGAGGTGCACCCGCAGACATTTCGTCCGCTGCAACAGGAGCGGGCTCCTTGCTGATCTGAAATTCCTCCACTTGTGCCGGTTGTGCGGGGCGCGCGGGAGTTGCAGGAGGTTTTGCCGCTGCCGGTGCCGGAGTTTTGGCAGCCGGCCGGGGCGTTGCTGGGGCTTCGGCTTTGGCTTCGGCCGCGTGAGTTTCTTCGAGGAGCGTGGCCCACTCGTCGGACAAGTCAACTTCCTGAACTTCCGC
>QHYJ01000042.1:45642-50955 GCA_003223255.1 Acidobacteriota bacterium | reverse complement strand
TAGCAGGAGCGGAATTCACCGGAGGAGGAGCAGGCTCCGGTTCCGCGGGCACTGCGGTGATTTCCGGAATGGCCATTTCGGCTGGCGCTTCCGCGACCGCTTGTGGTGCGGTAGCAGCAGGTTTAACCGGAGCTACGGCGCTTGCCAACTCCTCGTCCGACAGGCCGGCAGCGCGCTGGAAGCGGCGACGCAATTCGGCGAAACGCTCGGTGCTGCGCTTGTCGCCCGCCTCCGTGTGAATTTGTTCGAGCCGGGCAGCTAGTTCGGCGGTGCGGCGGTCGTCGCCAGCGCCGAGAACAAAATCGAGAAGCTTTTCGAGGGTCGGCGTGTGGCGTGGCGCGCGGCGCAGAATGGCCTCAAGCAGGCCAATGGCTTTCTGCGTGAGGCCGTAGCTGGCGAACAGGTCGACGTCCGTGAGCGACTGGGTAATGAATTTCTGGGTCTCCTCGTCCAGCCGAAGATCAGCCGAAGCAGCTTGAGACGGCTGCTTCTCTCCGATTTCCGGGCCAAAACCACTTACATCGGAGCGTAACTTGGGAGTCGGTGCCTTCGGGATTTCGGCGCGGAGATGATCCTCAGAAGTCACAGGGACTTCGTCGGGAACGTCGGAAGCGGCAGGCAGGCCCAGCCTGCGCAAAACGTTATTGAGTTTGCGCTTGGCGGAATCACTGTCCGGCTGGCGTTCGACGAGTTGCTCGAAAATCTCCTTTGCGCGATCGTATTGCTCGTCTTTTTCAAGAGCATCGCCCAGCTTTGCCAGGGCGTCAGGCATGTGGAAAGAATCACTGGTGCGGCCATACAGCTCGACGAGCCATTCGAGCGGCTCGATGCGGCTTGGCATTCTGTCTGCCAGCGCATTGAGCATTTTTCCGACGGCCTCGTGCTCGCCCGCATCGATCAAGGGGATGCGGGACTGCTCCAGAATCCCCATGGCTTTTTGCGTCTGCCCGGCCTCGAGCAGGGCTTCGACGACTTTTTGCAAGGGGCCATAGTTCTTCGGGTCCGCTTCGAAGACCTGCAGGGCCAGAGTGACCGCCTGATCCCAACTGGAATTTTTGAGATGGAAATCCAGCAGGAGTTCCGTTTGCTCGCCGCCTTTCTCAAGGTCCGGGACCTGCTGGAGGAGCTGAGCGGCCTTCGCGAGGTCGCCCTGCAAGGAATAAGAGCGCGCGCGAACAATCAGGGCGGCGGCATTGTTGGGCTCGAGTTTCAGCGCTTTGTCGGCAAGCTTTTCGCTTTCCGTCTGGTCGCCTCGGGCAAGGGCGCGCTGGGATGCCGAAACATAGGCTTCGACGGCATCGCGAGTCTGGCCCATGGCCTGGTACAAATCGGCTAGGCGAACCTGAATGCGGAGATTGTCGGGCTCCGCCTGCAAGAGCTTTTTCAGCAGGCCGACGGCCTCGGCCTGGCGATTTTGCTTCAGATGGATTTCGGCCAACTGCAGGAATAGGGGCCGGGCCTCGCTCATTACCCCCTGCTGGACGTACAGGTCGGCAAGCTTTTCCAGCGGGCGAATCTCTTCCGGAGCTAGTTTGGCGATTCGTTTGTAGACGGCGATCGCTTTGGTGAGGAACCCATCGCCCACGAAAATTTGAGCCAAGCGCTCAAAGTAATCGATGGCCTGAAAGGTCTCGCCCTGACGGATGTAGAGCTCGCCGATGGTCATCAAGGTGACCTGGTCGCGCGGCTCATACTTGAGAATATGCTGGTATTCGGCGATGGACTGGGCGACTTTGCCCTGGTTCAGCAGTTTTTGTGCGGCTTCGACGTATTTGCTTTTGTTGTAAGCCATTCGCGAAAAAGGACAGATCTCCCAGAGAGTAGTCCCAAACACACTCTCCCGCTTGGCCGACGGGCAGAAAACGCCCCTCGGAGCTACTCTGGCTACGCTAGCAGGCGGGAAAAAGGCAAGTCAACGAACCGAAAGTTTGGTGTGAGCAGGCAGTTATCCCCCGTGCTGTTTAGGAAATCTTAGAGCGAATACAAGGCGAATCAACTTAGATGCCTACCGGAGCGGTTTCGAGACTTGGTACAGCACGGAGGCATGCGGGGGCAGAGTTACGGTAAGGGATTCGAATGCGCCCAAGTCTTTGCGCTGCCGGAGGTCACGCAAACCATATTTTCCTTCGGTCAGTTCGAGTTCTTTCCAAGAATAGCGGAACTCGTGCGAGGTCGCGTCTAGATTGAAAATGGCGAGGTAATGTCCTTCGCCGGAGGATGGGCGAGCGAGCCAGACAGCAGCTTTGTCCGTGGTCAGCACAGCATGATTGCCGGTGGAATGCTGGTCGACGGCAATCACCTCGGGGTTGGTGAGCAGTGATTCGGTCCAGTGGTCACATAGCGTCAAATTGCCGCCGATGATAAGGGGCGACCGAAAGATGGACCATAGCGTGAGCAGGGTGCGCTGCTCGTCGCGCGTCAATCGTGTGGCGCGGGGTTTGCCCCAACCCGCGGCCGGTTCGAGTCGGCCGATGGGAAGCATGTCTGCATCCGGCCAGTGCCCGGGGGCGGAAAAAGGAGCCCACGTGGCGGCGCGGGCGAACTGGTTCTGGACGCCCGAGGGAAATTCCGTGTCGCTGTGCCAGAGGTCCCAGACATCATCGGAAATGCGCCACATCTGCGCGTACTTGCTCACCTCATCGGCTTTATCCAGCGCCGTGGGGCCCGGAGAAAGACTGAGAACCATGGGTCGGCCTGTTTTTCGGATGGCTTGACGGATCAGCCGAATTTCATCACCCTTGTACGGATGGTCGGCGATGCAATCGACCTTTAAGAAGTCCACACCCCAGCCAGCGTACAGCTGCGCGATGGAATCGTAATACCCCTGAGCGGCGGGCTTGCTGGCGTCGAGCCCATAGTTGAAAGGATTCCAGGGACAGGTATCGGCGGTGTTTGCAGCCGCAGCCGCGTGAAAAGAGGCGCCGGCGATGGGGAGATCTCTCCGAACGGCTTCCTTAGGAAGGCCGCGCAAAATATGTATGCCGAATTTTAGACCAAGCGAATGCACGAAATCCGCGAGGGGCCTAAAACCAGCATTTCCTGCGGCGGAAGGATAGGAATTTGTCGCGGGCATGTAACGGCCGTAAGCGTCGAGGCGGAACTCAGCCTCCTTCGCGTTCGTGCCGACGGAGTGGTTGGTCACATACCAGCCGGAATCGACGACAACGTATTGCCAGCCAAATTTCTTGAGATGCTGGGCCATCCATTTGGCGTTCGCGCGAATGTCGGCTTCGCTCACAGTTTCGGCATAAGAATCCCAACTGTTCCAACCCATCGGGGGAGTCGCTGCAGCGGAAGAATCATTTTTTTCAGCGGGCAGAATCATCAAGTTAAGCATCGCGGCAAAGAAAAGTGCGAAGAACGCACTCGATCGACGCATCAGGGCGCTCCGGACAAGACGTTTTGTTCCCACGGCGCTAAAAGATCGGGAGCGGAGTTTGCTTGGCACCCACGGCCCAGCAGCCGGAATCGCGCACGGCAGCAAACGAGTAGCGATGAAGCGGCGTGGGGCCGTGGAGACGCAAAGCTTCCAGATGATCCGCGGTGGCGTAGCCCTTGTGGCGCGCGAGGCCGTATTGCGGGTAGACGGCGTCCCACTCTTCCATACGCGCATCCCGGTGTGTTTTCGCGAGGATGGAAGCGGCGGCGATGGAGATGCTGCGCGCGTCGCCTTTAATCAAGGATTTCTGCTCGATGAGCACGTCGAGCTGCATGGCATCGATGAGGAGATAGTCCGGTGAGATCCTGAGGCGCTCCAGAGCCGCGGTCATGGCCTGACGCGAAGCCTGATAAATATTCCACGCGTCGATGCGCTGCGCGTCGATTTCCGCGACAGACCAGGCTAAGGCGTGTTCACAAATGCGTTGGCGGAGTTCCACACGCCGCTCCGCGGTGAGCTTTTTCGAATCATCGAGGCCGACAATGCGGCGCTTGGGATTGAGAATCACCGCGGCGGCAACCACCGGGCCAAACAACGCGCCGCGTCCGGCTTCATCGATGCCGGCGATACGCGTCCAACCCAATTTGCGCGCCGCTCGCTCGAAACGGGAAGAGCAGAGCCGGCTCATCGGCACGAATCTTAACACGGACCGCCGACCGCTGGTTCCGCAACTTTGCAACATCGGAGAAGGCACCGGGGAAGGAAAATGAACATTCTCGGGGAGGCTATTATGCCGGAGCCGCACACACGGCAATGATCATTCATGGAACTTGGGCAGATGACTCTCCCTGGTGCGGGAGGAGATTCCCATACCTACATTTTGCAAAATGTTCGTCCGGATCTGTACAAACAGCCGGACCGTTTCGGATGGAGCGGCGGTTACAGCGATGCCGCGCGGAATCTCGCTGGTGAAGACCTCGTGCAATGGGTCAATCAGCGTAGGGAACAGGGACTGGACCTCATCACGCACAGCCACGGAGGGAATGTGGCGATGCAGTCGACACAAGTGAACACGGGACTGACAGTGGGGGAACTGATCCTGCTTAGCTGTCCCGTGCACATCCCGAAATATCAGCCCAATTTTGGCATGATCACGAAGAGAGCAGTTTCGATCCGCGTGCATCTGGACCTGGTCATTCTCGCGGACCGCGGAGGACAAAGATTTTCGCTCCCGCAGATTACAGAGAACATGTTACCCGTTTGGTTCGACCACTCTGCCAGCCACAAGCCAGAAATCTGGCAGAAATACAACGTTCCGGCCATGCTTTGAAGAGGATGTTAGAAGACAAGGCATGTGGGTCTTTCAAGCCATCGGACTTTTCTTCACGGCCATCGCCTGGCGCTTGACGGGGGCGTTGCGACTTGGTCGAACGCTCATCCGGGCGCTTTCCTCCAGAAACGAGAACCTAAGGAACATCGCGGGGATTCTTCTGGTCCGGGCGGGCAAGCGCGCGGAACCCTTGCTCCAAGAAGCGCTGCACCGGCGAGAAAACCTGCCCATGACGCTGACGCTGCTAGCAGACCTGGGTGACCGTATTGTAGAGAAGGAAATCCAGCCTTTCAGCACGGACCGCGATCCAAGAGTTGCCGAAGCAGCCCGGCAGGCACTGCGGGTTTTCGAGTCAAATCGCTGACAAAAAGCACTTCCATTTCTCTGCTTACCTCCAGAGACAAGTTGACCGCGCACTCCTGCGAGGCCTAGGATGGCCGGGCAATCATTTTGATTTTTCGCTAAGGGGGGATTCCATGCATATACCTCGGCGGATTCTGCGCGCGCGCACCGCAGCATTCTTGTTGAGCTTCTGCGCTTCAAGCCTTTTTGTTGTGTCTAATGCTGGAGCTCAAGGACTGGTGAGCAAGGATCTTTCGAAGCT
>QHYJ01000042.1:37135-45515 GCA_003223255.1 Acidobacteriota bacterium | reverse complement strand
CGGACGGGAAGTGGGTGGCGTTTTTTGGCCGGCTAGGAGACAAGCACGGATTGATGATTGCGAAGCCCGATGCGTCGGACGTTACGGTATTGGCATCACCCGAAGGCACGAACAGCCCGCTGCCTGGGACCGGCAATGAGTTGACGTGGTCGCCTGACGGGAAGCAGATTGCATACATTTCGTCTACGCCGGACAGCCGGGCGGCGGAAGCCGGCGGCGACCCCATGGTGATTACACGCTATCTGTACAAGCCGGACGCCGGCGAAGGCATGACGCGCTTCAACGACAACCAACGCCTGCATATTTTCGTCGTCGGCATCGCAACCAAACAAATTCGGCAGCTCACGAAAGGCGACACGGACGAGCATTCGATCGACTGGTCGCCGGATGGAAAGGAGATTTTGTATTTGACGAATCCGGAACCGAACCAGGACGAGTTTTTCAATTACGATGTTTTCGCACTGAGCGTGGCGGATGGCAGCGTGCGCCGCATCACGGCAACGGAATCCAACGAATACGACCCGCTTTGGTCGCCGGACGGCAAGCGCATCCTCTTTCGCGGAACGCGGCGCGGCCTGACGGATCGCGAGACCACTATGGAAGACACGCACGTTTGGGTGATGAACGCCGACGGCAGCGACCGGCGAGAGATCGGGGCGGTGATTGATAACCGACAAGGCCCGCCGCACTGCTCACAAGAGGGGAATTTTGTCTACTTCACGGCGCAGGAGCGCGGAAGCAATTATCTGATGCGCTTGCCGGTCTCTGGAGGAAAGCCCGAGTACGTGGTGAAAGAGCCAGGCTTTGTAGGCTCCTTCTCAGTCGGCAAAGACGGCACCGTGGCGTACAGCTACGCGTCGCCGCGAGACACGTCGGAGCTTTACTTGAAGAGTGGCAACGGCGCGCCGCGCAAGCTGACGGACTTGAACACGCAAGTTCTTGCGGGAAAACAGCTGGCGGAGGTGGAGTCGTTCACGTTTATCAGCAATGACAATAAATACGAAGTCGAAGCCTTTCTCACCAAGCCGCTGGGAATGACGGCCAATTCCAAGCATCCGCTGATTGTCAACATTCACGGCGGGCCGCACGGACAGAATGGTCCGGCATTCAATTTCAAGAACCAGGTGTATGCGGCGCACGGCTGGGCGACGTTGAACGTGAACTATCGCGGGTCCACCGGTTACGGACAGAAATTTGCGGACGCGGTTTTTGACGATCAGAACGGCAATGAAGGACAGGACGTTTTGTATGGAGTGAGCGCGGCAGTAAGGCGAAATCCATGGATCGACCGCGAGCGCATGGGCATCGAGGGCGTTAGCTACGGCGGGCAATTAACGGATTGGCTGATCACCCAGACCAATGAATTTAAGGCGGCCGTGCCGATCGCGGGCATCTCCAACCTGGTGAGCTACAACTACATGACCTATTACAACCAGTATGAAGAGATGGAGTTCGGCCAGTTCCTGCATCAGAGCACTTTGATGGACGTGGCGTGGGAGCGCTCGGCGCTGAAGCACGTCGCCGCGGCCCATACACCGACGATGCTGATGCACGGCGAAAACGACAACGACGTGCCTATCGCGGAGGCGGAGCAATTCTTCATTGCGCTGAAAGACGTGGGGACGGAAGCGATTTTCGTGCGCTATCCGCGCGAAGGGCACGGTCTTTCGGAGACCGGACACAATATCGATTCCATTGACCGCTGCATCGCGTGGTATGAAAAACATTTCCCGAAGCCGGGCGCGGAAGGGGTCACGAACGTCCAGCCCTAGGCGACGCAGATGAAAAAACCCCGAGGAGCGGGGGCTTTTTGCGGCCTCCCAAAAGTCAGATATGGACCAGTGCTTAAGCTTTCGCTTCCGTGCCTGCGGTGGCGGTAGCGGCAACGGGCGTGGCTTCTTCTTCTTCGCGGCCGGCGCGCTTGATGCGGGCGGCCTTGCCCTTCAAATCGCGGAGGTAATAGAGACGGGCGCGGCGAACCTTGCCTTTGCCAACCACTTCGATGGAACTGATCGTCGGGGAATGCAGGGGGAAAATGCGCTCGATGCCCACGCCGAAGCTGACGCGGCGGACGGTGAAAGTGGCGCTGGAGGCCCGGCCCTTCTTCGAGATCACCACCCCTTCAAAGGCCTGGAGACGCTCTTTTTCCTTCTCGCCTTCGCCTTCCTTGAGGCGGACATTCACGCGGACCGTGTCGCCGGGGCGGAACTCGGGGATGTCTTTGCGCAGTTGCGCTTCATGCAATTTACGAATTGCCGGGTTCATGTTCGTGCTTCCTTTTAGACCCACTCAGGCGGGGCCAGCTCTAGAGAGACAAACACCAATTATAGAGAAAACCCGGCAAAATGCCTAATCAATTTGCGGCTCCGCTAAGACAACCTTTAAGCCATTACTTTGAAGACCTTACGCGGGGGCGGTTACTGAGGAATGCCGGCGAATCACGGTTTCCGCGAAGCGCTCCATTTCTTCGAGTTGCGGGCTGAATTGCAACAGGACGAGGTCGACGCCCACGGCCTCAAATTGCGCCAAGCGCTCGGATACCTGCTCGGGTGTCCCGACCAAGCCCGACCGCAAGCCGCGATTCGAAACGGAATAGTCTTCCAGGGAAACGCGCTGCTCGAGTTGCGTGCCGGCGAGCCATTGCTGGTAATTTGCGTAGCCGGCGGCGGATTGACGCACGTCGGTGATGCGGCGGAGTTCGTCCTGAGCCTCGCGTTCGGTTTCGCGGACAATGGCGTAGCCGGCGACGCCGAATCTTAGCGGCGGCAGGCTGTGCCGGGAGCGGCGTTCGCGCATGTCCTCGATCTTTGCGCGCACGCGTTCCGGAGGATCGCCGTGCATCAAGTACGCCTCACACTTCTGCGCAATCAGCTCCTTTGCGGCAGGCGATTCCCCTCCGGCATAGAGTGTGGGACGTGGCTGGGCCACGGGCTTGGGCGCGAGGACGTTATCTTCCACGCGGTAATACTTGCCGGAGAAAGAAAAATGGTCCTGCTTCCACACGCCGTCGAGTACGTCGAGCCACTCGCTGGTGCGGGCGTACCGGTCGTCATGCTGTTCGAATGCCACACCGTATTTGCGGGCTTCGTCAGCCCACCACGAGGAAACCACGTTGAGCGTGAGCCGGCCATTGCTGATGTGATCGATGTTGGCCGCCTGCTTCGCCAACAGGGCGGGCGAATGAAACGTGGGCCGCACCGCCACCATCAACTCAATTCTTTCCGTGACGGCCGCAAGCGCCGCTGCGGTAGACCACGCGTCAAGGGAATCCGCCTCCACGCCTTTAATGTCGTTGAGATTGAGCTCCGCGATCAGCGTCACATCGAAGCCGATTTGCTCGCTGCGCTGCGTCAGGCGCTTTACATACGCCCAAGTGGCTTGCATATTTTCGTTTTCGACGTTGCGCAACCAGCCTCCAAAAACAGGCAACCAGTATCCGTATCTCATCATGACCCTCCCCTTGCGGCGACACGTTCCGCCTGCTTTGCTTCGTGACGCCGCGCTTCCTCAATCAGAAAATCTGCCAGCCGCGCATACGGGTTGAATCCGATTACGCGAACGGGGTCGGCAACGAAATTCGAAAGCGCGTTCACGTCGTAATAGAGTTGCTGTCCGGTGCGCTCGTCAAAAACGTATTCGATGCCGCCGACTTCCACACCGGCGAGCTCGACAATGCGCTCGACGTCTTTAATGACCTGCCGCGGTGCGTCGTAGCCTTCGACTTTCATGCCCGTTTTCGGCGCGTCGACAGGGCAGGCGATACGCCTCAGCTCCTCGCCCCGCGTGTTCTGGCAAATGTCCGCGGGACACAGGTTAAACGTCTCGCCGGTGATGTGGATTCGAATGGCGTAGAGGTATTTGCCACCAAGGACTTCAACGCGCGTGATGATTCCGTTCCGCGGGGTGAACGCTTCCTGCACCAACGCGGTCGAATCGATGCCGAAGTAGAGGCGACTCGCGTCGACCGCGGCGCGCAATTGCTCGGGAGAACTGAAACGCTCAATCCCCGCGCCGCTTCCGCCAATGTTCGGCTTCAGCACCACCGGATACCCGATAGCTTCGGCGGCGGCAAGCGCCTGCGCCGGATGATTGATGACATGCGCTTTTGGATAAGGCAGACCGAGTTTTTCCAAATTGGTGAGCTGCTGTGCTTTGGAAATTTCGTGCGCGAAGCTGCGGTAGCCATTCACAACGCGCACGCCTTTGGCTTCGAGGTGGGCGAGGTAGTTCAAGGTATAGAAGATTCCATGGGTCAAGCCACGCTGCCACGCCGAAGGGCTCATGCGATTGAAGAGCAGGGAATACTCACATTCCGGCGACGCCGCCTCGTAATAATGATGGCGCGCGTCGATCTTCAGCCAATTTACGCCGCGCTCGTCGAGTTGCTGAAATAATGGCCGGAACCAGTCCGGATGCTCGTAATAAATGGCAATGGGCTTCTCCGGTCCGTACCCGTTGCCATTAGACTCGTTGCTCATGAAACCTCCCATTCCCCGATGCTCGCCCCTCGCAGAAAATGAAAAAGCCGCTCTTCCTGAGCGGCCTTGAAATTCTTCCGGTTTTCAAATTCCCTTTATACCGAAGAACCTCCGTGGCCGCCCCTAGCGAAGCACATACAACAGCACCGACAGGCGCAAGCCCGATCTAGTGGCAGAGAAACTTCGGCGTTCGAATAGCCTTCCATGATTCTCGTCCGCGTCAAAATGCTTTGTTCTAGGCGGCTCGCTGGCGCCTCATCTAAGCACTCTCTCATGTGCTGTTTAGGACCGCAACCCCTCTATTTTATTCCTATGAGAAGAGGTCGGGACGGTTCCGGCGCGTCTTTTCCACGGCCTTCTGCTTGCGCCATTTGGCGACCTCCGCATGGTTTCCGCTGATGAGAATCTCAGGTACTTTCCAACCACGGTACTCCGCAGGTCGCGTGTAATGCGGAAAGTCCAACAGCATGCGAACCTCCTTGCCGGATTCGCTTCTCGTCGTGTTCCAACTCTTATCCGGTTTTGCGGTGACAGCCTGAAGCTCACTAAACGATTCGTTCTGCGAAGACGCCTCGTTGCCGAGTGCGCCGGGGAGCAGACGCGTGACGGCATCCACCACGAGCATCGCCGGCAGTTCCCCGCCGCTCAAAACAAAGTCGCCGATGGAAACCTCCTCGTTCGCAAGGTGCTCGGCCACGCGTTCGTCCACTCCTTCATAGCGGCCACAAATCAAGATGATTCGCTGGAGCTGAGAGTACCTTCGTGCCGTTTCCTGATCGAAAAGCCTCCCAGCCGCGGACATCAACACAATCGCCGTGCCGGGATCTTGCTCATTCTGTTTCGCCGCGTCTCCAACACTGCGGCCAAGCAAAGACTCGACGGCTTCAAACAGCGGCTCTGGCTTTAGCACCATGCCCTCCCCGCCGCCGAAGGGCCGATCGTCCACAGTGCGATGCCGGCCTTTGGTAAACTCGCGCAAATTCTGCACATGCACGTGAATTAGCCCGGCCTCGCTCGTTCGACGCACTATCCCGTGATCAAGTGGCCCGTTGAAAAATTCCGGGAAAATGGTGATGAGATCAAATCGCATGCAATTTTCAATGCATGCCATTATATGCACGATGACGTCCGGCAGCGGCATTGCTCATGCTCAATTCAAATCCCGCAGCCCTTCCAGCAACACCACGTCGATGCGACGCGCGTTCGGGTCGATTTTGGTGCAGATATCTTCGGCCAGAGGAATCAGCAGTTCGCCTTGCGAAGTGTCCACTTCAAGGAGTGGGGTTCCGGTCATTTCTTCGCCAGGAAACTGAACGTCGCGGACCGTGCCAAGCAAAGCAGGAGCTACCGCAAGCGAGCACGGCGAAGATGCCACGGCCGGCGCGCTCGCCGGTGTTTCGAACACACTGCAGCCAATGAGGTCCGCAACGAAATACTGTCCCGATGGCAGATTTACGCGTTGTTCGAACGGCAGGAGCACGTCAAATCCGCGAAGCTTTTCCGCCTCAGAAATGGAATCCACCCTTTCGAAGTGAAAAACGATCTGGCCGCGATGGTTCTGGCTGAGCCAGCATGATTTCAATGCGGTGCGACGCGGCTCTTCTTTGCTTTGGGGATCGGCAAGAAATACTTCCCGCAATTTCGCTAGCCTTTGCGGGAAATCGGTGAGTACTTCGGCGGCCACTTCCCCCTTATTGCCTCGCGCACGAAGGATGCGCGCCACCAGGACCCATCGTGGAGTGTCTGGGCTCACAAATGTTGTTTGAAAAATCGCGGCTTTGAAGTCACCGCGCAATATCAGTCTTCGAGAATCTCAAGCGTGAAGCGCTTCTTCAACTTCATCCCCGCCGCACCCAAAAGCGTACGTACTGCCTTGGCCGTCCGCCCCTGGCGGCCAATCACTTTTCCCAAGTCCTCGGGGTGCACGCGCAACTCCAACACCGTCACTTGCGATCCCTCGACGGACTTTACCAGCACGTCCTCGGGATGGTCCACCAGGGCTCTGGCTATTGCTTCGACCAGCTCCTTCATTTGGGCAACTCCGCTTGAGCTTATTTCCAGCGGCAACTTACCGCGCGCCCTCCAGAAACGGTCAACGCCTCACTGGCACCACGGAGCAGTCGAATCATGACCGCCGTCAGGGAGCTGGGTTGTGCGTTTACGCGATTTTCTGCTGACGTAGAAAACTGCGTACTGTATCGCTGGGCTGTGCACCCAGGTCAATCCAATGCTTGATGCGCTCGGCGTCGAGCTTGATTTCCGCGGGCTTCTTCAGCGGATCATAGGTTCCTACAGCTTCTTTGATGCGGCCATCGCGTGGCCGAGTCCTCTCGATAACCACCACGCGGTAATAGGGCTTCTTCTTTTTGCCAATCCTGGACAAACGAATCATGAGCACGAACTCAGTCCTCCTCGAACTTTTACATTGTAGCCTGTCTTGGTGCCTAACGGCAAACAAACTCTGAAGCTAAATCGTTCAATGCAATCGTATCCAGAAAGGCTAATCTCCAGGTACCTCTTGCTGCGCCAGACTATCAGGAAAAGGTGGGGGGGCAGAAGGCGTCGCTCATCGCCAAGTCCGTGTCTTCGGGAACTGGAACCGGGAGTCGCCGCAGATTTTCTGCGCATTGCATCGCCAGGCCTCCAGGCGGTCGGAGACTGGCACCAAGTCTGTCGAGAATTTCTTTCCAAACCCTCCTCTGCACTCCTCCTGGAACTTGGTGTGGACTCTTGCAACCGGTTGCAGGAAAATCTCCGCCATGTCAGTCAACACACTTCGTATCATCGTCGTCTCGTTCGTGGTTCTTTTCAGCTCCGTTCCAGTGCGGGCGCAATCCGCTTCGACCGTCGCTTTTTCGGCTGCCTCTCCGCGCCCGGCTTATTTGGATCCCAGCCTTCCGATCGATCAGCGCGTCAACGATCTGGTTTCACGCATGACCCTGGAAGAAAAAGCTTCGCAGATGCAGGATGTTGCTGCTGCCATCCCGCGCCTCAATGTACCCGCCTACAATTGGTGGAACGAAGGCTTGCACGGCGTCGCTCGCGCTGGAATCGCTACGGTCTTCCCGCAAGCCATCGGCATCGCTGCCACTTGCGACACGGATCTCGTTCATCGCGTCGCCGAGGTGATCTCTACGGAAGCTCGCGCCAAATACAATGACGCCATCCAGCACGGAAACACCGGCCGCTATTACGGCCTCACCTTCTGGTCGCCCAACATCAATATTTTTCGCGATCCGCGCTGGGGACGCGGCCAGGAAACCTACGGTGAAGATCCTTTCCTCACCAGCCGCATCGGCGTGGCCTTCGTCACCGGCTTGCAGGGTGACGATCCCAAGTTCTTGAAGACAGTGTCAACGCCCAAGCACTTTGCGGTTCATAGCGGCCCGGAGACCCTGCGCCATCGCTTCGATGTGCCGGTTTCTCCCCGCGACTTCGCGGACACCTACACCCCCGCCTTTCGCGCCACGGTCGTGGAAGGCCACGCCGATTCCATCATGTGCGCCTACAACTCCGTGCGCGGCGAGCCGGCGTGCGCCAATCATCTTCTTTTTGACACGCTGCGTAACAAGTGGGGATTTAAAGGTTATGTCGTTTCCGACTGCTGGGCGATCAGTGATATTCACCAAGGCCACGGCTTCGTTCTCACTCTCGAACAAGCGGCCGCACTTTCCGTCAAAGCGGGAACTGATTTGAGTTGCGGCCCCGAATTTGCCGCGCTTCCCTTTGCGGTTGAAAATCGCCTGCTCTCTCCCGCGGAGGTTGATCTCGCGGTGAAGCGTCTCTTTGAAGCGCGCTTCCGCCTCGGCCTGTTCGACCCGCCGGAGTCCGGGCCCTGGTCGAAGCTCACGCTCGCCGACAACGACACTCCTGCCCATCACCAGCTTGCGCTCGAAGCGGCG
>QHYJ01000042.1:25154-37050 GCA_003223255.1 Acidobacteriota bacterium | reverse complement strand
CTTACACCACCATTCTCGACGGCATTCGCAAGCGCTTTCACAACGCCAAAGTCACCACTGCGATCGGCGCTCCCCTCACCGAAACCAGCGCCGTCCTGCTTCCCGGCGAATATCTGCGCACCGGTGCGGGAAATTCTCAGCCCGGCCTGAACGCCGAATATTTCGCAAACACGGTCTTGTCAAGCGACCCGACATTAAAGCGCGTCGACCCCGCCATCCATTTCGAATGGAACAACGTTTCGCCAGGTCCCGGTGTTCCCGCACAAAACTATTCGGTGCGCTGGACCGGTGTTCTCATTCCGCCCGTCGACGGCGACTATCGCCTGGGCATGGACACCGACGGTGGCTCCCGCCTTTTCCTCGATGGAAAGAAAATTGTGGACGACTGGGCTCCCCACGGCGCGCGCGTGATGACCACGCTCGTCCATCTTCAGGCTGGCCTCGCTTATCCGATTCGTATGGAGTACTTCCACCATTCCTGGGAATCCACCGCGCGCCTTCTCTGGCTTCCGCCAAGTCTGATTCAGGAAGCCGTCGAGGCCGCGCGCAAAGCTGACGTCGTCGTCGCCGTCGTTGGCCTCACGGCTCAGCTCGAAGGCGAAGAGTCCGACAACAGCGATCCCGGCTTCTTTGGCGGCGACCGCCTTGACCTCGATCTCCCGCGTCCTCAACAGCAGCTTCTCGAATCTCTCTCGGCCACCGGAAAGCCGCTCATCGTCGTTCTCACTAGCGGCAGCGCGCTTGCCGTCAACTGGGCGCAGGACCATGCCGCCGCCATTCTCGAAGCCTGGTATCCCGGCGAGGAAGGCGGCGCCGCCGTCGCCGACGTTCTTTCCGGCGACTACAATCCCGCCGGTCGCTTGCCGGTCACATTTTACAAATCCGTCGCGCAGCTGCCTCCCTTCGGTAGCTACAGCATGAACGGCAGAACCTATCGTTACCTCACCGAACAGCCGCTCTATCCCTTCGGCTACGGCCTGAGCTTTTCTTCGTTCAACTACTCCGACGCAAAAGTTACTCCTGACCAGGTCGCCGTCGGCACTGCCGTCACCGTTTCCGCGCGCGTCACGAACGCCAGTTCCGTCCCCGGCGACGAAGTCGTCGAGCTCTATCTCTCGCATCCCGGCGTTGACGGCGCGCCCCTTCGCGCCCTCGCCGGCTTCCAGCGCATCCATCTCGCGATATCCGCTTCCCAAACCGTCACGTTCAGGCTTAACGACCGCGACCTGAGCACCGTCGACGAAGCCGGCATCCGCCGCGTCGTCCCCGGCCCCGTCGAGGTGTGGATCGGCGGTGGTCAACCTGCGGCGGCAGGCCAGCCAGCAACGAAGGGTGTCTCCGCAAAATTCAACATCACCTCCGGCGCCACCCTCGACGATTAACGCGGACCACTCACAAGCCCCTCTATTTGCAAGGGCGCGCTTCGGCTGCCTGCCGCAGCTTGCCTGCTGCCCGCACCAGACGCCAGGCAGGGCAGGGATCTCAACCGAGCCGCCGCGAGATGTGTCCGCCTGCCTTTCTCTTTCTCCCTTGCTTCCTTTACTTCCTCTACCCCCTTTTTTTCCTTTATTTCCTTTAAACTAATTCTTTGGAGCCAGAACCTTGTTGACGCAACCCCCGCAACCCGATCGGCCGCGCAAATCCCTCCTCAAGAACCCTTCTTTCTACTCTCGAATCGTCTTCGTCATTGCTGCGTTCACGGTCATCTGGATTTTGTTTTCCCGCTGGTGGCAAAACCGCTCCTTCGAATATCGCGCCAAAGAAGCCGCCGCCGCAAAGCAGCGCGCGGACGACCGCGCCACCCTCGAGCAATTAGGCGGCAAAGAACTCGCCATCCAAACCTTTTACGCCACTCCTGGCAAGATTCGCCGCGGCCAATCCGTTCAGCTTTGCTACGGCGTCGCCAACGCCAAAACCGTCAAGCTTGAGCCGCAATCCAATCCCGTCTGGCCTTCCTACACGCGTTGCGTTGAAGTCACTCCCGCCAAGACCACCACCTACACGCTTGCCATCGCCGACGCCGCCGGCAACACCAAGTCCCAGTCCCTCACCGTCACCGTCCGCTAACCCGTTGCCACCGGTTTTCCTAACGCCGGGCTTCAGCCCGGCATCCCAAAGCGCCGTAAGCGCGGCTCCTCACTACCGTCATTGCGAGTGGGGTTCAACATAAGCCGTGCCGAAGCGTGCCCCGATGTCGCCTTGGTACGGCCGGCATCTGGCGCTTATATCGTATTACGATATACCACCCTCGCTCAGGAAAACCCTCCGGCCTGCTCCCGCGTCTATCTCCAGGGGAGGGTTGCGGATGAAAATATACCGGTGTTTTTTCTATGTCGCGTTGGCCGCAGTATTTGTCCCTTTACAGGCCGCAGCGCAAAACATTCCGTCGCCCCACGCCGAGAATCTTCAGAACTGCCTGGAAGGCTTCACGGGCTGTGATTTCGCCCGCTTGTCTCCGCAGGAAAAACAAGCGCTCCAGAGCATCAAACAAGGGAGCAATTTCCTGGACTGTTTCTACGGATACTCCGACTGCAATAAAAAGCAATTGACTGCCGAACAGCAACAAGAGGTCGCGAGTGCCCGCCGTATTCACAACTTGCAGAACTGCATGGACGGCCTGGCGGAGTGCGCTACCACGCGGCTAACCGCCGAAGAGCGCCAGCAGGTGGCCCGTGCCGCCCTGGTCCGGAATTTCCAGACCTGCCCGGATGGAACCGGTGCGTGTGATCCGTCGCAGCTCAGTCCCGCCGAGAAAAAACAAGTGGCCGAGGCCACTCACTACAACAATCTGCAAAACTGTCTCGAAGGACTAGGCGAGTGCGACCGCGCTCAATTGACCAGCGAAGAGCAACAGGAGGTTGCGCTCGCCGCCCACAGCCGCAATCTCAAGGAATGCCTCAACGGTTCCGACTTCTGCGATCCCGCGCAGCTTACTGCCTCCGAGCAGCGTGAAGTCGCTGTCGCCGCTCGCGGCCAGGGCCACAAACTCCCCGACTGATCGATGCTCATAAAAATCGCCTTGGCAGGTGGCGAAACATTTGTTTCAGTTCTGCCGGCAAGGCTTCTGGACGACAAAATGCCTTGACAGAGTGTTTCCGCGCCCCTAGAGTTACGCGAGCACGGAAGTGGTGGTTGCCCGCATCATCTGTTGCACATGGCCGTCCGTATGATTGGGCCGCAACAAGTAGTGTGCCTCAAGAATGAGCTAAGACTGCCAACTAGGCATGGGGGGCGCATGCGTCACACCATTTTTTCACATCCCGACTATTCTTGGCTCCGCCGTGTGCTTCCAAAACATCTGCGGCGTGTTGCCATCTCTCTTCTTCTCGCAACCATAATCTTCGTGCCGGCGCTTTTCGCCCAAACCGCTGGAACCGGCGCTCTCACCGGAATTGTCACCGACGCTTCCGGCGCATCCATTCTCGGCGCGCAGGTAAAAGTTACCAGCGATAGCTCTGGCGAAGTCCGCACTGTGACCACCGGCGCAGGCGGAACCTACAGCGTGCCGCTCTTGCTCCCCGGCACCTACCTCGTTGCGGCCAGCAAGGAAGGCTTCCGCACGATCACCATTCCACACGTCCGCATTATTGTTACCGAGACTAATGCACTTAACATCCGTCTCGAAGTCGGCCAGATTTCTGACAAGGTGATCGTCGAGGCCGAAGCGGTGCAGCTGCAAACCGAATCGAGTACCCTGGGCCGCGTCACCTCCGGCGAGCAGGTTCAAGCGCTTCCTCTCGCCATGCGCAACTTCACCCAGATCATCGGACTCAACCCCGGCGTGTCCACGGAGATCGCCAGTGCTGGTGAATTGGGCCGCGGTGGTGGCGGCAACAACCAGGATCCCACCGTTTCCAGCGGCAACTGGGCCGCTGACAACAACTTCCAGATGAACGGCGTGGGCGTCAACGACATTCAGCAGAGCGGCTATTTCAGCGCTGGTGTCGCTATTCCCAATCCCGACACTATCCAGGAATTTAAAGTTCAAACCGGCCAGTACGACGCCTCCTACGGCCGCAATGCCGGCGCTGATGTCGACGTCATTACTAAGGGCGGCACCAACGAGTTCCACGGGCGGCCTGGGAATTTTTCCGCAATGACGACATGAACGCAAACACCTTCTTCCTCAACGCAAACAAACAGCCGCGGGCGGTACTCAAACAAAATCAATTCGGCGGCGATTTCGGCGGACCGATCAAAAAGGACAAGCTGCAATTCTTCACGTCCTACCAGGGCACTCGCCAGCGCAACGGTCTCGACCTTAACTGCTCTTCCGTTATAAAGGAGGCGCCCCTCACCAATGATCGATCGGCTGCTACTTTAGGCGCTCTTTTCGCCGCCTACGGACCCGGTACAGCAAATCCCACGGCGGTTACGGCGTTCGGTGGAACGCAGGTTGCGGCAGACGGCTCGAACATCAATCCAGTCGCCCTCGCCCTGCTAAATTTGAAACTGCCAAACGGGAAATACCTGGTGCCCACGCCTCAAACCATAAACACCAGCACCAGTATCCCTTTCGATGCGCAAGGAACTGCAGCCTTCAGCGAAGCCTGCCCGTTTACCGAAGATCAGTTTATGACCAATGCGGACTATGAAATGTCGGCCAAAAGCAAACTGATGTCCCGCTTCTTCTTCGCCAACAGCGGCATAACCTTTACCCTCCCGCAGACGAACCTAACCGGTGGTGGCTCGCCGCCGGGCGCGCCCGTGAACCTAACTCAGGATTTTAGGAATTTCTCGCTGACCCACACCTATATCATCACGCCCACTGTTTTGAATGAGGCCGAAGTCGCCTATCATCGCATCTTCGCTACTTTTGCCCAGGCCAAGAGCTTCAGCTGGTCTCAAGTGGGCGCAACGGTAGTGCCGTTCGACGACAATATTCCTGCACTGGCCATTGATGCGGGAGGCGCAACCGGGCTCTCTTTGGGGGGAAACGGCCAGACGGTCTTGATCGCGGAGAACACCTACACTTTTCAGGATTCCGTTTCCTGGACGCGCGGCAAACACGCCTTCCGTTTCGGCGCCGGCCTTCAGCGCGAGCAAAATAACCAGATTGGCTTCCACTATCTGTCGGGCGAGCTCTTTCTTACCTGGGCGGACTTCATGCTCGGCGAATCAGGCGGGCAAAATGGCACCGGCATCAGCAACATGTTTGGTTCTATTGACTTGCTGGGGCTCTTTGACCGTGCTTATCGCGATTGGGAGGTGTGGAGCTACGCCCAAGACGACTTCAAAGTGACCAAGCGACTCACGCTGAACCTCGGCGTACGTTATGACCGCATCGGCGACTTCGGCGACGCGCTCGGCCGGAACGCAGGCTTTGATCCTTCAAAAGCGGACAGGAATCCACCTCCTGGCGGCACTCTTGCAGGTACGACCGTTCCCAACAATTACAGCGGTCCCGTTCCGGCAGGCGTGGTCCAGCTCGGCAACGACTACGGCCTGCACGGCATCGGCCAGAATACCTGGAATCCGCGCTTGGGTTTTGCATATCAATTGCCCTGGACGGATGACAAAGTGGTGTTGCGTGGCGGCTACGGCGTCTACCATTCCAGGTCCACCGGCCAGCCTTTTCTCCAACCGATCTCTGCGCCTCCTTACGGCGATTTTCGCTTTTTCCTGCCCAACTTTACTTTTACCGAACAGCAACCTCTGCCGCTGGCCCAACCAAACTTCCCCACTTTCGTTCCTTACTCACCGAGCACGGCAAACGCCATTACCTTCTTTGAGCCGAACTATCGCCCGCCGATGGTGCAGGAATATAGCTTAGGCACACAAACGCAGTTGACGCCAAGCATGGTTCTGGAAGTCGGCTATTCCGGGGCCCGCGGCCTCCACCTAATTGACGAACGCTCCGTCAACCAAGCCGGACTGACCAGCACCAACACGGTGGCCAATATTCAGCAGCGCGTTCCATTCCCCGGTTTTTCCGCCTCCCAAATGTTACAGATCGGCTCCGGCGGGGCGTCCTGGTACAACGCGCTTCTCGTCAGTCTGAACAAGCGCTTCAGCCATGGGTTGCAGGCGCAAGTTTCTTACACCTGGTCCAAAGACCTGTCCGATAGCGTCGGGTCCACAACAGGACCCAATGGAGGTCAAGTCGTCGGGAATCAAAACAACCTTGCAACAGACTACGGGCCCGACAACTTCGTCCGTCCGCAACGCCTGGTCATAAACTATTCGTATCAACTGCCGAAACCCCATTGGAATAACACTTTCGCTCAGCAAACTCTCGGGGGCTGGTCTGTTCAGGGCGTTACCACTTATCAGAGCGGCCACTACCTTACAGTCTTGTACACCAATGCAAGCAACGTGTACGGGATCTCCACGGACCGTGCGCAGCTCAAGGGAAATTGTACGTCTGGCCGATATGTCAACAGCGGCTCGGTTGCCTCCAAACTCAACAATTACATCGACAAGAATTGCTTTACGGCCCCTCCCGTCATTGGAAGCGAGGAGCCGCCTGGAACTTGCGCGCCCTCACAAGTCCTTCCGGATGGAAACTGCCCGCCCGTTGCCGCGGGTTTCGGCAACTCCGGTGTCGGCATCCTGCGTGGTCCCAGCGAGATCAACTTCGATTTCTCGCTGTTCAAACATTTCCCCCTGCACAAGCTCCGGGACAGCGGCGATCTCGAGTTCCGTTCAGAGTTCTTCAACATTTTCAACCATCCTCTGTCTCAAGATCCCGACACGAACCTGACCGACGGCACGTTCGGTCAAATCACCAACACCTACGGCAACCCGCGCATCATTCAGCTTGCGCTGAAACTATCGTTCTAGTTTTTCCCCCAGTGGCAGTTCGGCCTTCGCATTGAATTTTGCGCTGTCCGCCCCCCGGAGAGGACCCGCTCCGCACCTGTTTCCCTAATCTCCTGCCCCCGTGCACGGTTCGCGCGAAGGCTTTTCTGTTATTCTGAAGAGCTACGAATGCCGCGCCCGCTCGTTTACCCTCAGGCAAACCGAAGGGCTACAGCGCTTCCATCAATTCGAGAGGATCCATTACCGTGAGCACGACCACCGCTTCCGCACCAACCACGAAACGCATTTTCAATTTCAACGCCGGCCCCGCCGCTCTACCCCTGCCGGTTCTCGAGCGCATCAGGGAAGAACTGCTTGACTGGCGCGGTAGGGGCATGTCCGTCATGGAGATGAGCCACCGCTCGCCGGAATACGAAAGCATCAACGCCGCCGCCGAACAAAAACTCCGCAGCCTTCTTGCCATACCCGACGACTACGCGGTCATCTTTGTCCAGGGCGGTGGCAGCTTGCAGTTCAGCATGGCGCCCATGAATCTTTGCCTTCCGGGAAAGCCCGTGGATGTGCTGCACACCGGCGCTTGGACCGCCAAAGCCATCGGTGAATTGAAAAAAGGGTTTCCCTACAACGTCGCCGCCTCGACGGAATCGGAAAAGTTCGCGCGTCTGCCGCGGCTCGACGAAATCAAATTCTCCCCGAATGCTTCGTACGTCTACTTGTGCACGAACAACACCATCGAAGGCACCCAGTGGACCGCCATTCCTGAAACGGGCCCCCAAACGGGAAATGCCCCGCTTGTCGCCGACATGTCCTCCGACATCGCTTCACGCCCCATCGACGTGAAAAAGTACGGCCTCATCTTCGCGGGCGCGCAGAAAAACCTCGGGCCCTCCGGAGTGACCGTCGTCATCCTCCGCAAGGATCTCGCCGAACGCGCCGACAAAGATGTTCCTACGGTTTTGCAGTACCGCACGCATATCAAAGACAACTCGCTTTATCACACACCGCCAACTTTCGCGGTTTACGTCATGGGCCTGGTTCTCGAATGGATCGAGTCACTTGGGGGTGTCGCAGGCATTCAGAAACGCAACGAAGCGAAAGCCAAGCTTCTTTACGACACCATCGAAGACAGCAGGGGCTTCTATCGCTGCCCCGTCGAACAAAGTTCGCGCTCGAAGATGAACGTGGTTTTCCGCGTCCCCGGCGGCGGTGAAGCCGTGGAAAAGCAATTCGCCAAAGAAGCCGCGGCAGCGGGACTCGCCGGTACTCCCGGCCACCGCTCCGTGGGCGGCATGCGCATCTCGCTCTACAATGCGGTGACGCTCGAAGCGGTCGAAACGCTCACCGGCTTCATGCGCGAATTTCGCCGCACCCGCGGCTGATTCACTTTGTGCGAACTTCAACACGAGCAATTCAGGATCGAGTGGAGGAGGCCAGGACGAAGGACGCGCGCAAAGAAAAGCGCGCAGTCCTGCGGGAGAAGCAAGAATCTGCGCGCTTCCGTGCGTTGAAAACTCAGTTCAGGCAAGATCGAACAGCAAAACTTCCGCGTCTTTTTCGCCGGTAAGTTCCACAGCTTTTTCATCAGAGATTGCGGCGCCGTCGCCTTCGTCCAGCTTCGCGCCGTTCAGTGTCACGCTGCCGCGCGCCACTTGCACGTAGGCATGGCGCTCCGGCTTCAATTCATGCTTGACCGTCTCGCCCTTGGCCAGCACCGCGGCGTACAGGTCATTATCCTGCCGGATCTTCACCGAACCGTCGCGGCCATCGGGAGAAACGACCAACCGCAACTTTCCGCGTTTCTCGGCTTCGCCGAACTTTTTCTGCCCGTACGCCGGTTTGAGTGCCTGCTTTTCCGGAAACATCCAGATTTGGTAGAGATGCACAGGCTTGGTTTCCGAGGCGTTGAATTCGCTGTGCGTCACACCCGTGCCCGCGCTCATGTACTGGATGTCGCCCGGCTTGATGACCGAGCCGTTGCCCATGCTGTCGCGATGTTCCAGAGCCCCTTCGAGCACATAGGTGACGATTTCCATGTCGCGGTGCGGATGCATCGGAAAACCTCCGCCGCCGGCGATGCGGTCGTCGTTCATCACGCGCAGCGTGCGAAAGTGCACGTGCTTGGGGTCGTAGTAGTCGGCGAAAGAAAAGGTGAAATGGGTGTCCAGCCAGCCGTGGTTGGCGTGGCCGCGTTCGTCGCTTTTGCGAATGTGGATCATGGTTGGCCTCCTGGGCAACAACCGCGATAATACCTGTTATAACGAATATTGTCAAGAGGCCTATCGGCCCCCTGCCCTCTCTGGCCTCTCCTCGGTCCAACTTCTTGAATCTGCGCACTTTGCAACACCTGCCCGTCGGTCCGGTTTCCGCCCCGCCCGCTTTGGTGTAAAGTGGTAGTGAGGTTTAGGCAACCGCTGCGCTGCCTCCGAGGACTTGGAATGAGTTCGCCACTTTCCGCAACCCAGACAAAAAAATCTGAGAGCGCCACCGCGTCGCGAGATTCGCTCACCATCATCGACAATCGCACGGGAAAATCCTACGAAATCCCCATCACCCACGGCACCATCCGCGCCGCCGACCTCCGCCAGATCAAAGTCGACCCCGCGGAATTCGGGATGATGAGTTACGATCCGGCGTTCAACAACACAGCTTCGTGCATCAGCAGAGTAACGTACATCGATGGCGACGCCGGCATCCTGCGGTATCGCGGCTATCCCATCGAAGACCTCGCAGAAAAGAGTACATATCTGGAAACGGCCTACTTGCTTTTACATGGCGAACTGCCAACCGTCGGGCAATTGAAGGACTGGACCTATCACATTACGCACCACACTTTCATCCACGAGAGCATCAAGAAGTTCCTCGACGGCTTCCACTACGACGCCCACCCCATGGGCATGACGATTTCAACGATTGCGGCACTCTCGACGTTCTATCACGACGCGAAAGACATCTTTAGTTCCGAGTCACGCAAGAAGCAGACTTACCGCCTGATTGGCAAGATGCCAACGATCGCGGCTTTTGCTTACCGGCACACGCTGGGCATGCCTTACGTGTATCCCGACAACGATCTCAGCTATGCGGGAAATTTTTTGAACATGCTTTTCCGGACTTCGGAAACGAAGTACCGGCCCAATCCCACGCTGGAACGCGCTCTCGACATTTTGTTCATTCTGCATGCGGACCATGAGCAGAACTGCTCGGCAAACACCATTCGCAGCGTCGGCAGTTCGCATGTCGATCCCTACTCTGCGACCGCCGCGGCCATTGCCGCGCTTTATGGACCGCTCCACGGCGGAGCCAATGAAGAAGTTCTCCGCATGCTTATGGAAATTGGTTCCGTCCAGAATGTTCCCGCATTCATCAAGCGGGTCAAAGCTGGGGAGACCAAGCTCATGGGCTTCGGCCATCGCGTGTACAAGAATTACGACCCACGCGCGCGCATCATCAAGCACATCGCCTATCAAGTGTTCGACTTGATGGGCAAGAATCCGCTGCTCGAGATTGCGCTGGAGTGCGAACGCATCGCGCTGGAAGACGATTACTTCATTAAACGCAAACTCTATCCCAACGTGGATTTCTACACCGGCTTGATCTACCAATCGATGGGCTTCCCCATGACCATGTTCCCGGCCCTATTTGCCATTCCGCGCACGTCTGGGTGGATTGCCCAATGGGAAGAAATGCTTCTGGATCCGGAACAGAAAATTGCGCGCCCGCGCCAGATTTATCTAGGCCATGCCACGCGGCACTACGTACCCATCGAAGAGCGCGGCTAATTCAACAGGCATAGCCTCTTTGAAAACCGCCGGTCGGGATGCCCCTCGACAGTTCTGTGCCAGCGCGTATAGTTAAACAGAGCGAGGGTCTTTCATGTCACAAGTGTCGCAAACACCGATCCATACTGCTGGAACGCGCCGCCGCAGCCAGCGCGTACTCATGCAAGTGAGCATCCGGATTCGCGGCAAAGATGCTCAGGGCAAAGATTTCGAGGAAATGACCGAAACTCTCGCCATCAATGCACACGGCGCTCTGGTGTTGCTCAATGCGCGGGTAATCAGCGGGGCGGTAATCCGCATGAAGCACAACAAGACCGAAGAGGAACAAGAGTGCCATGTGGCGTTTCTTGGGCCCGTGCGCGGCGGCAAAGCGGAAATCGGCGTAGAATTCTCCTCGCCGAGCCCGAATTTCTGGCGTGTAGCCTTCCCTCCTGAGGACTGGTCGCCCAAGAGCCCCGAGGCCCGGACCCCAACGAAACTCCGCCTGCAAAAATAGCTTTCTTGTAACGGCAAGTCCTTCCTAGAAGTTAAGTTAGATAAAAACGGCAAGCAGAGAGGAACGCATCCCTCAGTGCGCGGATGACGGCCATCACCTAGGCCGGTGACCGCTATCACCGCGCCCTGTGTGCCAAACGCGTACACAGGTTCTGTAGGGAGGCGTCCCGGGACTTTTCACCGACGGCGCTCAGTCCAAGCACGTCGGCGACCCGGGGCCCTCCAGGAAGAAGGGAGCGAATCATGACATACGTCCTTGTGGTTCTGGTGGCAGCCCTCGCGGTCGTTGTTTTCCTGTTCATGCGCTCTCTTGGCGTTTACCACAACTTTCGCGGGGACAGAATTATTGCCTGTCCGGAAAATCACCAGCCGGCGGCTGTGCCGGTCGCCGAGGGAAAGGCCGCACTCGCGGACACGGTAAGAACTCCGCATGTCCAGTTAAGCGCATGTTCGAGGTGGCCGGAAATGGCACATTGCGGGCAGGAATGTTTGTCGCAGATTCAACAGTCGCCGAGGGAATGCCTGGTTTCGACCATTGTCAATCAATGGTACCAAGGAAAGAAATGCGCTTACTGCCATAAACCTTTCGGCGAGATCCACTGGCACGATCATCCTCCCGCCCTTGTCAACGAGGATAGGCAGACGCTGCAATGGAACGAATTTCCGCTTGAGAACCTCCAGCAGACTCTGGCCACACACTGGCCGGTGTGCTGGAACTGCCACATTGCGGAGACCTTCCGGCGCCCGCATCCGGAGCAGGTCACCGACCGACCGCCCCAGTGACCAGACAATCCCGCTTCCCGGAGAGTCTCGCAGTTTTTTTGGTCATCGGAAACGACGTGGCAGTCTTAATGTCCCGCGAT